>NZ_JBBGZG010000014.1:0-166786 GCF_037479315.1 Comamonas sp. MYb69
CTTTACCATTCAGTTCGGAGACCGCATCTCCATCAACTGAAGCCCGTCCCGTTTACACAAAATATCGGACACGCCCCTTGTCGGGAGTGTGAGTCTCGGAGCTGGAGCCGATAATTTACAGGCGAGCGGGGGCGCAATAATTGGCAGCATATCCATGGGGGATGGTGATGACGTCATCACTCTCTCTGGGGACATTGATGTGACCCAGGTTCCCCTGTTCGATGGAGGGGCAGGCACGGACCAGTTCAATATTGATGGCATCAGCTTGCGTGCTTTCACTGCCAGTGCGAACAACCCCTCTCTTGGAGCCAACCTGACACTTTGGGAGACGGTTGATGTCCAAAATGGCGGGGCACTGCGTTTGACCGGTGATTTGTTCGATACTGCCAATACGGGTATCTTGAAGCTCTCCAATGCGGCATCAACCCTGGATCTGCAAGAAGGGACGACCGCGACAACCACTATCCATGGCGACTTTGATAGCGTCGGTGTGGCGAAGGTCGATACCGTGCTGGGAGACAGCAGCTCTGCCTCGGATGTTCTTCATATCACAGGTGGTACAGCAGGTTCCACCGTTTTGCAGGTTAACAACCTGGGTGGAACGGGTGCGCTTACTACCGGCAATGGCATCCTGGTTGCGCAGGTTGACGGAAGCTCTTCGGGTACGTTTGCCTTGCCCGGTGGGGCACTGATAGCAGGTCAGTTTCTCTATTCTCTCCAGAAGATTGGCAACAACTGGTACCTGCAATCCCAGGCTAATACGGGCACGGTACAGGTGTCCAAGACGGTCGTGGGCCCTGAGGGTGCTCCAGCATTTAGTGGCAGCATTCCGTTCACGCTCACCTGTGTCTCGCCCGACCTCAGCCAGCAAGGCAGCATCGCCGTCGTGAACAATGCAGGCGCAGCCGATCCGATCACGGTTACTGCTGGCAGCACCTGCTCAGTAGCAGAGGGTGCGTTGCCTGCTGCGCCCAGTGGTTATGGGTGGGGAGCTGCCACGCTGCCCGCAGCGACTGGGCCTGTGCCATTGGGAGGCAACTTGACGCTGGCCATCACAAACACGCTCGTCAAGCAGAACACCCCGACTGCGATCCCCACACCAGTGCCTTCGCTCAGCCAATGGGCACTTGCACTGCTGTCCTTGGTTATGGCCGGCTTCACCGCGATGGGCTTGCGCCGCTCCAGAATGCGCTGACCTGTTGAGGGTGGAGACTGCTCGTTGCCCCAGGTGGTACTCGTCAGCTCCACCCCTCCAACTCACCCATCCCTGGTCTAGCCAGGGTAGTAGCTACAGAGACCCAGGCACCGGAGAGCATCTTCGCAGTGCTTGCCCGTCACCAGCCGCCATGGTCCCCGTGCTGGTGATGGGCACCCTCTTGTACATCACAATTTCCAAGAAATCTGCGTTTCTTCCCGAGACCCGCAAATTGCCTGCTATAATTTCAGCTTCGGCGCTGCGGAGAGGTGGCAGAGTGGTCGAATGTACCTGACTCGAAATCAGGCGTACGTGCAAACGTACCGAGGGTTCGAATCCCTCCCTCCTAGTTAAGAATTTATGAAATACGGGCCCATGTGGCCCGTTTTGCATTTCTACCTTCCAGGTTACCTACTGTGATCCTGGGCATATGGGAGTATCACTGGGAGTATTTGCAGCGTCCTTGCTTATCGCATATCCGGATATCGCTGTATTTAATATAGCACCCGATGTTTTGGGTGCCGTCTATCTTTCGGCTTATCCTGCATTCTTTACGATTACATGGTCATAGTCGATTCGACATCGCTAATTTTGCGGCGAGCCAGTGCGAGGTTAGCGCGGCTCTTATCGAGTACGTAGTAAATGAACACGCCATCGACCTTGTGTGAGGGGCGCAGGACGTGATACTGCTTGCCCAATGTAATCAAGATATCGTCAATCTGTTCATTGAGGCCGAGCGACTTCATTGTTTTGACCTTGGCGCGCATGACTTCGGTGTTGCCAGCTGCGGCCAGTTCCATGTCGATGCCTGAGCCAGCGCTGGCCAGGGTCATCCCGCTGGTGTAGTCGACGATTGCTGCGCAAGTTGCGCCTTCGAGAGTCATCAGTTCGTTCAAGCTGTCTGTAAGGTTTGCCACAATTAGTCCTATCAATCTGGAGTGTGATCTGATCTGATCTTGGTGATCATTTCTGATCGATTGATCATAGTTGATCAGATCTGACTTTCTCTGATGGATGACCTTAGTTTACAATCTGATGTCGGGTGATTTGATATCGATGCTTGACTTCTGATGCGGAACCACCTTGTGCTCATCCAGTATTGACGGGGAATAGGTCAGCAGTCGCATCACCTCGATAAATATCATCGATGTTTAATGATCTCTGATGGGTAATGGCATTATTTTCCAGTAGCGATCTGGTTCACTTCTTGCTGCCAATAGCATTTGATAGCAGTTCATTGCGCCATCCTATGATTGTTTTGCGATGCTCTTTATTTCCGATTGCAAATTGAAGCAGATACTCGAAGCTGTCAATGCCCAGAAAATTCGCATATTCAATGAGAATGTTAGCCGTTTCAATGTGTTGAAGGTCAGATATTTTTATTCCTAAAATATCTGCCATTTTTTCAGACCTTTCTTTCACTTGAGTCTTTGCGTGGGGGTGGTGCTTAAGGAATCGCTGATAGCCGAGCTCAATTTGTTCTTTGGTCAATAGTTCGTAAATCATTGATCTTGCCCGGTGTCGATAGTGCTTAATTTCGGTTAAATAACATTTGCAAATAGCTATTTGAACGCTCCGTGCAATGCTTGCTCCGTCATGCTTACTTTATCGTGACATTGATCTGGGCCGTTGGCTTGTTGTCTGCACCTATGATTAGTTAACATTTTCGCGGGTTGCCAACCATCCCATGCGTATGTCGTGCTCCTGAAGTTACTCCTCGTTCACTAGACCTCATCCGTGCAATGATTACGCTAGTCGCTATCATTTAGGCAATGGAATTATCCTTGGCTTCGCTTCACTGCCGCCAAGCAATACGTTGTCTTGCCTTCATCTTTGATCGCGTAGCAAGCGCCCATGACCTGCCCCGTAGATGCGACTCATAGGCTGAAAATTGAGAATTAATGAAATATGGGTGTATATGGATAGTGTGGCATTTCTATTTTCCAGCTCACCTACGGTGTTGCAGTGTTTGGCGTTGCCTCCTGAAGCCATGCTCCGAGATGGCAAGCTTTAGAGCCTGATGGTTGACCTTAAAACTCTCTATCTTTTGACCTTCCTTCAGTACGAGAGGTGCTCAGGCAATTTGAAGTGCTATTGTATTTGTGCGTTACTATATTTTTAGTTGTTGGATGTAATCTGGCTCTTAATTTTATTCACGTCGCGAAGCAATGGCGGGATAGATAATGTGAGTAATAGTGCGGCCAACGGGAGAACAAAAATGAAACCGAAGAACTTAAAGCCAAGAGCGCCTGTACCGCCTCCAACTATGAACATCCCAAGCAAACCTAAAGACACATGGAGTCTCCGCCAATTGTGTTGAACTCTTCGGGTCTTTTTAGAGCTCATACGGGTAATGAACATTATTTTTCCAAGTTCCATGCCCAGGTCAGTAATGTTTCCAGTCATATGCGTGGTCCGGATGCTTCCGCCTGATGTCTTTGACCCTACCGCGTTTTGTAGGCCCATCATGAATGAAAGTAGCAAAACTGTAAGTGGTAATGCGAAAGGAGTGTTCCAAGTAAGCGTAACAGTACCAATCAGGCCGAAATTAAGCATCATCAATGCCTCCAGTAATAAGGGGATTGCATACACACCGTAAAGCCCGTGCTGACGCGCCCAGTTCACCAGAAAAGAACAGGTTGCCGCTCCTATCATGAACGCTATGATGGCTCCCGTTGCGTTCAGTAGCAGTTTGTTGTCACTGAGTATTAGGGCGTCAGCCAACTGCGATGCGAATCCAGTCATGTGAGACGTGTACATGTGCAAGACAAGGAAGCCGCCAGCATTTATCGCACCTGCGTTGAAGGCCAGTAGGAGGCCGAGAGCTATATTTGTTGATGGGGAGCGATGCCGGTTAGTGAGGTGACGCAGCCTGCGCATGTCTAGGCTTCCATGAATTAGATAGTTCTAGTATCACTTATCTCGGTGTTGAGCCAGACACGCCTTGCGTGCATCCTGCTCCTTGATCGCGTAGCAGTTACTGCGCGTCCCCTTGATCTCTGCCATGCACTGATTGCGCTTGTCGCCATCCTTGATTCGATGGCAGTACCCATAGTCCCTCTTGACCACCGCCAGGCAGTACGCCCGTTTGTCCCCATCTTTGATCGCGTAGCAATCGGAGGATGCAGCCATGACCTCCCCCATGGCCAATATCGCGGCGGCACACGGTAGGGCCAGGAGGGTATTTCTCGCTATACCGGAGATTCGGGCTATCCTCATGTCCGGGTACCTGCTAGATCTGCTGTGCAATGCTTGCAGCGCACAGCATCCCGCTTGATCGTCTCGGCGCAGTAGGGGCATGCAATGGTGTCTGACTCATTGATGATGGCGGTTCCCCATGCCTCGACATAGCCCGCTGTCGAATGCGTCTTGTCCTTTTGCTCATAGCGCACATTGATGATGGCATTGCCGCCTAGTGCCAGCGTCTGCTCTCTCAGGCGTTGCGCGGCATCTTCTTGCGTGAACTTCTGCTCGAATGGCGTCCATCGCACCAGTTTGATGTGTACTTCCGATAGCGTGCGGTAGTGACCATCCGGTGCCTTGGGCAGTATTTGGACGTCAATCGTTCGCGCACCGCTGGCGTTGGTAACGACGGCGCCGTCCGCCACCTCGGACCATCCCGCCTTTGCATAGTGTGCTCGGACGATGCGCTTAGCGATGAACGGGTAGATGAACACCCATGACACGCCACCCGTGAATACCGCAATGACTGCCGCAATCGCCGCTTGCAGCCACATCTGTTTGTAGGCCAGATAGATGGGGCCGAGTAGCAGCATCCATAGCCATGTGGCTTCCCCGAATTCTTCAATGTGCCCGCTGGCTGGATTACGAAATCGCATGATGTTTCCTTTTCTATTTGTGGATCAGATGTGTTGATTGACCGGTGTTGTGGCCGGGTTTTTTAGTTGGCGCTTTCGGTCGCGGTCGTAGGTTTTATTGCCGCAGGTTGCCCGAGGGTATGACCGTCGGTCATGGCGTAGCTGCCCCAGTCCTGCATGAGTGCGTGGCGCTTTTCCAGCATGTCTCCGCGTCGATACGCGGCTTCCACCTTGCTCGCGACGGTGTGTGCGAGGGCCATCTCCGCGACCTCATTGGCGTACTGCGTTTTCTCGGCGCACCAGTCACGGAACGTAGAGCGGAATCCATGCGGCACGGCGTCCACATTCAGGCGACGGAGGACTGCAGTTAGCGTCATGTTTGAGAGCGGCGCTCCCGTCTCTGGATCGGCACTTGCCCGGTAGCCCGGGAACACATAGAGGCACGATGCAGGTACGACCTCGCGTTGGTTCTTGAGGATCTCTATCGCTGCATCTGACAAGGGGACGCGGTGCTCCTTATGGGCCTTCATCCGCTCGGCTGGGATCGTCCATACGCGGTTGGCAACATCGATCTCATCCCACCTTGCTCCCCGCACTTCGCCCGACCGTGTTGCCGTCAGGATCAGGAACTGCAGGGCCAACGCGCCATTGCCTTCCTGGCTTCGCAACTGCACCATGAACGCGGGTAGATCGGCATAGGGCATAGCACGGTGGTGCACCGTCTTGGTAACCTTTGCTGGCGCCGGTAGTAGCTTGTCCAGGAGTCCCTTCCAGCGCGCCGGGTTGGCATCCTTGCGATAGCCCCGGGCCACTGCCCAGTCCAGTACCGATTCGATCCGGCCCCGCACCCGATTGGCTGTTTCCGTCTTGGTGGTCCACATGGGCTCGATCACCCGCAGCACCATCTCTACATCGACTGCTGCCACTGGTACCCTGCCCAGTACAGGATTGGCGTAGGTAGCGAGGGATGAGCGCCACTGCGCCACATGCTTGATGTTCTTCCAGCCCTTCTCATGCGCGTCGATGTACTTGGTAGCGGCGTCTGCGAACGTGATGGCTCGTTGCATCTCCTGGGCCAGTTGGGTACGTAGGCGCTGTGCGTCGGCTACTGGATCGATACCGCGTGCCAGTTTGAGGCGAGCTTCGCGTGCCAGGTCCCTGGCTTGGGCGAGGGTGACCGAGGGATAGGACCCCAGACCCAGGTCGCGACGGCGGCCGCCCACCTGGTAGCGCAGCAGCCAGCTACGCGATCCGTACATCGTGACGTTCAGCACTAGGCCGCGCACGCCTCCGACGTGTGTCGATCCCCTCCGCCAGATGTTGGCCACCTGCTGGGCTCCTAGTTCCTTAGCGGCCATAGGTACCACCTCCGGATCGGGTGTTTGCAATCTCAATGGGCATGTCCTGCTTGTCCTTCTCGTGTGCTGTGATGGGTAGATGGACAAAATTTTCAGCAGCGTTTGCAGCGGTCGGAAGGGGGGTAGCCGCGGGCGTGCCGAGCCCTATGCGGACGATGGCACTGCAGGAGTTTTCTTGCGAGGATTCGGTGCGAGGCCGACCAGAGATGCAGGGCGTGTGCCGCGGACTAGTCCAGCGTGTAGGGTTGGAACTTCCAGTCGTAGTTGAGGCGGCTAGGGTGTCTTGGATGGCCGCTGGCGGTGGGCTCGCCGAACATGCACCACTGCGGCGAGAGCTTTGCGACCCGCGCATACAGCTCATCCCGAGCCTTCAGGAAGTACGAGCGCCGCACCACAGTCTCACCCCACGCAGCCCATAGCATTGGGGTCTCGTACTGCGCGATCAATTTTTCCATCTCATCGAGATTGCGGGCGTAGGCTTCGGCATCAGCTCGGGTGGGTAGAGCACTCCAATCAGTGGCTCGCACGGGGTAGAGGTTGAGCATCACGAATCCGTCGTATCCGTTGAGCGCGGCGACCTTCTGCACCCTGGCTACGGTGGGGTCAGATTTTTCCTGCGTGGCCGTGCTTGGATTGAGGCCGATAGTGATCAATGGACGTGTGCCTGATGTGCCCAGGGTGTAGCGCCATTGGTCGTTTTGGTCTGCGTGGTAGAGGTCGTACATGGGCTTTCTGGACATCCTAGAGTGCAAAATATACGAATTAGTGTTTATGTGAATTAGAGCATAACACCGAGAGTTGGAGGGGTGAAGACCCTAGCCCAGCACTTTGGAGAATTCGTACGAGACAAGCGACTTGAACTTGGATTGAGTCAAGTCGAGTTTGGTGAGAAGTGCGGCTTCTATCAGACATACCTCAGCCGTATTGAACGAGGTCAGGCGAACCCTACCTTGAATGCGATGGAGGTGATTGCAAACGGCCTTGGTATTTCAGTTTTCGAGATGTTTGAAGCGGTTGGGGTCGCTGTGAGCAATGCGCAAGTCAAGCCTTCCCGCAAGCGCATTTGAGCTAACCAGGGGCTGAAGGTATTTGGCTCGCTTTGAGCCTGTCAAAGCTTGGCTGTCTCCGCCGGTGTATGCGGGATGGCTTGAACGCCTTAAATTTTCATCCTTCAATCGAGACACCCTAATCCCGCCCGGCTACCCCGAAATTCGGGTGGGTGTGTACCGTTCTAGCGGTGCCAGGCCTTGCTAGCTGGCTTCGGCATGCGACGTGGTACCGAGGTGAGTTTCGTGGGCGCTTGGACTATGGGGGTAGCGGCTAGTTTTTCCGTGCAGCGTTTTGGTACCACTCCGTGCCACTTTGGCACTATCGCGGGTCGATGGCTCCTATGCTGTGGCCTTTGATCTGAGCTTGGGTTCCTGCTGCTACCCGTTCACATTCCTGCATGGACCCTACCACCCCGGTCCCCCCCCCCCCTCCCCCCCCCCCCCCCCCCCCCCTTTTTGGGGGGGGAGGGCGGGGGGGAGTTCGGGTCGTGGGTTTGGAGTGGGCTGCCATTGCTCGGCCTACCATGTGTCTGCGTCCGACACCCCAGCGCCCCGCCCGCCACGACGCCCCCATAGGGGGCTGTCGGGCGGGGCGCGGGTGTCGGGCATGGGATCGTAGACCACGTTTCCGGGGTGTTGGGTTGGCTTCTGTATGCTGCTTTGCTCGTGGTTGAGCTTCGGCATGCGAGATGGTTCCGAGACGAGTTTTGTAGGTTCCTGGACTATGGGGGTAGCGCCCAGGTTTCCCCTGCTGCGCTTCGGTACCTCTCCGTACCACTTCGGGACTATCGCAGTTTGATAGTTGCTTGCAGCTGCACTACACTTCCGGAATATATTGCGACATTCGAACTGATCATCCCGCCCGGCCCCGCAGGGGTTGAGGGCGGGGCGGGCTGTCCGGTAACGGCCAGTAGCAGCCGTCGGAATGGCGACCTGGTGGACCGCTTATCAGTCGGCACCTCGGCAGGCTATGAATCTGCATCGCGGTGAAGGGTGTCAAACGTTTGCCTAGCTTCTCGAAAGTGGTCTGCATTTTCGACGATCCATGTCCACAGCGGCACCATGCGCAAGAGCAGCTCCAAGCCGGTTTCTGACAACTCGTACTCCACTCTAGGTGGCACCTCTTCAAAGTCATGGCGGAGCACCAAGCCATCACGTTCCAGTAATCTCAGTGTCAGCGTAAGCATGCGTTGGGTGACTCCGTGCATACGTCTGCCGATCTCCGCGTGGCGCAATTTGCCATACACGCCCAGCGTGTGAAGAATGCCAAGTGACCAGCGGTTTCCGGCGTGTGCAAGCAGCTCGCGTCGCACCCCATCGTCATCGTCCCGCAGGCCGTCGCAAACGGCTTGCGCGTGTTGCAGAATTTCGTCTCTATTCACTGTGGTTTTGCTCCCGGTATCACGCGTGTGCCTTCTTACATTGACTGCGATGAGTGGCTAGACTGGTCCAACTCACATTTTGTTTGGCTATACGATGAACCAATCAGATCCTAACGCTAATTCTCAAAACATCCTCGTCCTCGGTGCCGGTGAACTGGGCCTGCCGGTGCTCCGCAACCTCGCGCGCCGCGCCAAGAGCGTGGCTGGTGCCAAGATCAGCGTGCTGCTGCGCACCAGTGCCGTGAAATCCTCCGAGCCTGCCAAGCAGCGAGATATCGCGGAGATTCGAAGCCTTGGCATCGAAATCGTCCTGGGTGATCTTGTGAATAGCTCCATCGATGAGCTTGCCTTGGTTTTCGCGCGCTTTGACACAGTGATCGGCTGCGTGGGCTATGCCGCCGGTATCAACACACCGATGAAACTGGCGCGAGCAGCGTTACAGTCTGGCATTCCTCGATACTTCCCCTGGCAGTTCGGGGTCGATTTCGACGTGATCGGTCGCGGTGGTCCACAGGATATTTTTGACGCTCAGCTCGACGTGCGCGAGCTGCTGCGTAGCCAGAACCAAATGGAATGGGTCATTATCTCCACTGGCATGTTCATGAGTTATCTGTTCGAGCCCGAGTTCGGCGTCGTTGACTTGCAAAAAGATGTAGTTCACGCGCTGGGCAGCCTCGACACCGCTGTAACTTTGACCACACCCGATGATATCGGCGCACTGACAGCGGAAGTGATGTTCGCACAACCGCGTATCCGCAACGAGATCGTGTACCTGGCAGGTGACACGGTTACTTATGGCGAGGTAGCGGACAAATTAGAAGCAGGTCTTAACCGCTCTTTCACCAGGTCGATATGGACTGTGCAGTACCTACTGGATGAGTTGGCGCGCGATCCACAAAACATGATGAGCAAGTACCGTGCTGCCTTTGCCCAGGGCCGAGGCATGGCGTGGGACAAGAGTGGTACCTTCAACCAGATCCACAGCATTCCGGTGACGGATGTGTCTTCTTGGATTAATGCAAACCTCGCATCTCGTAGCTCGAACGATGGGCTTTGAGGCACATGTTTCTGGAATAGCAGGGAGCTCTAGTGGCTTACCTCGATCTGCGGCAATTGCTCCGAAGCCAACGCATGCTAATTGGAGATGAGTGTCAGCTATGGGTCGGCAGCCGACTTTAAGCACTGATGTTTGTTAGCTAGCTGAGATGCGTTCTGCCTAGTCCTTTTTACGCTCATGAAGGGTATCCTCGATCTCCCGGAGCTTATGGATGCCGAGACCCCTAATTTTTAGCAGCACCTTGGGCTCCCTTGCAAGCAGTTGCTCAACGGTAGTGATCCCACCACGAGCCAAAGCTTGAACCGTTTCTGGGGCGAAGACACCGTTAAGAGATGAGCCTTTGATGTGGCGTACGGCCGAGTAGATCCGCGCTGGGATGAAGGACTTGCCCGGGAAGAGCGCAGCCTCTATCTGCTTGAACCGGAACATGCCCATCCCGCGCATCTTCAGCAGTTCGCTCGGATAGGCACTACGAACTCCCTCAATCGTATGGATGCCATTCCGTTCGAGAATCGTCTTCACTCGCAGCGGTAGTTGGTCGCCTATAGGTGTTTCGGATATTGACGTCTGAGTATTGGGCATGTCTGGCATCCTGGATGGCAGTCCCCGTCATATGCAAGCTTCAATTTTAATCGTCATTCAGGGCGCTGATGCATATGACACTGGAGGTCTTAGCCAAGACTGCTGGTGCGCGTTCTCTTAGGGTCGTGACAAAGAAAAGCCACCCGTGAGGGTGGCAAAGGCTGTCGATAAGAATGCCGACCCTGGTGGGGCAGGGATGCCGTGCAATTTCATTGAGGGAGGGTGTGGGAGGGCACGGCGTCGGCAAAACCAATGCGAGGATATTAGCGCAAGAATGCTGTGATGCAACGCGGGGTATCTTTATAGCGACGTTTCCGAGCAGCACCTGTTTCGTTGTCTGACGCCTCACCGTCACTACCGGCCCGGCGTGCGAGGCTGGGCCGAGAGGAATTTCTTTGGAGTTTGGACTATGAGTGTAGCGGCTAGGTCTTTCGTGAATCGCCTCGGCACCTCTCCGTGTGGCTTCGAGGCTATCTCAGTTTGATAGTTGCTTGCAGCTAGCCTACACTCCCGGAATATATTGCGACATTCGAACTGGTCGCCCCGCCCGGCCCCGCAGGGGTTGAGGGCGGGGCGGGCTGTTCGGTAACGACTGTGAATTCAACTGGTCAATGCAACACAATATCTGCCTAAGGCTGAAGGAGTGTTTGTATGAAGCAAAGACCGCGGATTTACTACACCGAAGCTCAGAAAGCGCTGATGTGGGATCGCTGGAAAGCAGGCGATACCTTGCACGAGATCGGCAAGCTCTTTGACCGGGCGCACACCTCAATCCACACCATCCTAAGTGCAACGGGCGGCATTCGCCCGCCAGCCAGGCATCGGTCTCGCTTAGCGTTAACGATGTCTGAGAGAGAAGAGATCTCCCGAGCATTGGCTGCTGGCGAATCGATTCGCTGCATCGCCAGACGCTTGAGACGAGCTGCCTCCACCATCAGTCGCGAGCTGCTGCGCAATGATGGCAGAACTTGCTACCGAGCGGCTAAGCCTACGCTAGTTGAGGACGGGATTGGTGCAACAACGCTACTTGCGGGTATACCTATTTCTTTCAGAGGACCTCTGTGAATGTATTTCACTAACTAGAGGCCAGATTTTCGAAATAAATTTGGAATTGTTTGCAGTTGTTGTTATACATAAACCCTCAATTTTTTATGTCCGCATCCTAAACTGTTCCACCAATCATCTTGCAAAGGACTTAGTTGGATGTCTTCTCCGCCCGCTCTTCTACGCTCTAATCTTCGGTCTCTCTCATGTGTCGCAAGCATTGTTACAAGTGCGGTCCTTACGCCTTTGGCGCAAGCTGCCTGCATTGATAACGCTGATCGGGCGCAAGCCACTGGGGGCGACAGTTGCATCGCCACAGGCAGCAGCTACACCGGTGCCAGCAACGCCAACAACACTTTGTTGGCCAACGATGCAGGTAGCATTCTTACAATTCCCAACAACGTAGTCGCCAATGCAAACAACGTTGCATCGAGTGGCGGGCAAGGAGTTGTAACGGCTATAGCCAATGGACAAATTGTGGCGCAGGGCGCAGTGACCGTTGTGCAGCGGGGAGCAACCAATTCCTATGGCATCTCGGCAGGGGGGCAATCTGGCACCGGAGGCACCATCAACATAGGCGGTGATGTGAACGTCACCATGGCAGCCAATGGCGCAACACGCCGTGCCATCATGGCCAATGGGTCAACCGGGCTAGTGGTCATTGGTGGTCACACTGTGCTTCGCCATACTGGCGCAGGCGCACATCGGGGCCTGAGTGCCGAGGGTGGTGGCACCATTCGATACAACAGCGCCAACATCGACTTTGGCGCCCGCCCGGCAGCACCTCCCGACCCAGGTGCGCCGAGTGACCCTGGGGCCACTGGCATCCGCGTGCTGACAGGAGATGCCCGGCTGTTAGGCTCCGGCAACACTCAGATTCGTGTGGATGGCGCGGGATCGGTGGGCTTTCTCACCAATGCAAATGCACAATCTACGATCAACGGTTGGCTGCGTATAGACGTAGGCAGCGGGGGCGCTTCAGCCGCTAACATCCAAGGCAACGCGACCCTTAGTATGGGTCCTGATTCGGCACTTAATCATCCGACAGGTACTGCGGTCAGCATCTCCAGTGCCCATATTTCGCCACTGGTGGCAGGAAGTGGCTTGGCGATGACGGCGGTGACTGGATTCGCTTATTCAGGCGCCATAAGTCCTACTACCAATTTGACAAATGCCACCGTCACTGCCACCACCTTATGGAGTGCCGCGACGGGCGCGCAGCCCAGCTTCCGAGCCAGTGGTGGTAACTACACTGGCACCAGCGTGCAGGACTCTGCCAGCGCTCTGACAGTAACTCTAGCCGACGCTGCCGTTTGGAACCTGACTGCAGACGCCTCGCTAGCCTCCCTGAATTTGGAAGGCAATGGCACTCTTGCTGCAGCCAGCGCCTCGCGTACCGTGATTGGTAATGTGAACAATATCTCAGGTTTGGTGGACCTCAGCGGCACTACGCCGCAAACCGGTGACACCTTCACCGTAGATGGCGGGCACGCGGGCAGCGGCGGAACTTTGCGTCTCGACACCGCCCTCGGCGACTCCAGTTCTCCAACAGACCAGATACACATTACTGGCGACACCACTGGTAATGCCCTGCTGGATGTGCGCAACCTAGCCGGTACGGGCGCCGCAACCACGGGTGACGGAATACTGGTAGTGCAAGTTGATGGAAACTCGGATGGGACATTCGCACTGGCAGGAGGCGCGGTGGTAGCGGGCCAGTATGCGTATCAACTGCGGAAGGTGGGCAACAACTGGTACCTGCAATCCCAGGCTAATACGGGCACGGTACAGGTGTCCAAGACGGTCGTGGGCCCTGAGGGTGCTCCCGCATTTAGTGGCAGCATTCCGTTCACGCTCACCTGTGTCTTGCCCGACCTCAGCCAGCAAGGCAGCATCGCCGTCGTGAACAATGCAGGCACAGCCGAACCGATCACGGTTACTGCTGGCAGCTCCTGCTCGGTAGCAGAGGGCGCGTTGCCTGCAGCGCCCAGTGGTTATGGGTGGGGAGCTGCCACGCTGCCCGCAGCGACTGGGCCTGTGCCATTGGGAGGCAACTTGACTCTGGCCATCACAAACACGCTCGTCAAGCAGAACACCCCGACTGCGATCCCCACACCAGTGCCTTCGCTCAGCCAATGGGCACTTGCACTGCTGTCCTTGGTCATGGCCGGCTTCGCCGCGATGGGCTTGCGCCGCTCCAGAATGCGCTGACCTGTTGAGGGTTGGGACTGCTCGTTGCCCCAGGCGGGACCCGTCAGTTCCAACCTTCCCAGCTACCCGGCCCCGGCGTTGCTACTAAGATGGACTGTGACTGCTGAGACAAGCGTTGCGACCCTTGCTTGCCCTGTCATGGCGGCAGCCCATTGCGGGCCGCAACGGCTCCATGACCGTGCTGACCAACTTCCAGCACATCAATTTTTCAGAAACCCACGTTTCTTCCCGAGACCTCCCAATTGCCTGCTATAATTTCAGCTTCGGCGCTGCGGAGAGGTGGCAGAGTGGTCGAATGTACCTGACTCGAAATCAGGCGTACGTGCAAACGTACCGAGGGTTCGAATCCCTCCCTCTCCGCCATAGCATCGATAATTAGCGGCTGTAGCTCAGCTGGATAGAGTACTTGGCTACGAACCAAGGGGTCGTGGGTTCGATTCCTGCCAGCCGCACCAAACGTCAAGCCTCAGAGTAGAAATACTCTGAGGCTTTTTCGTGTTTGTGCCATGCGGCGCATGGTTGGTCCTGTTGTTCTTTGATTTGAAGGTCTCAAGGGCGCTGCGGGATTGGAGATCCCGCTCAGACATAGCCTCCCGCAATTCAGGCCCTCAACCCAGCCCCAGCGCCGCGATCACCCCGAGGGCCAGCACGATCAACACCCCACCAGAGATGCGCTCCAGCCACGGCAGTGCCTGCGCAAAGTGCCGCAGCACCGCCGGGTTGCCGATCAGTGCGGCAATCAGCAAGTCCCAGAGCAGCACGATGCTGAACATCCAGCTGCCGTACACCAGCTTCCAGCCCACACTGGCATGCGGGCCCGTCAGCATGGCGGCCAGGCTGGCGTAGAACAGCGCATTCTTGGGGTTGAGAATGCCCGAGAGAAAACCCATGCCGGCGGCGCGGCGCCAGCTGGTGCGGGCAGGCGCAGCCTGGCCCGGGCTGACCGCAACACCCAGCGCGCTTTTACCTGCATGGCGGATAAACAGCAGGCCCAGGTAGAGCAGGTAGCCGCAGCCGGCCAGCTGCAGCAGGGTGAACAACTGGCTGCCCGGCTGGAGCGCGGCGACACCGGCAAAGGCCATGACGATAAACACGCCATTGGCCAGCGCGATACCAAGGCAGGCGGCGCCAGCGCTGCGCCAACCGCTGGCCAGCGAGGTGCGGGCGATCAGAAAAAAATCAGGACCGGGGGAGAGCAGCGCCAGAAAATGGGCTGCGGCGATCAGCAAAAACTCTTGCATGCAAAAGGACCAGGCGGGGGATGGCCTTGCATGGTGGCGGCTGCCGCATGCCTTGTATTGAACGAAATTGCAGCGCTTGCTATGGGCTACGACTAATGGGTCTTGCGAAAGCAGCCCGGCGTGACGCCGGTATGCGCCTTGAACACCCGCTGAAAATGCGCCTGGTCGGCAAAGCCCAGCTGTTGCGCCACGGCGGCTATGCCATCGGGCCCGCGCAGCTGCTGCTTGGCCAGATTGATGCGCTGGTTGAGCTGCCAGGCATGGGGCGCCATGCCCGTTGCCTTGCGAAAGGCGCGGATGGTCTGGTAGCGGCTCATGCCTGTCAGGGCTGCCAAGTGGTGCAGTGGCACGCTGGCGCAGGGGCTGGCGCGCAGGCAGTCCAGCGCCGGGCGGATCTGCCGCGCCAATTGCGTTGGTACCGCTAGGGCGTGGATGTGCAGGCCTTGCTGGCTGTCGAGGTCGCCGATGAACTCGACCAGGCTGGCTTCCTTGTCGGCCACGTCGGCCTGGGAGAACAACTGGGCATTGAGCTGGCAGAAGCGCTGGTAGCGGGCCGGGTCATTGACGATGCGCACTGGCTCATTGGCCATGCTGGCCGGGTCGGCGTATTCCTCACGCAGCGCCTGCAGCCAGGCGGCATCGAGGTGCAGCATCTGGTAGCTCCAGGCGGCATCGGGCGCAGGGTTGCAGGCATGCACACGCTCGGCCGGCACAAAGACCAGGGCGCCTGGCGACAGCCGGACGGGGCCGGCCTCCGCGCCGGTGAAGACGCTGTGGCCGCCATCGACCGCGCCGATGGAAAAGCTCGGGTGGTGGTGCGGCTTGTAGCAGGCCCGGCTCTGGCTGGCGCGGCGGCTTTCCACAAAGGGCAGGGCCGGGTCGCGCCAGAACGCCTGGGCCGGATGAATGACTGGCATTGTGGAGGACATGCAATGGCTTTGACAGGGTCTGGGCTGAGCCAGGCGGGGATTCTCGCATGGCCGCACCTCGGCGACCGCAGCGCCTGCTGCCCCCGTGCGATGGAACGACTGGCGTCGTCAGCAGCGATGCCAGGTCATCGGTCTGTTGCCCCATCGCGACAGAAGGCGGGGTTTGGCGAAAGCTAAGTGAAATTAATAACGAGAATCGTTATCATTGCGAGTTAGCGCTTGCTCATGTTCTGCGGTCTGGACGGGTTTCTTCCTCCAAGCCGATGGATCTGCAAGCGTTTTCTTTACTTTGCTTTCCTCGTTTATGACAAAACCAAATACATATATCAAAAGTCGCAAACATGGAGCTGCTGTTCCTGCCCCTACGGCAGGACTGGTGGCTGCGACTGCCATCGCGGTACTGGGTATGCCGGCTTTGGCGCAGAACGCACCCGCGTCCGCGCCCGCACCAACCGTGACGTTGAAAGAAGTGACGGTGGAGGCGCCGCGTGAGACCGGCTATGAGCCCAGCCAGCTGTCCTCGCCCAAGTTCACCCAGCCCCTGGTGAACACCACGCAGACGATCTCGGTGGTCAAGGAGCAGGTGATGAAGGAGCAGGGCGCCACCACCCTGACCGAAGCGCTGCGCAATGTGCCGGGTGTGGGCACTTTCTACGCGGGCGAGAACGGCAACACCAGCACGGGTGATGCCATCTACATGCGCGGTTTTGACACCTCGAGCAGCATCTATGTGGACGGTGTGCGCGACGTCGGCGCGCTGTCGCGCGATGTGTTCAACACCGACCAGGTCGAAGTGACCAAGGGCCCCGCCGGCACCGATTACGGCCGCAGCGCGCCCACCGGCGCGATCAATATGGTCACCAAGCAGCCCAACATGACCGACAGCTTTGGCGGCTCGCTGGGCTTTGGCAGCGGCAGCTACAAGCGCAGCACCATCGATCTGAACCGCAGCCTGAGCCACGAGAACGGCACGGCATTCCGCCTCAATGCGATGGTGCAGGATGCCGGGGTTGCTGGCCGTGACCAGGTCAAGAACGACCGCTGGGGCCTGGCGCCATCGTTCGCCTTTGGTCTGAACACCGATACGCGCGTCTTCCTGAACTTGCTGCACGTCAAGCAAAGCAATGTGCCCGACGGCGGTGTACTGACCATGGGCCTGCCCGGCTACAGTGCGCCCGACCGCAGCAACTACCCCGGCTACCGCAACTTCCTGAACAGCGCATCGCGCGTGGATTCGAGCAATTTCTACGGCACGGCCTCGGACCACGACGATGTGACCGCCGACATGGCTACCTTGCGCCTGGAGCATGACATTGCGCCCGGCACCACCTTGCGCAACACCACGCGCTGGGGCCAGACCAAGCAGAACTACCTGCTGTCGGCCTTCATGGCCACCGGCTATTCGCAGAACGCCACCACTGGCGCCTGGACGCCAGGCTCCTTGCTGACGCCCAATCCGGCTGATCCCGCCACCTGGACGATGTCGCGCAACATCAATACCAAGGACCAGGTCAACCGCATCCTGACCAACCAGACCAACCTGACCACGGCTTTTGCGACCGGCTCGATCAAGCACAGCCTGAGCACCGGCCTGGAGCTGACGCGCGAGGAGCAAACCAACTACGGCCTGGCGACGACGGGCACGGTACCCACGGTCAGCATCTACAACCCGGATTCCAGCGTGTCGCTGCCTTCCTATTCGCGCAACGGTGCGGACAGCAAGGGCACGACCGACACCGTCGCGCTGTATGCCTTTGACACCTTGCAGTTCAATGACCAGTGGCAAGCCAACATGGGCCTGCGCTGGGACCACTACAAGACCAAGTACAACGCAATGGCCGTCTGCACGGCCACCTCCACCACCCAGCCTTGCGGCGCCAACCCGGCTGGCACCGTGGTGCCCACCACGTCGGATGGCCTACAGGCCTCGGGCAATCTGCTGAGCTGGAAGGCCGGCCTGCTGTACAAGCCCGCACCCAACGGCAGCGTGTATGTGAACTATGCGCTGTCGCAGCAACCACCGGGCGGCAGCAACTTTACGCTGTCTGCGGTGGGCAACAATGCCGGCAATCCCAACCTGGCACCGCAAAAGGCCAAGACGGCGGAAGTGGGCACCAAGTGGGAGCTGCTTGACAAGCGGGTGCTGCTGACCGGCGCACTGTTCCGTACCGAGATCACCAACGAGATCGTGACCGACTCCGATGGCTCAGTGAACCAGACCGGTAAGAAGACGGTGCAAGGCCTGGAGCTGGGTGCCACCGGCCAGATCACCCCCGCCTGGGGCGTGACAGCGGGCTACACCATCCAGAACACCAAGGTGGCCACGGGCGCCAACGTGGCGCAGGACGGATCCAGCGGCCTGACCTACACGCCCAAGAATGCGCTGTCGCTGTGGAGCAGCTACCAGTTCTCCTCGGGCCTGACCATCGGCGGTGGTGCACGCTACTCCAGCGGCCTCAAGCGCGGCACCGATGGTGCTGTGGGCACGCCCAACTTTACCGAGTCCTACTGGGTGTTTGACGCACTGGCCAGCTACCGCATCAACAAGAACGTGGATATCCAGCTGAACGTCTACAACCTGTTTGACAAGCGCTATGTGGCGGCCATCAACAAGAGCGGCTACCGCTACTTCCCCGGTATTCCACGCTCAGCGCGCGTGACGGCGAACTTTAGTTTCTAATTCGTCTTTTTGGGTACCAGCCCCGCGTCTGCCGGGGCTTTTTTTCATGGAGGAGCTCTCACCATGATGCTGCACATTCCCCATGTACTCACGCGCGACGAGGTGGCCGCCATGCGCGCGGCCATCGACGCTGCCGACTGGATAGACGGCCGTGCCACGGTTGGCAGCCAGGGCGCGCAGGTCAAGCGCAACCGGCAACTGCCCGAGAACTCACCCGTGGCGCTGGAGCAGGGCCGCATCATCCAACGCGCGCTGGCGGCCAATACGCTGTTCTTCCAGGCCGCGCTGCCCGCGCGCACGATGGCGCCGCTGTTCAACCGCTATGCGCAAGCCGAGACCTATGGCCTGCATGTGGACGGCGCTGCGCGCCGCGAGGCCGGACAGGCGCAGTGGCTGCGCACCGATGTGTCATCGACCTTGTTCCTCTCCGACCCCGAGGACTATGACGGCGGCGAGCTGGTGGTGGTCGATACCTATGGCATGCACGAGGTGAAGCTGCCTGCCGGTGACCTGATCCTCTACCCCTCATCCAGCCTGCACCGGGTTGAGCCGGTCACGCGAGGTGAGCGGGTCAGCTCGTTCTTCTGGACCCAGAGCCTGGTGCGCGATGATGCGCGGCGCACGATGCTGTTTGAACTGGACCAGAGCATCCAGCGGCTGCGCAACCAATTGGGCGAGACGGAAGACACCGTCGCCCTGACGGGCCACTACCACAACCTGCTGCGCATGTGGGCGGAGACCTGAGCCCTGCCCATGTCTCCACTGGGTAAAGTATTTGAAAATGAGAGTCATTAGCATTTATTTTCCTTAGAATCCCTGCTTTTGCCCGGCGTAGGCATTCGCCTCTGCCGGGTCCGAAACCTGCCTCTCTCCGCATGAAAGCCAACGCGTCTTCCTCCTCGCAGCGGGCCTACTGGCTCAAGACCTTGCATGAATGGCACTGGGTCAGCTCCGCCATCTGCCTGGTGGGCATGCTGCTGTTTGCGGTGACGGGCTTTACGCTCAACCATGCCGGGCAGATAGAGGCCAAGCCCAGCGTGGTGCTGCGCGAGGGGACCTTGCCCGCGCCGCTGCTGCAGGGCCTGCAACAGGCGGCTGCAAGCCATAAAGAGGCCGCAGACACGGCACAGGCGCTGCCCGCCGATGTGCAAGGCTGGCTGCGCGCAGAGCTGGGCGCCGACACCCGCCAGCGTGCGGTGGAGTGGAGTGAAGACGAGGTCTATGTGGCCTTGCCCCGGCCAGGCGGTGATGCCTGGGTGCGCATTGCGTTGGGCGATGGGCAGGCCGAGCATGAATCCACCGACCGGGGCTGGATCTCCTACTTCAACGATTTGCACAAGGGCCGCCATGCGGGCCTGGCCTGGACCTGGTTCATCGACATTTTTGCGGGCGCCTGCCTGGTGTTCTGCATCACCGGTCTGTTCATTTTGCAGATGCATGCAGGCCGCCGCCCCATGACCTGGCCCATGGTGGGCCTGGGGCTGCTGGTCCCGGCGCTGCTGGCGCTGCTGCTGGTGCACTGACGACACCCGCACCGACTTTTTCTGAGGAGAGCACATGACAAGCACTGTTTCGCGTTTCACCGTGGCCTTGACGGCGGTGGCCGGGCTGCCGGCCGTTGCCGGTGGGCTGAATGTCGGCGTTGAGCTGCCACGCCTGGAGGTGGCCGAATACCACCGCCCCTATGTGGCCATCTGGCTGGAGCGCGCCGATGGAACAGTGGCAGCCAACCTGTCGGTCTGGTATGAGGTGAAAAAGCGCGATGCCGAAGGCGCCAAATGGCTCAAGGACATGCGCCAGTGGTGGCGCCGCACAGGCCGCGAGCTGAGCGTGCCCATTGATGGCGTGACCCAGCCGACCAAGCCGGCAGGCAAGCATGCGCTGTCCTTCTCCGAAGGCAGCAACCCGCTGCCCAAGCTGGAGCCGGGCCAGTACAAGCTGCAGATCGAGGCCGCACGCGAAGTCGGTGGCCGCGAGCTGCTGAGCATTCCTTTTGAATGGCCCGCCAAGCAGGCCACCAGCCTGTCGGCCCAGGGCAAGACGGAGCTGGGCGAGATCAAGCTCGAACTCAAGCCCTGATCCAACACACCTACATTTTTGAGGAGAGTCCCCATGTTTTCTGCCACCCGTATTGCCGCCGCGCTGGCGCTCAGCTGTGCCGCCCTCGGTGCCCAGGCCCACAGCGTCTGGATGAAGCCTTCGAGCACCGTGCTGTCCAAGGCGGACTGGGTCACGGTCGATGCCGCCGTGTCCAATGACATGTTCTTCTTCAACCACCGCCCGCTAGGCCTGGACAAGCTGGTGATCACCGCGCCCGATGGCAGCACGGTGGAGCCCAAGAACGCCCACAAGGGCGAGCTGCGCAGCGTGTTTGACCTCAAGCCCGAGCAAGCGGGAACCTACCAGCTGGCCATCGTCAACAGCGGCGTCATGGGCTCCTACAAGGATGCAGCCGGCCAGATGAAGCGCCTGCGCGGCAGCGCCGACGAGATTGCCAAGCAGATCCCCGCCGATGCCAAGGAGGTGCGCGTGGCAGAAAGCATCAGCCGCATCGAGACCTTTGTGACCATGGGCAAGCCCAGCCCGCTGCGTTTGAGCGGCAAGGGCCTGGAGCTGGTGCCTGTCACCCACCCCAACGACCTGGTCGTCGGTGAGGAAGCCACCTTTGCCTTCCACGTCGATGGCAAGCCGGCGGCCGATGTCGAAGTGGTGCTGGTGCCCGATGGCAAGCGCTACCGCGATGCCGTCAACGAGATCAAGCTCAAGACCGATGCGCAGGGCCACGTCAAGGTCAAGTTCCCCACGGCGGGCATGTACTGGCTGGATGCGGACGTCAACGACGACAAGACCTCGAACCCCATCGCCAAGGAACGCCGCCTGGCCTATGTCGCCACCCTGGAAGTGCTGCCTTAAGGCGCGGTCGCCGGTGACAGCAACACGGACAAGCGCTGGCCTGATCGCGGAGCGGCTATGAGCACGGCACCGCGCATCCACTATGGCACCGGCATCTGGCAGATCCCCCAGGCTCAGGCCCGGGGCGAAGGCCAGCCTGCCCTGGCGGGTCAGGCTTTAGCCGGCCGCTCCTTTGCATCCCCAGCGTGGAGGGCGCCTGCGATGCAGCATGCGCAGCACGGCGGCCTGCACAGCCTGCAGGGCGTGACGATGGGCACCACCTGGTCGCTGCGCCTGGCCAACCCCGACTACGCCCCGCTGGCGCCGGTACAGGCGCTGGTGCAGCAAACGCTCGATGCCGTCATCGCGCAGATGAGCAACTGGGAGGCGGACTCCTGCCTCTCGCGCTTCAATGGCGCCGCTGCAGATACCTGGCACGCGCTGACGCCTGAGCTGGCGCAGGTGCTGGATGCGGCCCTCTACTGGGCCCGTGCCTGCGATGGCGCCTATGACCCGACCGTCGGCGCGCTGGTTTCGCTCTGGGGCTTTGGCCCGCGTGCAGACCCGCAAGCGCCGCACAGCGGCCAGCCACCTGCGCAGGCCGCTATTGACCGCGCGCTGCAGGTCTGCGGCCACCAGCGCCTGCAGTGGCAGCCGCAGCAGCGGCGTTTGCTGCAGCCCGGTGGCCTGCAGCTGGACCTGAGCGGCATCGCCAAGGGCTATGCCGTCGACTGGGTCGCCGAGCGCCTGCGCGCCGCGGGCTGGCAGCATGCGCTGCTGGAGATTGGCGGAGAGATCCGGGCCTGGGGGCACAAGCCTGGCGGCCAGCCTTGGCGCGTGGCCGTGGCGGGTGTTGCCGGCGATGAGCCGTTGGCGGTGCCGCTGGTCGATGGCGCGCTGGCCAGCTCGGGCGACCACTGGCATGTGTTCATGCATGAGGGCCGGCGCTTTTCACACAGCCTGGACCCGCGCAGCGGCCGGCCCGTGGCCCATGCGCTAACCAGCGTGACTGTCTACCACCGCGACTGCATGCATGCCGATGCGCTGGCCACCGTGCTCACGGTGCTAGGCCCCGAGGACGGCTGGCAGTTTGCGCTGCAGCAGCAGCTGGCGGCGGTATTCCACACCCATCCCGACGCCGGGCAGCCGCAAGGCCTGCGCCGCATGACGCCGGCCTGGCAGCAGCGTTTTGCAGGCAGCATGAAGCGATGATCGATTGGATAGCAAGCCCTGCGCGGTTGGCAGGCGCAGCAGGCTTGGTGGGTGGATATACGCTCTTGTGCGCCGCTGTGGCTGGGCGCCTGTGGCGCCAGCGCCGGGCTGAGCGCCAGGAGCAGCTCGCGCTGCAAGCGGGCACGCAGCAGGGCGCACCCGTGCTGGTGGCCTATGCCAGCCAGACCGGCCGGGCCGAGGCCCTGGCGCATGAGACTGCGCGCGTGCTGCATGCCGGCGGCTGCGCGGTGCAACTGCGGCCAGTGCAGGCGCTGC
This sequence comes from Comamonas sp. MYb69, assembly GCF_037479315.1. NCBI lineage: Bacteria > Pseudomonadati > Pseudomonadota > Betaproteobacteria > Burkholderiales > Comamonadaceae > Comamonas > Comamonas sp. MYb69. Next base: position 22,927 of record NZ_JBBGZG010000014.1, read on the forward strand.
GCCTGGGCGACTTGCAGGCCTGCGCGCAAAGCCTCTGGCTGCTGTCCACCACCGGCGAGGGTGATGCGCCCGATGACGCCCTGCCTTTTGTGCGCCAGGTGCTGGAGCAGGCGCAGCCGCTGCCCGGGCATAGCGCCCAGGTGCTGGCGCTGGGCGACAGCGAATATGCGGCCTTCTGCGCCTTTGGCCTGCGCGTGCAGCAGTGGCTGCAGCAGCAGGGCGCCAAGGCCGATGTGCTGTGCATGGACAACGGCGATGAAGCGACTTTGCTGGCCTGGCAGGGCCAGACGGCCGAGCTGCTGCAATCGCTGACCGGCCAGGCCGGCGCTGGCTGGAGCCAGCCGGAACCTGCCCAGCCCTGGGTGCTGCGCCGGCGCCAGTTGCTCAACCCCGGCAGCCAGGGCGGCCCGGTGTACCTGCTGGACTGGCAGCCGCAGTCCGGCGCCTTGCCGCTGTGGGAATCGGGCGACCTGGTATCGCTGGCGGTGCCGGCCGATCCGCAGCGCAGCCGAGATTACTCCATCGCCTCGGTGCCCGAAGATGGCTGCCTGCAATTGCTGGTGCGCCAAAGCAGGCGTGCCGATGGCACACCGGGCCTGGCATCGGGCTGGTTGTGCGAGGGCATGGCCGTGGGCGATGTGCTGCCGATGCAGCTGCGTGCGCACAGTGGATTCAGGTTGGGAGACAACGCCGAGCGCCCCTTGCTGCTGATCGGCAATGGCACCGGCCTGGCGGGCCTGTGCAGCCACATCCGCGCACGCATTACTAAGGGTCGCTCAGACCAGTGGTTGCTGTTTGGTGAACGCAAGTCCGGTGAGGATGCGCTGCTGGACGCGCAACTGCAGCAGTGGCTGGCCGCTGGCCAGCTGGAGCGCTTGGACCGCGCCTGGTCCCGCGATGCCACCGACCCTTGCTATGTGCAGCAGCTGCTGCAGCGCCAGGCGCAGCGCCTGCGCGACTGGGTCGCGTGCGGCGCTGCAATCTATGTCTGCGGCAGCCAGCAGGGCATGGCGCAGGGCGTGGATGCCGTGCTGCGCCAGGTGCTGGGCGGCGCGGAGGTGGATGCGCTGGCGCTGGCGGGGCGCTACCGGCGTGATGTGTATTGAGGCCGGGCCCGCCCAGAAAGCCTAGGCGGTGGCCAGGCTGCTGTCGGCCTTGCTCGCCAGCTCCGTTTTCGCAAACGCAATGGTTGCCCCATGCGCCAGCTTGGCAGCAGCCTGGTCCCAGCTGCCCGTGCCACCCTTGAGCACAATCGCCAACGGCCCTTCGCCCTTGCTTTGCAGTTGGGGCGCCGTCTGCGTCAGCTCCAGCACGCTGTTGCCCAGCGCGATGGTGGCGCTGCTGCCGCCATCGGCCGCGTGGATATGGGCCTTGTCGCCCAGCAGCGCGCGGTAGCGCTCCAGGCTTTGCAGCAGGTCGCTGACGGCAACCGTCAGGCGCGCCACACCGGTGGCACCGTTGGCATGCTGGCGCACTTCGCCCTCGGGCACGCGCAGCTTGCGCGGGGTGATATCGCCGCAGAGGAAGGGCAGGTCATGTGTGTGCGGGCGGCCGGTCTGCCATTGCAGTTTTTCGCCATCGGGGCGCAGGCGGCCGCCATCCAGCGGGCCTTGCAGCTCTAGGCCGCGTGCCTTGGCCGCAGCAATCACCTCGGCGGTGCTGGGGGGCAGCAGCGCAAAGTCGATGATGCCCTCGCCATGCTGGTCCAGCAGCTGCCACCAGCGGTCTTGCGGCGCCGGGCTGCGCCAGGCGATCAGCTCGAAATAGGCGCCATCTTCAAACACCACCAGCGCATTGTGGGTCGGGCGGCCGGGGTGCTCACCGCCGCGCACAACGGTAAAGCCGAGGGCCGCATAGTCGTCAATGGTTTTGTCGAGGTCGTGGACCGCGATCACGATGTGGTCAAGTGTCAGTGCCATGGGATAGATCCGATAAAGGGGAGGGAAGGGGTCAAGCCGCTTGCTTCTGCGTCTGGGCCAGCGAGTCGCTGTGCTCAACGCGAGCGCGGATGGTCTGCGGCTGGCGCAGCAGGTTCAGGATCGGGCAGGTGCGCTCGACGGCGGCAAACAGCGCATCGATGTCGGCACGCGGCGCGGGCGAGTCGATATGCACGGTGTAGGCAATGTCATGGGGCCAGACCGGCGTGGCCTCGTGGCCGGGCTTGCCGGCGCGCGGGTCGATCACGCCGCTTACCTCCACTTCCAGGCTGGTCAGCGGCACCTGCTGCGCCGATGCCTGGATCAGAAAGATATGGGTGACGCAGCTGCCCAGCACACCCAGCTGCAGCTCGGGCGAGCTGGGGCCCAGGTTGTAGCCGGCAAAGCTCGGCGGGCTGTCGCTGATGACCTGGTGCTCGCGGATGCGGATGCGGCGCACGCCGCTGCGCCCTTCGGCGCTCACGCTGGCGCGCAGGGCCGTGGCCTGGGCCGTGCCGGCATCGATCTGGGCATCGCGGGCCAACACGGCACCGCGCTTTTCAGCCAGGTAGTCATTCAAGGTAGCAGGGCTTGCACTCATGGAGTCTCTTGGAAATGTGCTGCATCGGCGGGAGGTGATGCATGCCGAAGACCATTGTTGGTGTTGAGAGCCTGCGCATGAACTGCGCAGATCGCATGTGCATATGCGGCTGCCGCGCATGTGCTTATGCGCAAACCCTCTATGCGGCAGCGGGCCTGGTGGCCGCGCGCTTCCTTGGTTTGCGCATATCGATGCTCCGAAAAATACCTTCTCGCCACGCGCCAAATGCCTAGCATGACAAACCCAGATGGCGGCATTTTCAACAAAGGTGCTGCTGGCCGGTGGCCGCGGTTGGCGCGCCGGTGCAGGCAAGGTTGCCCGATGGTTAGCGAGGGTGGTGTGTGGTGGTGAAAGCAAATAAATTCAAGAAACTGGCGGTATGGACTGCGGCATGGTTGGCGCTGGGTGGGCTGCTGTCGGCCTGCTCCAAGACCGAGAGTGTGGCGGACGCCAAAACCGATAACGGCCCCGCCAGCGGTGGCGCGCTGGTGTACCTGGAGCAGCAGGCGCATACCAACCTCTACCCGCCAGCCGGTGGCTTCTACCCCAATGGCGGCGTGCTTAACCAGATAACAGACAAGCTCACCTACCAGGACCCCAAGACGCTGGAGATCCAGCCCTGGATTGCCAAGAGCTGGACCATCAACGACACGGCCACCGAGTTCACGTTCGAGCTGCGCCCGGGCGTGACTTTCTCCGACGGCACGCCGCTCGATGCAGCAGCGGTGGCCAAGAACTTTGACACCTATGGGCGCGGCAACAAGGCGCTCAAGCTGCCGGTTTCCGAAGTCATCAACAACTACGAGCGCAGCGAGGTGCTGGGCCCGCTGACAGTGAAGTTCTACTTCAGCAAGCCCTCGCCGGGCTTTCTGCAAGGCACCTCGGTGATCGGCTCGGGCCTGGTGGCTTTGCAGACGCTGGAGCGTCCGTTTGACGAGCTGGGTGACGCGACCAAGATCATTGGCTCGGGCCCCTTTGTGGTGGCGAGCGAAACGCTGGGCAAGGAGCTGCTGCTGTCGGCCCGCAAGGACTACAACTGGGGCCCCGCGCAGCTGGCGCACCAGGGCCGCGCGCGGCTCGATGAAGTGCGCTTTATCGTGACGCCGGAGGACAGCGTGCGCATTGGCGCGCTGCTGTCGGGCCAGGCCGGTGTGATCCGCCAGGTGCAGGCCTATGACGAAAAACGCGTCGAGGAGCAGAAGTTCGTCATCTACGCGCCGTCCACGAGGGGCGTGAACAACAGCATTGTCTTCCGCCCCGACAACGCGCTGGTCGCCGATCTGAAGGTGCGCCAGGCGCTGCTGCATGCCACCAATACCCAGGAGGTCGTGCAAACGCTGTTCTCGCACAACTACCCACAGGCCACTTCGGTGATCGCGGCCAGTGCGCAGGGCTATGTCAACCTGGCGGGCAAGCTGGCCTACGACCCGCAAAAGGCCCAGCAGCTGCTCGAGAGCGCCGGCTGGACGCCCGGGCCCGATGGCATCCGCCAAAAGGACGGCCGCGCGCTGGTGCTGGCCGCCTATGACTCGCTGCCCCAGCCGCAGAACAAGGAAACCCTGCAACTGGTGGCCCAGCAGTGGGGCAAGGTGGGGGTCAAGCTGCAGGTGCTGAGCGGCGATGCCGGTGTGCGCGTCGTCGACAACCTGGACCCGGAAAAAACCCCGGTTGCGCCCGGCATGGTGGGCCGCGCCGATCCCGATGTGATCAAGAGCAACTACTACCCGACCAACCGCAATGTGCTGCTGCAGCAAGGCGGCGTGAGCCAGAAGGTCAAGGGTTTTGTCGATCCGCAGCTCAATGGCTTGCTGGAGGCGATTGCCGCGCAGACCGATGCCCAAAAGCGCCTGGCGCTGACGGCCGAGGTGCAGAACTACCTGATCGACCAGGCCTATGTGATCCCCATTTTTGAAGAGCCGCAGGCCTTTGCCGCAGCCCCCTGGGTGCGTGAGGTGGGCTTTGAGGCGGTGGGGCGCCCGAGCTTTTACAGCACCTGGCTGGCCAAGCGCTAAGGCGCAGTCCCGCTGAACGGCAAGGAGCATCCCGATGTCCTTCTATCCCTATCTGGCCCGGCGCAGTGCCCAGGCGCTCTTGGTGCTGTGGGCGGCGTTCACCGCGTCCTTCGTGCTGCTGCAGCTGCTGCCGGGCGATGCGCTGCTGATCAAGTTCTTGAGCCCCGATCTGGGCCTGGGCCCGCAGGAGGTGGCCGATATCCGCGCCGCCTATGGCGCGGACCAGCCCGTGTGGCAGCAGTACTGGCACAGCCTGACGGGCTTTGTCAGCGGCAACTTTGGCTACTCGCTGCAGGCCGGCGTGCCAGTCAGCCAGGGGCTGGCCACGAGCCTGCCGCCTACCTTGCGGCTGGCGGGCCTGGGCTTTGCCTTGGCGCTGGTGCTCGCCCTGGTGCTGGCGCTGCTCGCCCAGCTGGCACCTTGGCGCTGGCTGCGCGGCGCGCTCTATGCGCTGCCCTCGGTGTTTGTCTCAGTGCCCGTGTTCTGGCTGGGCATTGTGCTGATCCAGCTGGTCTCGTTCCGCCTGGGCTGGATCCCCGTGATCAACCCCGGCAAATGGCAGGGCCTGGTGCTGCCGACCCTGACCTTGGCGATTCCCATTGCCGCGCCGCTGGCGCAGATCCTGCTGCGCAATGTGGACGAGGTGCTGACCCAGCCCTTTGTGGCCGTGGCCCGTGCCAAGGGTGCTCCGCGCCTGTGGCTGCTGCTGCGCCATGTGGCGGGCAACGCCGCACTGCCAATGCTGACGATGGCCGGCGTGCTGTTTGGCGAGCTGCTGGGCGGCGCTGTGGTGACCGAGGCCGTCTTTGGCCTCAATGGCCTGGGGAGCCTCACGCAGCAGGCCGTCGGCAACCAGGACAGCGCCGTGCTGCAGGCGGTCGTGGTCATCTCGGCCACCGCCTTTGTTTTGATCAATCTGGTGGTGGACTTGCTCTACCCGCTGTTCGACCCGCGTTTGCGCAACCGTTTGGGAGTTTGACCATGTCTGCAAGCACTTCTTCGACCGCCAGCCTGGGGGCCTTGGCCGCTGAGCCGGCCCTGCTGGGCGCAGCCCGTGGCGCTGCCAGTGCGGCGGTGCAGGCGCCGGCGCAGCGGCTTGCCGCGCCGCGCCTGGCTGCGATCTTTGCTGCCGCTCTGCAGCGCCTGCGCGCCGCACCGCTGGGCCTGTTGCTGGCCTGGGGTGTGCTGGCGCTGGTGGCCTTGTGGGCCATCGCACCGGGCCTGTTTACCAGCTACAACCCGGTGCTGGGCACCGCCGGCCAGCAGCTGCAGGCGCCCAGTGCCGCCCACTGGCTGGGAACGGACGCGCTGGGCCGCGACAGCTATGCGCGCCTGGTCTATGGCGCGGTGCATTCGCTCAGCGGCGCCTTTGTGGCCGTCAGCGTTGGCTTGGTGCTGGGCAGTCTGCTGGGCCTGGTCGCAGGTGCTACGGGCGGCTGGGTGGAGGATGTGGTGATGCGCATCGTCGATGTGCTGCTGTCGGTGCCCTCGCTGCTGCTGTCGCTGTCGGTGATCATCATCCTGGGCTTTGGCACGGTAAATGCCGCGCTGGCCGTGGGGGTTGTGTCGGTGGCCAGCTTTGCGCGGCTGCTGCGCTCGGAAGTGGTGCGTGTGCGCCGCTCTGACTATGTGGAAGCGGCACTGGGCAGTGGCGGGCGCTTTGCCGCCGTGCTCTGGCGCCATGTGCTGCCCAATTCGCTGACCTCGGTGATCGCGCTGGCGGCGCTGCAGTTTGGCTCGGCCATTCTGGCGATCTCCACCCTGGGCTTTCTGGGCTATGGCGCGCCACCGCCCACACCCGAATGGGGCCTGCTGATTGCCGAAGGCCGCAACTACATCTCCACCGCCTGGTGGCTGACGGCCGCGCCCGGCCTGCTGGTGGCAGCGGTGGTGCTGGCGGCCAACCATATCAGCGCCGATCTGACCCGGAGGCGCGCATGACGGACACCGCCATTCCCGTTTTGCAGGTGGAGAACCTGTCGATCGCCTACCACGATGGCCAGGCCGAGCAGCGCACCGTGCATGAGGTCTCGTTTTCCATCGCCGCTGGCGAGGTGCTGGCCCTGGTGGGCGAATCCGGCTCGGGCAAGACGACCACCGCCCAGTCCATCATGGGCCTGCTGGCCGACAATGGCCGGGTACAGGCTGGCAGCATCCGCATCAATGGAACCGATGTAGCAGGCTGGTCGCAGCGCCAACTGCAAGCACTGCGTGGCAAGGTGGTCAGCCTGATTCCGCAGGACCCGACCACCTCGCTGAACCCAGTGCGCACTGTGGGCGACCAGGTCGGCGAGATGCTGCGCCTGCATGGCTGGCGCGACAAAAAGCAGATTGCCCAGCGCGTGCTGGAGCTGCTGCAAAAAGTGGGGCTGTCGCAGCCCGAGCTGCGCGCACGCCAGTTTCCGCATGAGCTCTCGGGTGGCATGAAGCAGCGCGTGCTGATTGCCATCGCGATTGCGCTGCAGCCAGCGCTGATCATTGCCGATGAACCGACCAGCGCGCTCGATGTGACGGTGCAGCGCCGCATTCTCGATCTGATCGACGACCTGCGCCGCGAGTTTGGCACTGCTGTGCTGCTGGTCACGCACGACCTGGGCGTGGCCGCCGACCGCGCCAACCGCCTGGTCGTTCTGCAGGCCGGCCGTATCCAGGAGCAGGGGCCCACGGCCGATGTGCTGCGCAATCCGCAAAGCCGCTATACGCGCCAGTTGCTGGCCGATGCGCCATCGTTGGGCCATGTGCCGGCACGCGCGCCCCGGGCCGTGGATGCCGAGCCGGCCATTGTGGTGCAGGGCCTTGTGCATGACTTTGCGGTGGCGGGCCAGCGCGGCCTGTTCCGTGCCGTCGATGGCATCTCGTTTGACGTGCCCCGGGGCAGCACGCATGCGATCGTGGGCGAGTCCGGCTCGGGCAAGACCACGACCATCCGCGACGTGGTCGGCTTTGGCAAGCCCACATCGGGCAGCATCACGGTGGAAGGCGTGGATGTGACGGCCTTGCGCGGAGAGGCCTTGCGCCAGTTCCGCAAAACCGTGCAGCTGGTCTACCAGAACCCGTTCAGCTCGCTCGATCCGCGCCAGAGCATCTACGCGATCATCGAAGAACCCTTGCTGAACTTTGAGCGCCTGCCACCTGCCGAGCGCGAGCGCCGCGTGCGCGACATGCTGGCCCGTGTGGGCCTGCCGCCTGCAGTGCTGACACGCCGGCCGCGCGCGCTCTCGGGCGGCCAGCGCCAGCGCGTGGCGATTGCCCGGGCGCTGATCCTGCAGCCCCGCGTGCTGGTGCTCGATGAGGCCGTGTCCGCCCTCGATGTGACCGTGCAGGCGCAGATTCTGGCCTTGCTCGACCAGCTCCAGCGCGAGCTGCAACTGACCTATCTCTTTATCTCGCACGACCTGGCCGTGGTGCGCCAGATTGCCGACACCGTCTCGGTGCTGCAGGGTGGCCGCCAGGTCGATGCCGGGCCGGTGGACGAGGTGTTCTCGCGCCCCAGCAGTGCCTATACGCGCGAGCTGATCGCCGCCATTCCCGGAAAAAAGCATGCCTATGAACCAGAGCCTCTCCCCGCACTCGCCGCCTAGAAAACGCCTGGGCTTTTTCAGCCGCCTGCTGGACCAGGCCAGCGCGGCCGAGCGCTACCGCCTGGTGAGCGAGCAGATCCAGCATGCCGAGGCCCATGGCTTTGACACGGCCTGGGTGGCGCAGCACCACTTTCATGAAGCCGAAGGCGGCCTGCCTGCACCGCTGGTGTTTCTGAGCCATGTGGCCGCGCGCACGCAGCGCATCCGGCTGGGCACCGGCATTGTCACCTTGCCGATGGAAAACCCCATCCGGGTGGCCGAAGACGCGGTGGTGCTCGATCTGCTCTCGGGCGGCCGCCTGGAGTTTGGCGTGGGCACCGGTGGCACGCCCGAATCCTTTAGCGCCTTTGGACTGCGCAGCGACGACCGCGCCCGCATCTATGCGCAGCACCTGGCCGTGCTGCGCAATGCCTGGGCGGGGCTGCCGCTGCCCGGCGGCGATCGTCTCTATCCCGCTGGGCCGCAGCTGTTGTCACGTATCTGGCAGGCGACGTTCTCGGCCGCCGGGGCCGAGCGCGCCGGCCTGGCTGGCGACGGGCTGATGCTGTCGCGCACCCAACCGCGCAGCGCCGAGGCACCGCATGCCAGCCTGGCTGATATCCAGAACCCCTTGATCGACACCTACCTGGCCGCGCTGCCGGCAGGTGCTGCGCCGCGCATCCTGGGATCGCGCACTCTGTTTGTGGCCGAGGACCGCCAGCGTGCACTGCAGTTGGCCGAGTTGGGCCTGCGCCGCAGCCTGGCGCGTGCAGCGGCTGCCAACCCGGGCGGCCCGGCCAGCCAGTGGGGCACCGATGCACCGCTGGCGCAGCTGCTGGCCGCCTACGACGTGCATGTGGGCACGCCCGATGAGGTGATTGCCTCGCTGCGCGCCGACACGGCGCTGGCGCGGGCGACCGATATCTCCTTCCAGGTGCATTCGATCGACCCGCCGCATGCCGACATCCTGCGCTCGATTGCGCTGACCGCGCAGTACGTGGCGCCGGCGCTGGGCTGGCAGCGCGAGGATGCACTGGTGCCACCGGCGGCCGCCTCTTATCCCCTGCCAGTACCGGCGCTGGCCTGATTTTTTGGAGTGATACCGCTATGACTTCTGCATGGAACCCATCGCCTGGCGATGATGTGATTGACCAGCTCGCCGGCATAGCGCCGGGCAGCCATCTGGATGCCGTGCGCCGCCACCGCCTGCAGGCGCGCGAGCAGGCCCAGCAAAGCTTTCTGGCGCTGTTGGCGCCGCGCGCGCCGCTCAGCAGCGATTGGCCGCTTGCAGAGCGCCTGGCCGTCGCCGCCTTTGTGGCCGGCCTGCACCAGCAGCCGCAGGTGCAGCGCTTTTACCGCGATGCGCTGGCCGCCCAGGCCAGCCTGGCGCTGGGCAAGGCCATTGACGCCGAAGTGGCGCAAGGCCTGGCCCGGGGCCCCTATGGCCAGTACCCGCAAGGCCCCTTGAGCGCCGAAGACCAGGCAGGCCCGGTCTATGCGGTGGGCGCGCAGAGCCGTGCCGTGCTGGGCGAGCGCCTGTCCGCCGGCCTGGCGCATGCGCATCTGCTGGTGTTCCACCCCCGTGATGCCCAGCCCGCGCATCTGCAGGCCTTGCTCGATGCCGGCTGGAGCGAGACCGACATCGTGGTGCTGTCGCAGCTGGTGTCCTTCCTGGCCTTTCAGATCCGCGTGGTGGCGGGCCTGCGCCTGTTGCAGGCGCATCCCGCTCCAGCCACATCCGCCCAACAACCCACCACCGAGGAGAGCGCGGTATGAGCAAGCAGACCCTGCACTATCCGAACAGTACCGCACCCCAGGTCTTTACCCAGGCCCAGCTGGATTGGCTGCCCTGGATCGAGCCGCTGCCCGAGGCCGAGCTGACCCCGAGGCACTTTGACGGCCTGGTCGATGCAGCGCGTGCCAAGTCGCCGTACTTTCGGCTGCTGGCCCGCGATCCCGACACCCTGGGCGCGCGCACCCGCACCGACAAGGACATCTTCTACAACCCCGATGGGGGCCTGCCCCGCGCCGAGCGCGAGTTGGCCGCTGCAGCCACATCCCGGCGCAACGGCTGTATTTACTGCGCCTCGGTGCATGCACGCTTTGCCTCGCATTTCTCGCGCCGCGAAGAGGATGTGCAAAAGCTGCTGGATGATGGCGTGCAGGCCGATCTGGGCCCACGCTGGAATGCGATTGTTGCCGCCTCGGTCGCCTTGACCGAGACCCCCCTGGCGCTGGATGCTTCGCATATCGATGGCCTGCGCCAAGCCGGGCTGGATGACTATGCGATTGCCGATGCGCTGCAAGGCGCGGCCTTCTTCAACTGGGCCAACCGGCTGATGCTGAGCCTGGGCGAGCCAGCGCTGGAGACGGCACCGGCCTAGAGCGCCCAAGCAGCTTGAAAAGCCCTGGGAGGAGGCGCGGTGCCACCCAGGGTTTTTTCTTGGGAAGGTTGCCGCCGGGCGGTAGAAGAAAAAGCGGATACTTTGGCGCTGTATCCCTTTAGTCCATGGCCTCATGCTCTTTCCTCTGCATCCTTCTAGCGGCGGTATGCCGCAGCAGCTGTCCGTGCCCGGGCGGCGGGCCAGGGGCTCGGTATGAGCGCCTTGCAAGTCTTGCGTGCCTGGCTGGGGTTGCTCGCGCTCAGCCTGGGCCTCGCCGGCGCCCAGGCTGCGCCGCCTGACTACCAGGATCTGTATACCCACCCCGAGCGGGCCTTGCCGATGCAGCAGCACTGGCAGATGCAGCCGGTGTCGTCGTCTGCGCCACCCTGGGCAGAGATCTTCATGTTCCAGACCCGCTTTGATCCCCGCCTGGTCGATCGCCTGCGCTGGCTGAGCCTGAACCCTGACCCCGACACGGCACTGGCCCCCGCCTTGTTCGATGCCCTGGACGGCCGCACGCTGTTTCTGGCGCCGTCCGCGCGCAGCCTCTGCAATGGCCGCTGGCAGGTGGTGCGGGTCGAATCCATCAGCAACTCCAGCGTCAACAAGGTGCTGCAGCCCGCTACCAAGGTCTGGCTGGTGCAGCACAAGCCAGGCGGCACACTGGAGGCCACCACCGCCTACGGGCGCCTGGATGCGCAAGGCCATTGGGCCGTGCCGCCGCTCACCTGCGACGGCAGCACCACCAACGCGGTGTTCTCCGCCGATGCGCTCGCCTATCTGATGCCGGACGATGCCCAGTCCCTGCCCTCGGACCTCCAGCTGGACCTGGTGTATGCACAGCCGGGCCTGCGCGATGCCCGGGGCCGCTGGCTCGCGCCGGTGCCGCCCAGCGATATCACCACCGCGCAGTGGATGGACTACAAAAAGCAGATCGTCACACCGGGCTCGACCGGCTCGGGCCTGATCGATCCGCAAGGGCGCATGGTGATTCCGTTCATCTTTGGCATGCTGCCCGATGCGACGGCGCAGCGCCGCATCCAGCTGTGCAGCAACGCCGGGCTGCGCCTGCTGCGCGACGCCCAAACGCCCCGGGTGTGCCGCTGGCAGCGCCTGCAGCGCAGCCAGGGTGGGGAGGGGCTGCGGCCCGTCCAGGACGCGGCCACCGGGCGCTGGGGCTACCAGAATGCACGCGGCCACTGGGTGATTGCGCCGCAGTTCCACGAGGCGCGCCGCTTTCGCCATGGCTACGCGGTGGTGGCGGCGCCGTTTTCCGAGGACTGGCGCCCGGCCGGCTGGCAAGACGCGTGGCCGATGGTCCGGCAGTACTGGCGCATGGGCCGCTATTGGGTGGCCGAGGCGCTGGTACGCAATCCATCGACCGCCGGGCAGTGGGCCATCCGCTATGGTCTGATGAACGATGCCGGCCAGTGGCTGGCGCCGCAGGCGCAGCTGCCGCCGCAGGCGCAGCTGCCGCTGCAGATCACCGTGCCATCGCCCGCCGGTGACCGCAACGGCCACTATGCCCAGATGCTGGCCGCCCATTTGCCGGCGCTGCTGGGCCGCCAGGTCGAGGTGACACATCTGCCCGATGCCAGCGTGGCCGACTACGAGCGGCTGGCTGCCCAAGGCGGCAACCTCCAGGTTCTGTTCACCGCCATGACCCTTCCGCGCGGCGGACTCCCGGGCCTGCACCAAGGACCCCCTATCGATACGGCGCTGCGATCGCTGCAGCCGGTGACCCTGGTTGCGTCGCAGCCCTTGGTGCTGGCCATCGATAGCACCCAGGCCGATGCGCTGGGCATCCATAGCACCGATGATCTGCTGGCCTACGCCCGTTCCCACCCGGGCCGGTTGCGGGTGGGAACCGGAGAGGATGGCTGGATCGGGCAGCTGGCGTTGGCTCAGCTGCTGGCGCGCAGCGGCGTGGACCTGCAGCGCGTGGTCTTCCCTGGCAGGTACCCCGACTCCGATGTGGTGACGAAGGCGCATGCGGTAGAGCTGGTGTTGGCGCCTGTGAATGGCCTCGCCACTGCGGTGCGGCGTGGCCAGCTGCGGGTGCTGGGCACCACGGCCGACCCGGCCCATCCGCAAAGCCTCGATGGCATCACCTGGCCCACCTTGGGCGCCCATGCCTTGCTGGCAGGTTTGGCGGTCTACGACCACTTCATCCTCTGGGCCGCTGCCAACTCCGATGCCGCCGCCAACCGCGAACTGCAGCAGGCCGTCGCCCAGCTGCTGGCCAAGCCCGAGATCCAGCAGCAGCTGCAGGGCGTCCAGGCCGTCGGCGGCGGCGGCTCGCCCGAGAGCCTGCTGGCGCTGGAGGCGCAGATGCGCGAACAATGGCTGCGCGCCCAGGATTTGGCGGTGCCGTGACTGTGATGCACCTGCGATTGGTCAAATAAGCCTATCAGGCAGTTGCGTTAGACTGCAGCATCCTTGCGCGGGGCCTGCCCGCGCTCCCACCATGACTTTTTGCCGGTCCGGCGACTGACCATGCGACGGGTGCTCTCCAACCGCTCTCCTGGGCGGGCTGCGGCAGCCGGTGTGTCTGAGACGACCGTGCGGGCCTCCCAACACGATGAGCACTTCCACCCCCTTGCTGACCGACAGCGCAAGAACCGATATCGCACAGCGCGCCTTTGTGCTCGATACCCAGGCCGAGCTGGCCAGCACCGTGCTGCCGATGCTGGCCCACCATGACCTGCTGCGCACCGGCCTGCTGGTCGCACAAGGGGGCCATGGTGGTGATGTGCGCGATGCCATTGCCGCGATCGCCGAGGTGGCCAGCCTGTCGCTGACGACGGCCTTTGTGTTCTGGAGCCAGCGCGCCTTTATCCATTACCTGCAAGCCAGCGGCAATGAGGCCGCGCGCGAGCGCTGGTGGGATGCCTTGCTGCGCGGTGAGATCGCCGGGGCGGTGGGCCTCTCCAATGTGATCAAGTTTCTGTCGCGCATCGAGGCCTTGCAGGTGCAGGCCAAGCCACTGGCGCAAGGCTGGAGCCTCGATGGCGTGCTGCCTTGGGTTTCCAACGTGCGCAGCCAGGGCTTTGTCGTGGCTGCCGCCGTGCAGCCCGAAGGCGGCGGTCTGCCGATGGTGATGGCGCTGGAGAGCGGGCTGCCGGGCCTGGTGCGCTCGCCCGATCTGGACCTGCTGGGCATGCGCGCCAGCAATACCGCTGCGCTGCAGCTCAACCAGGTGGTGGTGCCCGCGCATGCGCTGCTGGCCCAGGCCGGGCCTCCGTACCTGAAGGCCGCGCGGCCAGGCTTTTTGGGCATGCAGTGTGCGTTGTCGATCGGGCTGGCGCGGGCCGCGCTGCAGGCTGCTGCCCAGGGGGGCGGCGCGCGAGGCCCCTTGCACAAACGTGTGGCTGAGGCGCAGAAGCTGCTGGGCCAGATCGAGGCCGAGCTGCTGGACGGGGTGCTGGATGACCGCTGGGTCGCCGATGTCAGCCCCTTGTTTGCGTTGCGCATGCGCCTGGCAGGCCTCGTGCAGCAAGCGCTGCAGCTGGAGCTGCAAGCCACGGGAGGCCGCGCCTATCTGCAGGACCAGCAGCCCGATTTTGGCCGCCGCTGGCGCGAGTCGGCCTTTATCCCGATTGTCACGCCCAGTCTGACGCAGCTGGAGGGCGAGCTGGCCCAGCAAGCGGCGCAGGTGTCGGCATGACGGCAGCCCTTGCACCCCGCCAGGCCTTGCAGGGCCGGGGCCTGGCCTATGGCTACCGGGCCGGCCAGCCGGTGTTTGCCGGTATCGATATCGATATCGACAGCCAGGAGATTGTGGCGCTGCTGGGCGGCAGTGGCTGCGGCAAATCGACCTTGCTGCGCACGCTGGCCGGACTGCAGCCGCCCGATGCGGGAACCCTGCAGTTTCTCGATGCGCCTTTGCGGGCGCCGCACCCGCGCGCGGCCGTGGTGTTCCAGCAGGCCAGCCTGCTGCCCTGGCTGAATGTGCAGGACAACGTGGCCTTTGGCCTGGACTTCAAGCACCAGCCCCAGGCCACGCAACCGGTGATTGCGCAGCGCGTGCAGGCCAGCATCGAGGCCGTGGGCCTGCGCGGCAAGGAAAAGCTTTTTCCGGCCCAGCTCTCGGGCGGCATGGCCCAGCGGGCGGCGCTGGCCCGTGCGCTGGCGCGCGAGCCGCGCCTGCTGCTGGCCGATGAGCCGTTCTCGGCGCTTGATGTGCTCACCCGCAGCGACATGCAGGCGCTCTTGGTGGAGGTCGTGCACCGCTGGCATACCGCAGCGCTCCTGGTCACCCACGATATCGATGAGGCCCTGCTGGTCGCAGACCGGGTGCTGCTGATGGGCAGCACGCCCGATGTGCAAGCCGGCGCTGGCCGCATCGTGCAGAGCTGGCGCATCGACATTCCCCACCCACGGCGCATGGACGACGAGCGCGTCGCTGCGATGCGGCTGGAGATCTTGCATGCATTGCAAAGCCTGCGCGGGCAGACCACGGCCGTCTGACAAACCTGAGACACACCCCAACGACGAGGAGAGAGAACCATGACTTACCAGCACATTTGCACCTCTAGCCACTGCGACTGCGGCATCAGCCGGCGCGACTGGCTGCGCATTGCCGCCATCAGCGGCGCAGCGGCCACGCCTTTGCTGCGCGCGGGCGATGCCTTCGCACAAAAGTTCAAGGGCGACGATGTGCCCGTGCGCATCGGCTACCTGGCCATTACCGATGCCACGCCCTTCTTTGTGGCGCACAGCCGCAAGCTGTTTGAGGCCGAAGGCCTGCAGACGGAAAAGCCGCGCCTGTTTCGCAGCTGGGCGCAGCTGATCGAGGCCTTTATTGCCGGCCAGGTGAACGTGGTGCACTTGCTCTCGCCCACCACCTTGTCGGTGCGCTATGGCTCCAAGTTTGGTGCCAAGGTGGTGGCCTGGAACCATATGAGCGGCTCGGCCATCACTGTGGCCCCCAACATCAACAGCGTGGCCGATCTGGCCGGCACCACGTTTGCGATTCCGTTCTGGTACTCGATCCACAACATCCTCATCCAGCAGGTGTTGCGCAAGAACGGGCTCACGCCGGTCAGCAAGCCCAAGGGCACGGCGCTGGGAGCCAAGGAGGTGAACCTGGTGATCGTGCCGCCCGCCGAGATGGTGGCCGCGCTGGCCTCCAAATCGGTCTCGGGCTTTATCGTGGCCGACCCGTTCAACGCGGTGGCCGAGACCATGGGCGTGGGCAAGGTGGCGCGTTTCCTGGGCGATATCTGGAAGGACCATGCCTGCTGCCTGGTGACCTTGTCCGAGCGCGACATTTCCGAGCGCCCCGAATGGGCCCAGCGCGTGACCACGGCCATCGTCAAGGCGCAGCTGTGGACGCGCGACCACATGGGCGAGACGGCCGAGCTGATGTCCAAGGACGGTGCCAACAAGTACACGCCGCACCCGCTGCCGGTGCTGCAAAAGGTGTTTGACCTGAAGGACTTCGAACAGTACCGCGCCAAGGGCGTGCTACAGCACCCCGAGTGGAACCAGCGCCGCATCGACTTCCAGCCCTATCCCTTCCCCAGCTACACGCAGGAGCTGGTCAAGGCCATGCAGGGCACCTTGATGGAAGGCAATGTGGACTTTATCCGCGAGCTGGACCCGGCCTTTGCTGCCAAGGACCTGGTCGATGACCGCTTTGTCAAGCAGGCGCTCAGCCAGGTGGGCGGCTTGAAGGCCTTTGGCCATGCCGATGACTTCAGCCGCAAGGAAGTGATTGCCGCATGATGCAGGCTGGCAAACGCTGGGCGGCGCGCCTGGCCTGGCCGCTGCTGGGCATGGCCATCACGCTGGCGCTGTGGGCGGTGGCGGCCCGGCATCTGTCCGATGTGGAGGCCATCCGCGCCGCCTTTGCGCCGCAGGCCGGGCTCCAGGCGCTCGTGCATCTGCTGGGCAGTGGCGAGCTGTGGCCGCATATCCGCATGAGCCTGGAGCGCATTGCGATTGCGCTGGCCCTGGCGCTGGCCATGGGCGTGCCGCTGGGGCTGTGCCTGGGGCTGTCGCCGCTCTTTGCGCGCATCAGCGGGCCGACTTTTCAGTTCTTGCGCATGGTCTCGCCGCTGTCCTGGATGCCGCTGGCGGTGATGGCGCTGGGCGTGGGCGAGGCACCGGTGATTTTTCTGCTCAGCTTTGCCACCGTCTGGCCCATCATGCTGAACACCGCTGCCGGTGTGGCTGCGCTGGACCCGGCCTGGATGCGGCTGGCGCACAGCCTGTCGGCCACGCGCTGGGAGACCATTGCCCGCGTGGTGCTGCCCGGCTGCATCAGCCATATCCTCACCGGTTTTCGGCTGGCGGTGGGCATTGGTTGGATTGTGCTGGTGCCCGCCGAGATGCTGGGCGTCTCCAGCGGCATGGGCTATTTTGTGCTGGACACGCGCGACCGCCTGGCCTATGACGAGCTGATGGCCGGCATCGTTGTCATCGGCTGCCTGGGCTTTGTGCTCGACTGGCTGGCCCGGGCCCTCAGCAGCCGCTGGACGCAGCGCGGCCAGCAGGGCTGAGCGCCTGCCCAGCCGCTGCCAGCCCTGCTCCTCCCAATCAGTGCGGCGCGCTGCTGGCGCCGCGCTTGCTGCGCAGCGCCAGTTGGTGGATGCCGGCAAAGTCAAATTTTTCCAGCCGGTCCAGCAGCTGGGCGGTGAACAGCGCATGGGCTGTGTGGTCGGTGTGGCGGTTGATCCAGCCTTCGATATCGGTCAGGCGGCCATGCAGGGCCAGCTCGGCGAGCTCATCGAGCGCGGCATCGCCAGGGGTGGCTATCGCAGCGACGGGCGCCAGCGCTGCGCGGGCCGGCTGCCCCGGCTGCGCCGTGGCCGCTGCGCCGCTGCCGTCGATGATCGGCACCGAGAGCTCGAACGAGAAGGTGGTGCCCTGGCCGGCGGCGCTGCTCACCTCTAGGCTGCCGCCCATCGCCATCAGAATGCGCTGCGAGATGAACAGGCCCAGGCCCGTGCTGCCACCCTCGGCCTGGATTTGCTGGAAGGCATCAAAGATATCGGGCTTCTGGGCCAGGTCGATGCCGATGCCGGTGTCGGCCACGGCCACATGGAGCACGCAGAACTCGCCGTCCTGGCGGGCGTTGACCGACAAGGTCACCACGCCATCGCGGGTGAACTTGGCGGCATTGGAGACCAGGTTGAGCAGCACCTGCTGCAGGCGCTTGCCGTCCATCGCGATGCGCCGGGGTAGGGCGCCGCTGACATGGCTGTGGAAGTGGTTGTTCTGCTGCGAGCACAGCGAGACGGCGTAGTCGGAGATGTCGTCCAGCAGCGCCTGCAGATCGAGGGGCGCGGGGCGCACCGCCAGCGGTTGCAGCTCGGACTTGGCATATTCCAGCAGCTCGTCGATCAGGTCCAGCTGGTACTTGACGCTGCGCTGGATGGTCTTGACCAGGCCCTGCTGCTTGTCGGGGGCTTCTGTCAGCAGCAGATCCGAGTAGCCCTTGATCGTTGCGAGCGGCGCGCGCAGGTCATGGCCGATATAGCCCAGCACTTCCACCTTCTGGCGCTCCTTGGTCTGGGCGTCGCTCAGCGCCGTGCTCAGGTCGGCATTCAGGGCCGAGGTGACCATGGCCGCGTACTTCTCATCCTGGCGGCGCACCACCATCTGGCCCAGGATATGGCAGGACAGCAGGATCAGCACGGTGCCGACCGCAGCGACCAGAATGGCGGTCCACAGGTGCTGCTCGCGGATGGCAGCCAGGGGCTCCAGCGATGCGAGCGTCATCAGCTCGTACTGGGTGTTGGTCAGCGGCTGGTGCTTGATGACATAGGGCGTTCCGTCGATCAGCCATTGGTCCGATCGGTTGTGGGTGGACATGGGCTGGATCGCCATGGCCTCGCCCAGGTCTTCCCCATCTCCGTCGTCCCGGGGGTGCAGGAATCCAGCGGGCAACAGCGCCGCCACATTGCGCAGCATGAAGGGCTCGGACGAGCTGGTGGTCACGCGCCCCTGGCGGTTGACGATCAGCGCAATATGCCGGCCCGTCAGGTAGTGCGCCATATCAGGCGCATCGAACTTGACGGTCACGGAGCCCTGCACAACATCCTGGGCATCGTCGATGCGGCTGGCGACAAAGTAGGAAGGGGTCTTGTTGATGCGCGCAATGCCAAAGGAATGGCCGCTGCCATCGCGCAAGGCATTGTTCAGGTAGATGCGGCCCGAGTAGATCATGCCGACGATGCTGTCGGGTGCCGCCCAGTTGCTGGCCGTGATCGTGTCGTCGGACAGGTTGTTCTGGTAGATGCGGGCGTAGCGCAGGTCGGCCCCCAGCGCGTCCATGAAGTCGCCCACCTTGCGCACCAGCGGGTCGGAGGTGAACTGGGCCGCGCGCTGCTGGCGGGTCAGCGCTTCGAGGCCTGGCGGGTCGGTGCGGTAGCGCGTGGCCAGCTCGATCACCTGGCTTTGGCTGGCCACCATATTGGCCACGCTCACCATCTGGGTGAAAAGCCGGTCCACCACGCGCGCCGTGGTCTCGGCCTCATAGGCGGCGCTGGAGGCCTGACTTTGGGTCCACTGCGTGGCTATGCGCTGCGATAGCCACCAGCCCAGACCTGCCACCAGGCAGAGCCAGAACAGTACCAGCGCAACGGTGGCGCGGCGCACCAGGGGCAGCATCTCCCGGCCGCGTTTCATCGCAGCGGGCGGCTTGCGGGTGGCAGCGCTGCTTGGGTCAGCGAATGGCGAAGGCGGGGCGGGTATGTCCATGGTCTTGGTGATGCGCAGAGTCAGGTGGCAGGTGCAGGCCACGGGTGCAGGGCGCCGATACAGGGCACCGGGGCAGATGCGGGCAGGCCCCCGGCCTCAGTGGAACTTGGAGGCGACCAATTGTTGCAGCACCTCAGGGTCGGCCTGGCACTCGCTGCGCAACTGGGTGGGCGATTTTTGCCAGAACTTCTTGAACTCGGTGGAGAAGTTGGCCGAGTTCAGATAGCCCACTTCCAGCGCCACATCGGCAATGCTCAAGGTGCTTTGGGCCAGCATCAGCGCGGCTCGGCGCATGCGCTCCTGGCGGATGAATTCAAAGGCCGACAGTCCGTCGCTGGACTCGAACACCATGTTCAGGCGCCGCATGGACAGGCCCAGGCTGGCGGCAACGTCCGAGCTTTTCAAGTCGGGGTCCTGGATATTGCCCAGGATGTATTCGGTCGCCACCTGCTTGAGCGTGAGGTTGGCCGGAGACTGGCTTGGCGGCGCTGCGGCGCGCTCGGCCTGGCCCAAGTGCCCCTCCTGCGCCTGCGCCACGGTTTGCCGGGCCAGCATCAGGTGGATACGCACGCGCTCCTGGATCTCTTCGACAAAAAAGGGCTTGGTGATGTAGTCCACGCCACCGGCGCGCAGGCCCGAGAGCCGGTCGTCCTGCTCGATGAGGGCCGACAGAAAAATGATGGGGATGTGCTGGGTCGCCGGGTTGGTCTTGAGCAGGCGCGCAATCGTGATGCCGTTGCGCCCTGGCATGCGTACATCGAGCAAGATCAAATCAGGCAGCAGCACCGCTGCCCGGGCATAGCCCTGGTCGACATTGAGTGCGACGCTGACCCGGTACGAGGTATTGCGCAATGCGGCGACCAGCAAACGGAGCTGGTCTGGATCATCATCCACGATCAACACATGTGGAGACTGCATGTCAGCATTGCTCATAGCTTCTGTTGGACCTTGATACACCTTTAACGGTTGTTAATTGTCACACATGGTGTCTGGCATGTTGCTTGTTTGTTTTAAATCAATGTTAACTGCGGCATCCATGCGGGGTGCTTTACAAAGCCTGTGAAAACGGGGTTTAGACCCATGAGTACCTCTGTAAAGGCTGATTTTCTCTGTTTTTTAAAAAATGTCTTTGGTATTTTTTTGAATTTTCGGATGCCTATAGAGAAACTAGATAACAAGAAATGTTACCTATTTTCCAGTCCCGAGGGTGCCGTGCCGATCCCTGCGCTGCCCCAGCCAGTGCGACGCGGGGGCGCTATATACCGTCTTCTTATAGATGGCACTGCCTAGTGGTGGCCATGCTCGGCGACCGTGCCAAGGCGCTGGCGACGCTTGGCCGCATGGGTGTCCCACAGCGCCACGCCCAGGATGAGCAGGGTCGTCATCCAGCCCAGCACCAACAGATTGCAGACCTGGCCTAGAGGCACGAGCACCAGCACCAGCACCAGCAGCATCAAGGCGCCCAGCCAGTGCGACGCGGGGGGCGCGCTATAGATCGTCTTCCTATAGATGGCACTGCCTAGTGGTGGCCATGCTCGGCGACCGTGCCAAGGCGCTGGCGCCGCTTGGCCGCATGGGTGTCCCACAGCGCCACACCCAGGATGAGCAGCGTCGTCAGCCAGCCCAGCACCAACAGATTGCAGACCTGGCCCAGAGGCACCAGCACCAGCAGCATCAAGGCGCCCAGCCAGTGCGATGCGGGCAGCGCGCCATAGACGGTCTTCTTGTAGATGGCGCTGCCCAGCAGATAGATGGCCGGCCCGGCAAGCAAGATGGCGATCTGCGGCGCTGCTGCCAGCGCATGGGGGTGGGCCAGCACCAGGTCGTTGCCCACCGCAGAGGCAATCACCCCGGCGATCAAGATGGCGTGCACATAGTGGAAGTAGGCGCCAATGCGGCCCGGATCCTCGGCGCGGGTGATGGCCTCGGTGGCGTCCTTGCTGGAGGTGCCAAAGTACAGCCACCACATCGCCAAGGTGCCAATAAAGGTGGCGCCCAGCGCCATCAGCACATCCCACTCCCAGGTCTTGGTATCGGCCAGCGTGGCGCCGCTGGCCAGCAGCGTCTCGCCCAGTGCCACGATCACGAACAGCTGGCAGCGCTCGGCCATGTGGCCGCCCTCGATGGTCCAGTCCTGCGTCTGGCTGCGGCCCAGGCCCGGCAGTGCAAAGCCAAACATCGGTGACACATACTCGCACAGCACGGCCACAAACCACAAAAGCAGGCGCAGCTGCGGGTCTGCCAGCCCTCCCGCAATCCAGAACACGGCAGAAATACAGACCCAGCCGAGCATGCGGCGGTAGTTGAGCGCCAGCGGGTGCCAGGCAGGCAGCTGCGACCAGATGAAGGCGGTGCGCCCCACCTGCATGGCCACATAGGCCAGCGCAAAGACCAGCCCGCGCTCGGCAAAGGCTTCGGGAATGCTGGAGGCCATCAGCAAGCCCAGCAGCATGGTGGAGAACAGCATGCCGCGGATACGGGGTGTCTGCGGATCGAACCAGTTGGTGACCCAGCAGGTGTACTGCCAGCCCAGCCAGACGGCAAACCAGAGCACCAAGGTCTGTGCCACACCCATGAAGCCCAGATGGTGCAGCAGCTCATGGCTCAGCTGGGTGACGGCAAACACATAGACCAGGTCAAAGAAGAGCTCTTCATAGGTCACGCGGGCGTGGTGACCGTCACGCTGGCGCAGCAAGGGATGGGAGAAGGCGGGGGTTATCGGCATGGCAGTTCTGCAGTTGCGGGCATGGCCTCAGGCCTGCGAGAGGATGCGGGTGACAAAGGCGGCCAGCAGCACCGGCACCATCAGCACGATGAGCAGGATCAGCGCTTCGTCGCGCACGCTGTAGCCCGCCTGGGTGACGCCGACCCACATATTGGTGCAGGCAATGAGCAGCCACACCGGCATGAACAGCTTGGCTGCGACCACCATGCCTGCAACGCTGGCCGACCACAGCCAGCCAAACAGCACAAACACGCCGAGCAGCAGCAGGCCCCCGCCCATCACCATCAGTACATGCATATCGATACTCTCAAAGGTTCAGAATCCAAGACGCTGCGCCTGCTGGGCAAAGGTGGCACAGCACCACCCGGGCCCCATGCCAGGGGCAGTGGCCGGCGTGGGCCGCGCAGCGTTTTTGCAGGGCCATAGCCGTAGCCACGGCCCCGCACAAGCATGCTGCGGTTCACCGTCCGCCGGGTGACGTCACTGGCGGGCGGCGGTGCAGCGCATCCGAAGGCGCAGGAGGCTGGCCTGCAGCGATCGGCACGCCCACCGCTCGCGCCATTTACTTGGTGGTGTAGCCGCCGTTGATCAGGATCGTCTGGCCGGTGATCCACCAGCCGTCGGTGACCAGATGGCGGATGAAGGGCACAACATCTTCGATATCGGTCAGGCCCGTCTTGCTGAAGCCCGACAGCGCAGCGGCCGTCTTGTGGTAGGCCACCGCATCGGCCCCTTCTGCCGGGTAGAAGAAGGCGGTGTCCATCGGGCCGGGGCCGACGGCGGTGACCGAGATGCCGCGTGCGCCAAACTCCTTGGCCGCTGCACGGGTGTAGTGCTCGACAGGCGCCTTGGTGCCGGCATAGGACGAGTAGAACGGGGTGAAGGCACCCAGCAGCGAGGTCACCAGCGTGACGATCTTGCCGTTGTCATTGAGGTGCAGGCCCGCTTCCTTCAGAAAGAAAAACGCTGCCTTGCTGTTGGCGTTGGACATCTCGTCGAACTCGGCCTCGGAGATATCGACCATCGGCTTCTTGAGCACCTTGCCGACGGTGTTGATCGCGATGTCGGGGCGGCCCAGTGCGGCCACGGTGTCGGCAAACAGCTTTTGTACGGCAGCAGCGCTGCTCAGGTTGCCCTGCAGTGCGATGGCCTTGGCGCCCAGTTTCTCCACGGCGGCCACGGTGGCCAGTGCTTCATCACGGCTGGCGGCGCTGTTGTAGTGGACCGCAACCGCTTTGGCGCCCTGGCTGGCCAGGTCACGGGCAATCAGGCCACCGAGGTTTTTGCCTCCCCCTGCAATCAGAACGACTTTGTCTTTGACGGTGTGGGCTTCGCGCATGCTGCATCTCCAAAAAATGACGTGAATCGGCGTGTATCACAGTGGAGATTTTTATTGTCTTATTCAATCGGGTGAATTTGCAAAATGGAGGAAGTTTTTGCTAAACCTGCGATTGGTCATTGATTTTTTGTATGTAAGGAAAATGGTGCCGGCCGTATCCCTTTCGCGCGCGGGCCATGGGTGCTGCATGGCCATGGATTCCAGGCGCTAGGCCATGGACCGCAGCCACGCCAGCAGCAGCTGCTGCACACTGCCCGGCAGCAAGGCTTGGGGTGAGAGCAGGCAGTAGTGCGAGCCGTCCTCGACAAAGCCCAGCGGCGCGGCGAGCAGACCATGGGCAAGGTCGTCCTGCACCAGATGCCAGGGGCCGATGGCGACGCCAAGCCCGGCAACGGCCGCTTGCAGGCTGAAGTAGAAATGCTCAAAGCTGTGCCCGCTCGCGGCGGGCAAGGGCCGGCCTGTGGCCGCGAACCAGTCCTGCCAGGCGCCGGGGCGCGTGCGGCTGTGCAAGGGCACGGCCTTGGGCTGGAGTGCCGTGCCGCGCGGGCCCGTGCGGAACCAGGCGGCTTGCCTGTCCGGGCGGCAGACCGGGCCGATGCGCTCTGCAAACAGGGGCTCGGCATGGCAGCCGGAGGGCCAGGCGAAGTCATCCCGGCGAATCGCCAAGTCGATACCGCTGGCAAAGGAGAAGGGGCCGCCACCTGCGACCAGGTGCAGCTCCAGCCCGGGGTGGCGCGCCTGGAAGTCTGGCCAGCGCGGGATCAGCCAGCGCATCAGCAAGGTCGGCTCGCAGGACAGCACCCAGCGCCGCTGCTGCCGCGCGCGGGCGCGCAAATCGGCAACGCCCTGGCGCATCAGATCCAGCCCCTGGCCAACGGCCTGGGCCAATGCGCGGCCCTCGGCAGTCAGAAAGACGCGCCGGCTGCGCCGCTCGAACAGCGCCAGGCCCAGGTCGTCTTCCAGCAGCCGCACGGCGCGGCTGACGGCGCCATGGGTCAGGTGCAGCTCGTCTGCAGCGCGGCTGAAGTTTTCCAACCGGGCGGCAGCCTCAAAGCAGCGCAGCGCCAGCAAGGAGGGCAGGCGGCTGTCGGTGAGTGGTGAACCAGGCTCACCATGGCTGTCAGAAATCATCGTTTTTCATGGCGCATATTTGCAGGCACCATGCGAGCAGTTTTTACTGTTGCACAGGATACGCGATGACCGAATTGTTAGCTGTTATCACCATCACCTTGCTCGCTGTCATCAGCCCGGGGCCCGATTTTGCGATGGTGACGCGCAACAGCCTGCTGCTGTCGCGGCGCGCAGGCGTGCTGACCGCTGTGGGCATTGGCTTGGGCGTGCTGGTCCATGTGGCCTATACCTTGCTGGGCCTGGGCCTGCTGATCCAGCAGTCGCTATGGCTCTTTAACGCGATCAAGCTGCTGGGCGCCGCCTATCTGGTCTACCTGGGGCTGAAGATGCTGCGCAGCCAGCCTGCGCAGGCCTGCGCCGAGGTGCCCCTCGCGCCGCTGTCCGACAGGGCGGCGCTGCGCACAGGCTTTCTCACCAATGCGCTCAATCCCAAGACCACCGTCTTCATGGTCAGTCTGTTCTTGCAGGTAGTGCAACCCCAGACGCCGTTGGCCGTGCAACTGGGCTATGGCGCCTTTATCTCGCTGGCGCACATCGCCTGGTTCAGCCTGGTGGGGCTGTGCTTCTCGGCGGGTGCTGTGCGCAGCCGCCTATTGGCGGCGCGCCACTGGATTGACCGCGCGTTTGGTGGCTTGTTGCTGGGCTTTGGCGTCGTGCTGGCGCTCTCAGGGGCCTCGCGCTGAGCGCTCGGCCACGGCGGCCGTCACGCGCTGTTGGACTGGCGGCGCTGGCGTATGCCAAGCCAGCCCAGCAGCAAGGCCAGCAGTGACAGGCCATACGCCCCGGTTGTCGGTACCGGTGTTGGGTTGGTCGCCACGGCATGGGGCTGTGGCGCCGACACGCGCACGGTGGCCGTCGCGCAGACCGCCTGGTTGGGCGCTGCCAGGCAGATGTTGTACTGGTAGCTCACCGGGCTGGTCAGTCCACCCGCAGGCGGCACATAGGTGCAAACGCCTGCCTCGCAGCTGACGGTGCCTGCTGTGGGTGGCGTGGCGAGGGTGACGGAGGCCGGGTCCACCACCCCACCGGTGCTGCTGTCGTTGGTGGCCACCGGCGTTGCAGCGCTGGCGGTGTTGCTGGTCAAGGTCACCCCATCGTCCTGCGCTGTGATGGTGGGGGGGACCAGCGCGAGATCTGCCGAGTTGTTGGTGCTAATCGGATCGGCGGGGCTGCCTGCTTGGGGCTGTGCGGTCACGGTATGTGTGCTGGCTGCCGTGATGCCCGGACCGGTCCAGGTCACGGTATAGACGGCGGTGTCGCCAGCGTTCAAGGCTTGAACCACGGCGCCGATAGGACCCATGCCGGAAGGGGTGGCGCATGGCAGGCCGGAAGGCTGCACGATGCAGGACCAGCTTGCGCTGGCGCCATTGGCCGCCGTCGGCAAGGGGTCAGAGACGACGGCGCGGGTCGGGTCGGGGCCGTTGTTGTAGACGTTGAAGCTGTAGCTGTAGTCGTTCTGGGCGCCAGCGGGTATGGCCGTGACGGCGCTGGCGCTGACGATGATTTCTGCCAAGGTCTGGCGGCTCATCGTGAACAAGGTGTCGTCCCAGGATGCGCGCCCATCGGTGTTGGCTGCCGTGCGGTACAGGTAAAAGCGCAAGGCGTAGGGGGTGCCGGGTTGCAGCGTGATGCCGGGACCAGGGCCATCCGAGGGGCGGACAAACTCAAACCCATCGCCGTGCACCATGCTGACATCGGCTATCTGCGGCAACAGCTCGCTGACCGGATGGCCGCCAGCGTCCACCACGAAAGCGGCATAGCCAAAGGCGCGCGGGTGCGCGTTGTTGTTCAGGTTCCAGCGCTTGGCCGTGACGACCGCATTGACATAAAACAACGCCGCCGATGCGGTGGCGTCCGCATACTGCATCGTGCCGGTGGTGAATGGGAACTCGATGTACTGCTGGTCGGCCATTGCCGCATCGGCCGTGCTGGTCCTGAGGCCGGAGATGATCTGAAAATCTGGAAAAGTGGGGTCGGGGCTGGCGCTCAAGCCTGCGCCAAAACGCTGCGGGCCCGTGCTCGAGAGGAATGTGCTGTCATGCGTGGGGCCCTCCACTGCATCGGTGCCCGTGCTGCCCTCTACAGAGCCTGGATACCAGTCCTGGGTCAGCGTGCCTGGCGGACGATTGCTCATCCAGCCTGCGACCCAGCCATCGATACCCGACAGCGTGCTGGGCGCGTACACATAGGACTGGGCCAGGCTGGGGCCGGCGGCCGCTGACAGCAGCACCGCGCCGATGCATAACCGGTACTGGCCTTGCGCCCGAACAAAAATAGATCTCATGGACAAACCCATTTCTAACGCATACGCCTGTCTTCGAGCTGGACGGAAGCCTGGCCTGGTTAATCGTTAGAACAAGCCACAATTGTGGCTAATCGTAATAATTATCATCAGACTTGCCCGGTTCTGCAGGCTTCATCGACCTGATTCTCGATCTGTCGCAAAAATAAAACGGCTTGCGCACCTGCCCGATTGCTTGCGGCGCAGCTAGCGCAGCTAGCGCGGCTGGCGCAGTGCGCACTCGCGCTGTGCCCGTGTGCGAACCTGTGCCAGCGCCGGCGCTGGGGCGCGGCCAGCAGCGATCATGCGCCTTCCGAGGTCGACGCCGCCGAGCCCTTCTGGATGTAGATCTCGATGGGCCCCACCGTCACCCGGTCGCCCGTGTAGAGCACCTGGCGCTTGACCTTGGTGCCGTTGACGAAGATGCCGTTGGTGCTGTCGTGGTCCTCCACCACCAACACGCCTATGTAGTAGCTGAAGGCGCCATGGTCTCGGCTGACCCCTTGGTCATCCAGGCGCAAACCGCAGCCCTGACCACGGCCAATCAGGGTCTGGCCTTTGCCCAGTTTGAGCTGGCTGGGCGATGAAGACTGGGGTGATCGAACCTGGATAAGCGCTGGCATGGAAAACCTCCCATCGTGGAAGGCCAACCTGGGGACACAGACCCTGGTGGCTATCTTGAGACCAGGGATTCTGTATGAAATTTTTGAAATGGATTGTCAGCAATCTCTAACCTGGAGCATCGGCAGATCGGCATTGCCGCGCCGCCGCTTTTTCGCATCTGGTTTGCAATTAATTACAACCATGACGGAGCCCGGGCCGGTCCGTAGCTTGACTTTGCGCAAGCAAGGCTTACATTCTTAAGTCATTGACTGAATCGATTAAGAAGTCTTTTGTGAAAGGAGTTGGGTATGCAAAACCAGCCATCATTTCCGATGCTGACCATGCCGACTCGTCCGCTGGTGGCCCATCGCGGCGAGAAAGCGAAGCGCTATGTGCCTTCGGTCTCCACCGATATCAGCAAGACTTTTGAGAAATACCGCCGGCTGGCAGCGATGCAGCATCCCAAGCCACTGGGGGATTGATTCGGTTTCATGCCGCGCGCATGCTGCTCACTCCCAGTCCCACAGACGTATTGCATGCGCCGCCCGCAAGGGCAGCGGCTTTATTACAGCGGAACGCCCAGGCCTGATCGCCCGTTGGCAGCATCACTGACGGCGGGCTCTGAGCGCAGCATCTGCAGGCTGTGTCACTGAGCGGGCGGCAGATGTCTGCTCGCCTTATTGGCAAAAATGGGCTGCCCAGTGGGCGACTGCAGCTCGTGCGCAAAGGCCTGGGGCGTGCGCATGGTTCTCGCCCTGGCGATGCAAAGGCCGGAGGCTATGTGGGATGGCGTGGCAGTTGGCAGCGATAGTGTGGCCATTCAGTCCTGCTGCAGGTGCTGGTAGACGGCCTGCGAGACGCGCATCAGCTCGGCCCGGTCGGCCCCGGCCGAGATGGCATAACCGAGGTGGTTTTCCACCCAGTAGAAGACGTTGACAGGGCCGTCCTGGCCAAACTTGAACTGTGCATCGCTCTGGCTGCTCACCTCGCGGGTCACATACAGGGTCAGGCGCAGGCCCGCCTCGGTCTCGTACATGAACTGCGCCACCGGCCCGCTGTCACCGGGCAGCAGGCGGCCGCCCATCAAACGGTAGCCCAGCGCATTGAGCGGAGGTGGGCGCACCTGGGTGCCCATGCGCTTGGTCAGCCAGGTGACCAGCGCCTGCTCCTGCTCGGCGCCAATCTCTACCGGGCGCCGCACATCGGGGCTGAAGACCACATGCGCTATCGCAGCGCGCTGGGCAAAGCCGCTCAAGGCTGCGCCGCTGGCGGGCAGCAGCTGGGGCTGGGCGGTTGGTGGGCGGGTGGCTGCGGGCTGGCCCGCCATCGCGAGTTGGATGGCCTTGGCATCGACTGCGCCGCGGATTGACCAGGCCGCCCCCGCGCTGACGACCGCCACCAGCAAGCTCGCAGCCAGGCTGCGCCAGGGCAGGCTGCTGTGCGTGGGGCGCAGGGGCAGGCCCATCGGCAAGGGCTCGTCCATCACCGGGGCCAGCATCTCGCGCAGCCGCGCATTCTGCTGCTGCCAATCCTGCACACGGGCGCGTTCTTCCGGGTGCTCGTGCAGGTACTGCTCGACCTGGAGGTGGCGTGCGCTGGGCAATTGCCGGTCCACATAGGCATGCAGATCGGCTTCGGTCACCGGCGGCATGGGACTGGCGTCCAGGGCTTTGAGGTTGGGCTGGTCCATGGTCACTTCACCCGTTGAATTCTTTGCGCTGCATGGCTGACTTTGTCCTGCTCCCTGCTCTGGCCCGGGCTCGCCATCTCATCGCGCAGCCGGGCGCGTGCCCGCGACAGCCGCGACATCACCGTGCCCAGCGGCACGCCGGTGATCTGCGCCACCTCTTGATAGCTCAGCTCCTCGACGCTGACCAGCAGCAGCACCTCGCGCTGCTCGGGCGGCAGGCGCTGCAGCAGGCGGTCAAGGTCACGCACTTCCAGCGCATCGGTCTGCTGGGCCCGTTGGGGCAGCTCGGGCAACTCGTCGCCTGCGCTGTCTTCGGGCCGGCTGCGCTGGGCGCGCAGGCGGTCGATGAAATGGTTGTGCATGATGCCGAACATCCAGGCACGCAGCTCATTGCGCTTTTGCCACATCGACAAGCGCGACCAGGCGCGCTCCAGCGTGTCCTGCACCAGGTCATCGGCGCGGTCGGGGTCCGAGACCAGCCCGCGCGCATAACGCCGCAGGCTGGGGATGCAGGCCACAATCTCCGCTTCGTCCTGTGCGCGCATGGGGCAGTGGGGTCCGGGGGTGAGGAGGGGAATCAGCAGCAGCCAGCGCTTACTTGACGACGTGCCAGACGTCCTTGAAGTTGTCGCCCGTGGCGTCGCCGGCCTTCTTGTCCGCAGTATAGGTATAGAGCGGCTTGCCCTGGTAGGCCCACTGCTTGCTGCCGTCGTCGCGGGTGATGATGCTGTAGTCGCCTTCGGGCTTGGCATCGGCTGCCGCAGCGTGGGCTGGCCACAGCGCGATGCAGGGGCCGTTGCACATGCTCTTGTTGCTGCCGGCCACATCCTTGTCAAAGGTGTAGAGCGTCATGCCGCTGGCATTGACCAGCATGCCATGGGCCATCTTGGCCGCCGGCTCAGCCTGGGCCAACGGGGCCAGCAGCGCGGCCAGTGACAGAGCGATCAGGGATGCATAAGGGGTTTTCATGGCGGCCATCTTTCAGGGTTGGGTGGAGGAACACCTCTGTAGACGGATGGCCTGCCGGGATTATTCCCGGCATGCTGAAAATTTTGATGGCGCGCAGTTTGCGCTGGTCTGGAGCGCTGAGGCGACGCCCAATCTCCAGACCTTATGGACCGCTTAGAGCGACCAAGCCTTGAACCGGCCACGGTCCCGCGCCATGCCCAGCAGTGCCAGCAAGGCCGACAGCGCCAGCAGACCCCAGGTGCCCAGGCCAGGAACAGGTGTTGGCGTTGATGCCACGGGCGCTGCCGTGATGGTAATGCTGAAGCTCTGCGTTGCGGTATGGACAGCCGCCGCCTTATCAAAGGACTGTTGCGCGCTTACGCTGTCCGTGACCGTGATGCTGAACTCTTCCGTCTGCACCGTAGTGGGCGTTCCGCTGATCACGCCGGTATTGGTGTTGAGACTGAGGCCTGCAGGCAGGTTACCGCTGAGTGCAAAGCTGTAGGGGAGCAGGCCACCACTGACCTGTATCGGTGCGTTGTAGTTCTGGCCTATGGCGCCTTGGGGCAAAGTAATGGTGGGACCGGCGCCAGAAAAGAGCAAATCTGCGCTGGGGATGACGGCAACGCTTGCAGCTGAGGCGGCGCTGCTGCCGCCCAGATTCTTGGCCACCACCGTAAAGGTGTAGGGGGTGCCGTTGGTCAGACCGGTGATCAGGCAGTTTGTCGACACCGATGTGCAGTTGCCCTGGGGCAGACCCGTCACAACATATTCCGTGATGGCCGAACCATTGTCTGCAGGTACGGACCAGCTCAGCTCTACCTCTGCATTGCCTGCAACGGCCGAAGTGATGGTCGGGGCATCAGGAACCGGCGCTGCTGCAACAAGCGTATTGTTGGATGTGCCGACGATGCCGGGGACGACTATATCTGTAGCTACGATAGTTTGTGTACCTGTGGTGAGGAATGTTGCCGAGAATGTGCTCTGGCCATTCACCAGTGTTGCACTGACCGGCAGCGTCGCAGCTGCATCCGAGCTGGAAAATTGCACCGTACCGGTATAGCTCGGCACTTGGTAACCTACGGCATCGAGGGCGGTCACCCTGAAATCGAGCGCCGTGCCTTGGGTTGCGGTGGCAGGTGTTTTGACGGCCAGGCGGCTGGCGGGGCCCACGACGTCGTAGTGGATGGCACCGTTCCAGACCCGAGGTTGGTATACCGCTCCCGTGTTGTTGGTAAAGGGGTATTCCATACCGCCTCCCTCGAAAAATGACAACACGCTGTCTGACGCAAAAAGCCTTCCGACGTTGATCCCATCGCTGTAATTCAAGCTGACATTGGTCGATGTAGACGTGATGTAGAACGCATATGTCTCATTGGCAAGCAGGCTTAAGGGGGTCTCCAGTGCTACCGGTACACCTGTACCTGACACATTTGCCGATACCGGTCCTGTTTGCAGCAAGGTCCAGTCAGCAGGCGAATTGGCATGGCCTACCCAGGTGCCGATGCGGTAGTAGATTTCATAATCCGTATTTCCCATCGGCGACATATCAAACTGCGTAATGGCAATGGCCTGGTTGGCCATGACATCGAACATATTGCCTCGATGGTTATTGCCTGCGTTATACGTGGTCGTCAGTGTGGCTGCATGGGCAAGCGCAGTACATAAGAGTGCGATGAGAAAAAGCGATGCGCGCCGCAATAGGTGAAGGGATGTGTGCATGGCAGGGGCCTGGGCAAAATGGTCGGTGGTGGTCGAAGTGGTGAAGAGATGGCAGCAAGCCACCCCGTTGGGGTGGCTTGCTGCGCTTATGCGCCAGGGCGTCTGCGAACTGCAGTGAGTCCGACAAGTGCCAGCAGGGCGGACAAACTGAGTGCGGCCCATGCGGACAGCGTAGGCACCGCCATTGGCACTGCTGCCACAACGGATTGGACAAAGGCTTCGCTCTGGAGTGCTGGGTAGTTGGCATCGCCGCTGTAACTGGCAACGAGGCTGTGCGCTCCGGCAGTAGCAGGCAGTACGGCATTGATGGTGGCTACGCCATTTACGAGTGCAGCACTCCCCAGCGATGTGGAGCCGTCCAGGATCTCGACCGTTCCCGTGGGCACTGGCGCTGCTTTTGCCTGCAGAGCAGCGGTCTTGTTGGGATCAAAGGCTACCGATACCGTGAACGTCACGCTCTGACCCGGCTGTGAAGGGTTTTGGCTGGAGTTGATGCTGATGCCCGATCCACCTTGAGCGACAGCGACCGTCTGTTGCACCTGGGTGGCATCGCTGTAGTTGGCGTTGCCCAGTTGGTTCGCGTTGATGCTGCAGTTGCCGGCGCCATTGAAGGAGACCAGGTTGCCGCTGATGCTGCAGACTGAAAGGCTGCCGCTGTCGATCGAGAAGCTAACGGCGTTGCCAGAGGCGCCACCATCGGCTGAAACGGTATAGCTGCCGCCTACCTTGGCATTGGCGGGGATGAACGAGCTGAAGCTGATGGTCTGCGCTGCCTTGTCAACGGTGACGTTCTGAGACTGGGACGGCGCAGCTGTGTAGTTCACATCCCCAGCTTGCTGTGCGACGAGTGTGCAGATGCCACCACTGTTGATGGAGACATTGGTGCCTGCCACCGTACAGACCGCTGGCGTGCTGCTGTCATAGCTCACGGGCAGGAGGGAGCTTGCGCTTGCCTGAGGATTGATCGAGAAGCTGCCCCCGGGTGTGTACAGCTGGCTGGCAGGGCTTTGCGATGGGAAGCTAATGGATTGCAATCCCTGTTCCACAGAGATGGAATAGGGCTGGGCGCCCGAACAACCGCTCGCATCGTTCGCCGTGACCGTGAAGTTGGCGGCTCCGGCGGCTGTGGGGGTGCCAGAAATGGCGCCGCTGCTCGACAACGTCAAACCTGGTGGCAGTGCCCCCGAGGTGACGGCGAAGTTTGGAGCGCCCAGCGCGCCACTCTGGCTGAGTGTGGTACTGTAGCTTTGGCCCACGCTGCCTCCAGCAAGGGCGCCCGCAGGCGTCAGCACGACAGAAGGGCAGACATAGGGCGTATAGCTCACAGTGTCGATGCCGATGTAGTCAGAGTTCGTTCCGGAAAAACCGCCACTGGTAACGAAATAACGGAAGGCCATGCGCGAGGACGTGGGGGCTGGCAGGCCCGAAACGGTGACGGTGTACTGCGTCCAGGAGGTTGGATAGACCCCCAAGGTGAGGCCAGGGTTGACACTCATCAGCAGCGTCGTGAAATCACCCACGCCAGTGCCGCTGCCGACATTTGTGCTGGCCCCATTCGTGCTGAGACGCACTTTTCCAAGCGATCGGCGTAGGTGTCCGGGGAGGGCTTTCTTGTATAAAAAGTCAGCACATCGCCGTTGCGTATGGTTCGATTAGGCGTGAGCAGCCAGTTGCTGATCGTTCCGACACTGCCAGTGTTGTTGTAATTGGCTCCGATATACGCATTGGCAGCGCCGCTTTGTGCGTCAAAAGGACCACCTGCAGTGGGCGGATTGCCTTGAAACCAGCCGGTGGACCCGACTCCCACGCTGGCATTGCTCATTACCCATCCGCCACTAACCAGGGTGTTGATGTCGTTAAAAGCTTCTGTAAACGCCTGTGCATGTGCACTGTGGTGCACCCCTATGGAAGCCAATGCTGCAAACGCTCCCGCACATAAAAACTGGTTCATGGCCATTTAGTACACCTTCATAAGCTTTTTACATATGTTGACATTTAAATGTGCGGTGTGTGCTAGATGGTGTCAATCCCTGAAAGTGGTGATAGTGCTCACCCTAGTGCCTTCGATGGCGATATAAAAATACTGTATATTCATACAGTATTATCCATAAACTGGCTAGGCTTGATGTCGCCATCCGGCAGCAGCTGCAAACGAAGCTCTGCGTTGGCTGCCCATAAGAAGAGAGGAGTTCGCATGATTGAAATAGCCCATGACAACCTGAGCGATGCCTGGGAGGGGGGAGACGGTGCCGCTGCGCTGCCGCAGCTGGCGGCGGCCTCGGTGTTTCGGCAGCTGGCGCACAAGCATGGCTTGCTGGCGCCGGGCGAAGAGGCCAGCCCGCAGATGCAGGCGTTTCTGGCCGAGCTGGCGGTGCTCACAGATCTTTTCTGAGGCCGGCACGCTGCGGGGCAAGCGGCCACCACTGCACTCTCCGAGAAAACGCAAGAGGGGCCTGGTCTGGTGATTGCAGCGCGGATCGCCCCTGAGACCGGGCGCCCTTTTCCTAGGCCAAACCCGGATGTCAGCCAAATTACATTACACGCATAATGTATTTTAGGAGACCCCCTGTTGTGCCCAACCTGCATCAGATCAAGAGTGAGCAGACGCGTGAGCGTCTGATGGATGCTGCGCTCGATGTAATGCAAACCAAGGGGCTTGCGAGCCTCTCGATGCATGAGGTGGCCCGCATCGCGGGGATGACGACGGGGGCGGTGCAGCACCATTTCCCGTCCAAGGCCGCGCTGATGCTGCAGATCATTGAGCGGCTGGTGCAGCAGATCGATACCGACGACAGTTTCTGGCCCGCGCCGCACTGGCCCTTGCAGCGGCGTGCCGACCACTTTGTGCAACAGGCCTGGCTGCGGCTGTATGGCCAGCCCCGCTTTGCGGTCGCCTGGGAGGCCTACTTGGCGGTGCGTGCCGATGCCGCCATGGTGGCGCATATCCAGGCCGCACGCGCCCCCATCAATGACAAGCTGCTGCTGCGCATGCTGCGCAGCTTTCCCGAATGGGCCGGTGGGCCCGCCGCTGAAGCGCGCTTTCAGCTGGTGCTGTCCTGCCTGCGCGGCCTGGGCGTGCTCGCGCCGTTCTCCAGCCCGGCTGCGATGGACCGGCAGCTGCAGCAGCTGTCCCTGCTTCTTCAATCTTTTTCCAGCGAGGTGACCCCTTGATCAGAGCATCCCTTCTTGCCTGTGGCCTGACGGCCTGGGCCCTTGGCGCCGCCGCCCAGACCCCGTTGCAGGTGATCGCGCAGCAGCCGCCGGGCAGTGGCTCGGACGCGATGACGCGCGCCTGGGGCGAATGCACCGGGCGGCTGATGGGGCGCCCGGTGGTCGTGCAGAACAAGCCCGGTGCCAATGGCATCCTGGCCATCAACTACCTCAAGGGCCAGCCGGCCGATGGCGCGTTTGCGATGACCATCGGCATGTCGCAGATGACGATCACGCCCTATGTGCACCAGCAGATGCCCTATGACCCGCTCAAGGACTTTGCCGGTGTCGCGATGATTGGCTCGTCCCCGCTGGTGCTGGTGGTGCCTGCGGGTGCGGGCGTGAGCAAACTCGCGGACCTGGAGAAGGTCGCCAAGTCCCAGGCCGGTGGGCTGAACTTTGGCTCGCCCGGCAAGGGCAGCCCTGCGCATTTGCTGACCACGGCACTGACCGATGCCATGCACTGGCCCGCCACCCATGTGCCCTTTGTCGGCGAGAGCGCGGGCCTGACGGCCCTGATGGGCCAGCAGATCCAGGCGATGACCCTGGTGCTCAACACCGCAGCGCCCCAGGTCAAGGCCGGCAAGCTGGTGCCGCTGGCGATTTTTGCCGGCCAGCGCTCGGCGGTGTTGCCCGATGTGCCGACCATTGCCGAGGCCGGTGGGCCGGCGGTGCTGGCGCGGCCATCGTGGATTGCGGTGGTGGCCAAAAAGGGCACGCCGCCTGAGGTGATCAAGGCCTTGAACGATGCCACCAACCAGTGCTACAGCGACCCGGTCTATGCCAACAGCATGGACAAGATGGGCATGACCCTGATGCGCAGCCAGCCTGCCGATGTGCTGGGCTTTGCCGAGCGCGACATCGCCGTCTGGAAGCCTTTGATCGACAAACTGGGATTGGCCACGCAATGAGTTTGGTAGAACACAGCGCAGTCGAGCTGCGCAGCCTGATCCAGAGCCGGCAGATCTCGCCGGTCGAACTGCTCGATGACTGCATCGCCCGCATGCAGGCCATCAACCCGGCGGTCAATGCAATCTGCGCCACCGATTTTGAGCGGGCCCGCACAGCCGCCCAACTGGCCGAAGCGCAGGTGGGGCGGTGCAGCCAGCTGCCGCTCTTGCATGGCCTGCCCTTGGGCGTGAAGGACTTGCAGGCCACCGAAGGCCTGCTGACCACCAGCGGCAATGTGCGGCTGCGCGGCCATGTGCCTGTCAAGGACAATGCCTTCGTGGCCCGGCTGCGCGCCCAGGGCGCGATCGTGACGGCCAAGACCAATACGCCGGACATGGGCGCAGGTGCCAACAGCCGCAACCCGGTCTGGGGCGCTACGGGCAACCCCTTCAACCCGGATTTGAATGCCGGGGGCTCCTCGGGTGGCTCGGCCGCGGCGCTGGCCACCGACATGTTTCCGCTGTGCACCGGCTCGGACACCGGCGGCTCGCTGCGCATTCCGGCGGCGCTGTGCGGCGTGGTCGGCCTGCGCCCCTCGCCGGGCCTGATCGCCAATGATGACCGGCCGCTGGGCTGGTCGGCCATCTCGGTGCTCGGCCCCATGGGCCGGGATGTGGCCGATACCGCGCTGATGATGCAGGCCAGCATGGGCCCGCACCCAATGGACCCGCTGAGCATGGGCGTGGGCCATGCCCCTGTCTGGCCTGTGCCAGAGATGGACCTGCGCGGCCTGCGCGTGGCCTATACCGAAGACTTTGGCACCTGCGCGGTCGACCCGGTGGTGCGCCGTGCCTTTCGCCAGCGGGTGCAGGCCTTGGCGGGTGAGGTGGCCTGCATGGACGCCTTGCCCTGGAACCTGGAAGAAGCGCACCGCTGCTTTGACATTATCCGCGCCGAGAGCTTTGTCGCCGCCTTTGCCGATATCTACCGCACGGCTCCCGAGACCCTGGGCCCGAATGTGCTGGCCAATGTGGAGATGGCCGCCAGCATCAGCCTGGGCGACCGGGCCTGGGCGCATCTGGCGCAGACCCGCATCCAGCGCATGTTCCAGCGCACGTTTGAGCAATACGACCTGGTGCTGGCCCCTGTGACTCCCCTGTCGCCCTTCCCCTGGACGCAGCTCTATGCGCAGGAGGTGGAGGGCAAGACCCAGCGCAACTACTACGAATGGCTGAGCCTCACCTATGTGGTGACCTTGGCGACCAACCCCGCGCTGTCGCTGCCCTGCGGCCGCGATGAGGCGGGCATGCCTTTTGGCCTGCAGATGGTTGGCCCGTTGCACCAGGATGGCCGCCTGCTGGCGATGGCGGCGGCAGTCGAAAAGCTGGGCTTGCACAACAGCGACTTTGCCCGCCCCCGCCCCGACCTGGCAGCCTTGGCCCAGCCCCGGCCCGAATTGCGCAGCATCGTCACCCACCCGCCAGGGTTGGGTGGCGCCGCGCAGGCGGAGGTCGGCCAGGCGGTCTAAGCCTTTCGCAGCTTGATGGGCCAAGCCTGCCATGGCGGTGGCAGGCTTTTTTCTTTCTGGTGGGAGCCATCGCCAATCTTTGTTTAAATAGCAGGATGAACAAGGCCTTTACCAAAGAGACAGACAACGACGACGATGACGATCTGCCGCAGCTGCCCAAGATTGCTGGCGGCAAGAACTACATCACGCCTGGCGGCTACCGCGCGCTGGAGCAGGAGCTGCTGCAGTTGATCGATGACGAGCGGCCCAAGGTGGTGGAAGTGGTGCACTGGGCCGCCAGCAATGGCGACCGCTCGGAAAATGGCGACTACCTGTATGGCAAGAAGCGCTTGCGCGAGATTGACCGGCGCATCCGCTTTCTGACCAAGCGCATGGAGGCGGCCGAGGTGGTGGACCCGGGCGTGCACCACGGCAGCGACCAGGTGTATTTTGGGGCGACGGTGCTGTACTGCGACCAGCATGGCAGCGAGGAGTCGATCACCATCATGGGCATTGACGAGGCCGATGCCAGCCGGGGCCAGGTCAGCTGGGTGGCCCCGATTGCGCGGGCGCTGCTCAAGTCCCGCATTGGCGATGAGGTGCAGCTGCCCACGCCGGGCGGGGTGCGGGTGCTGGAGGTGCTGGATGTACAGTACCCGGAGCTGGGGACCTCTTGAAATAGCCCGCTCTCAAAACACAAGCGCGCCTTTAAGGCGCGCTGTGGTTTGGGGACTGTCCCGATCGCTATCGGATGGCGTTCAGGCGACCGGCAGCACCCGGTGCGCGCGGATCACATAGGGCAGCTTGACCAGCTGGCGCAGCAGCAGCTCGACCTGGGCACGGTCCTTGACGGTCAGCACAAAGCGCAGCGCCATCGTGTCCATGGCCACTTCGTCGTCCATCGTGATGTGGGTGATGTCCGAGCCCATCGCAGCAATCTCGGCAGCAATCTTGCCCAGCACACCCTTGCCGTTGTTGATGGTGACGACGACGCCGGTGTCGAACTCGTTGGCGGGTTCGTCGGCCCATTCCACATCAACAAAATGCTCGGCATCCTTGGCCAGCAGGCGCTTGCAGACGGCGCACTGGGCGTTGTGCACAACCAGGCCGGCGTTGCGGTCCAGGTGGGCGGCAATCGGATCGCCCGGCACGGGGCGGCAGCATTTGGCGTATTTGACGGCGGCATTGGGCGAGCCGTCGAGCACGAGCGCCGCCGTGGCGGTGCTGGCGCCGGTCTTGAAGCGCTCCTGGCTCAGCAGCACGGCATCCGGCCGCTGGCCTTGCTCGGCCAGCAGGTCCACCACCTGCTTGGCGGCAAACACGGCAATGCGCTTGCCCTGGCCGATGTCGTTGAACAGCTCCACCTTGTTGCGCGCTTCGAGGCGGGTGAGCAGGCGGTCCCAGACGGCCTTGTCTTCGGGCAGCTGCGAGATGCCTTCGGCCCGCATTGCCTGCAACAGCAGGCGCTCGCCCAGCGCAGCGGTCTCGTTCTGGCCCTGGGTCTTGAGGTAGTAGCGGATCTTGGACTTGGCCCGGCCGGTGCGCACGATCGTGAGCCAGGACGGGTGGGGCGCGGCATCGGGCGAGGTCGAGATCTCGATCACATCGCCGCTCTTGAGCACGGTGCTGAGCGGCACCTGCTCGTTGTTGATGCGCGCGCCTTGCGTGCGCTCGCCGACATTGGAGTGGATCGCGTAGGCAAAGTCCAGCACGGTCGCGCCCCGGGGCAAGGTGAGCATCTGGTTCTTGGGCGTGAACACATAGACCGAGTCGGGGAACAGGTCCACGCGCACGTTGTCCCAGAACTCATGGGCGTCATGTGTCTCGTCCTGGATGTCGAGCAGCGACTGCACCCATTTGTTGCCCAGTTGCTCGCCATTGGGCATGGCCCGCGCCTGGATCATCCAGTGCGTGAGCACGCCGTACTCGTCGACCAGGTTCATGTCTTCGGTGCGGATCTGGAAATCCATGCTCACACCCGAGGGGCCGACCAAGGTGGTGTGCAGCGACTGGTAGCCGTTCGACTTGGGGTTGGCGATGTAGTCGCGGAATTTGGAGGGCACCGGGCGGAACACCTGGTGCAGCACGCCCAGCGCGGTGTAGCAGTCGATCAGGTTGGGCACGATGACGCGCACGGCGTAGGAGTCGGTCACCTGCGCAAACGACAGGCGCTTGCCATCCATCTTCTTGTAGATGGCGTAGAGCGTTTTTTCCTGGTTGCCCAGGCGGATCTTGATGCCGGACTTGGCAAAGGCCGAATCGACCTCGGCATGGATCTTCTGGACCACGTCCTTGCGCCGGTTGCGCGAGCGGCCCAGCGCCTTGACCAGCGTGTCATGGCGCCAGGGGTAGAGGTGCTTGAAGGCCAGGTCCTGCAGCTCGCGGTAGACGCGGTTGATGCCCAGCCGGTTGGCGATGGGCACATGGATTTCCATGGTCTCGGTTGAGATGCGGCCCCATTTGCTGCGCGGCATGTCGGACATGGTGCGCATGTTGTGGGTGCGGTCAGCCAGCTTGACGAGGATGACGCGCACATCGCGCGCCATGGCCAGCAGCATCTTGCGGAACGACTCGGCCTGGTTCTCTTCGCGCGAGTTGAACTGCAGCTTGTCCAGCTTGGTGAGGCCATCGACCAGTTCGGCCACCGTGTCGCCAAACTGGCGGGCAATGTCATCGCGGGTGACGCCGCAGTCTTCCATCGCGTCATGCATCAGCGCGGCCATCAGCGCCTGGGCATCGAGCTTCCAGCTCGCGCAGATCTC
This sequence comes from Comamonas sp. MYb69, assembly GCF_037479315.1. Lineage (NCBI taxonomy): Bacteria > Pseudomonadati > Pseudomonadota > Betaproteobacteria > Burkholderiales > Comamonadaceae > Comamonas > Comamonas sp. MYb69. The sequence continues at coordinate 62,918 of NZ_JBBGZG010000014.1, forward strand.
GGCAACCGCAATCGGGTGGGTGATGTAGGGGTCACCACTGCTGCGGAACTGGCCGGTGTGGGCCGTGGCGGCAAACTCGAAAGCTTCTTCCACCAGGGCCAGATCTGCTTCACCGAGGTAGTCGAGCTTCTCCAGAAATTCGGCGTAGGCACTCACCACTACCGGATACGACATGGCAGGCTTGGCTGCGGCGGTAGCGATGACGCCAGAGACTTGGGCGGGTGCGGAGGGGATGGACACGGACTTCACGCCTTAACTGTAGCGTGCGATGACAAATTTGTGTGAATACCAAGAAAAATGGCACCGCCATTCGGTGCCATTTTGTTGCATACGCAGGGGCTTAGCCGGGTACTTTTTTCAGCATTTCCAGGCCCACCTTGCCAGCAGCGATTTCGCGCAGCGCGGTCACGGCCGGCTTGTTGCGGCTTTCGATTTTGGGCGTGTGGCCTTGGCTCAGCATGCGGGCGCGGTAGGTAGCGGCCAGAACCAGTTGGAAGCGGTTAGGGATTTTGTCGAGGCAGTCTTCAACGGTGATGCGGGCCATCAGGAGTTCTCCAGGGTAACAGGGATGTCGAGTGACGAGAATATTTCGCTGCGAACGCGTCTTTGGGCCGAATAGCGCAAGCGTTGTGAATGTACAACGGCCTTCAAATCGAACAAAGCGCGCTCGAACAATTCGTTAATTATAACGAAGTCGAATTTGTGGACCTGGGCCATCTCGTCGCGGGCGTTCTTGAGGCGCTTCTCGATGACGTCGGAGGCGTCTTCGCCGCGGTTTTCCAGACGCGAGCGCAGCTCTTCCCAGCTGGGCGGCAGGATGAAGATCAGTACCGCATGGGGAAAGCTTTGCTTGATCTGCAAAGCGCCCTGGTAGTCGATCTCCAGCACGATATCGGTGCCCTTGGCCAGGCGCTCCTCAATCGCTTTCTTCGAGGTGCCGTAGAGGTTGCCATGCACATTCGCCCATTCGACAAACGCGTTGGAGGCAATCATGCGCTCGAAGTCATCGCGCGAGGCGAAGTAGTACTCGCGCCCATGCTTTTCCTGGCCACGCGGCGAGCGCGTGGTGTGGGAGATCGAGCGAAAGACTTGGGAGTCGAGCTCGAGCAGCGCCTTGACGAGCGACGACTTGCCCGCACCGCTGGGGGCCGAGACGACAAAGAGGTTTCCGGGGTATTCCATGGTTTGGCTTCTTCTTATTCGATGTTCTGCACCTGCTCGCGCATCTGTTCGATCAGGACCTTCATGTCCACGCTGATGCGGGTCAGATCCAGCGCTGCGGACTTGGAGCCCAAGGTGTTGGCCTCGCGGTGCAGCTCCTGGATCAGGAAGTCCAGGCGCTTGCCGATGTCGCCACCCTTGGTGAGCAGGCGGCTGATTTCTTCCAGGTGCGAGCGCAGGCGGGTGAGTTCTTCGGCCACATCGATGCGGATCGCAAAGGAGGTCGCCTCGGTCAGCGCGCGGTCCTGGGCGGCTTCTGGCGAGACGCTGCCGGCGCTCAGCGCCATCGCTTCTTGCCAGCGCTCCAAAAAGCGCTGCTTTTGCTGCTTGACCAGCTCGGGGATCAGCGGCTCGGCCTGTTCGGCCAGTTGGCGCAGCTGCTTGATGCGGTCTTGCAGCATATCGGCCAGGCGCTTGCCTTCGCGTTGGCGGGCGTCGAGCAGGGTCTTGAGGGCTTGCTGGCACAGCGCGGCCACATTGTCGGCCCAGTTCTCGGGCAGCTCGATGCTGCCGCTGCCGCTCAGGCGTAGTACTTCTGCCACAGTGAAAGGCTGGGCCGTAGGCATCCAGGCCTTGACGGTGTCCTGGAAGCTGCCCAGCTGCTGGAGCAGGCGGGGCGAGGCGACGGGCACGCTGGAAGCCTGTTCACTGTTGATCAGTACACGTACTTCCACCTTGCCACGCTTCAGACTATTATCTACCAGAGAGCGTAACTGTGGTTCGCAGCTTCTGAGATCTTCCGGAAGCTTGAAAGATAAATCGAGAAAACGGCTGTTAACCGAGCGAATTTCCAGTCCGACGCGCCAGAGGGAGGGAGCATTGTTGTCACCGTCAGGTGGGATGCTTTGCTGGACAGAGGCATAGCCTGTCATGCTGTAAACTGGCATAGGACTGTATGAGGTTGCTTGCAATCGCGCTCATTATCAGGCTTCTCATATACCTGCGTTGTTCATCAAACTATGTCAAAAGTAAAGCCAGCGCCGCTACCAGCCAATACCGTCATCGGTGGCTACCGGATCGTGCGGCGCATATCGGCGGGGGGGTTCGGGGTGGTCTATCTGGCGCTGGCGCCCGATGGCCAGCAGGTCGCCATCAAGGAGTATTTGCCGTCCAGCCTGGCCACGCGTGCGCCAGGGTCGCTGTCGCCAAGCATCGAGCCCGACAAGCTGTCGCTGTACCGCCTGGGCCTCAAGAGTTTCTTTGAAGAGGGCCGCGCGCTCGCCCAGATCTCGCACTCCTCGGTCGTCAGCGTCTACAACTTCTTCCGCGAAAACGACACCGTCTACATGGTGATGAACTACCTGCAAGGGGCCACCTTGCAGGATTTCGTCGTCACCGCCCGCGATCTCAAGGAAGCCAAGGTCTTCCGCGAGTCGACGATCCGCTCGCTGTTCGACGAGGTGCTGCGCGGTCTGCGCATCGTGCACCAGCACAAGATGCTGCACCTCGATATCAAGCCGGCCAACATCTTCATCACCGACGACAACAAGGCGGTGATGATCGACTTTGGCGCTGCCCGCGAGGTGCTGAGCAAGGAGGGCAACTTTGTCCGCCCCATGTACACGCCCGGCTTTGCCGCGCCCGAGATGTACCGCCGCGACATGTCGCTGGGCCCCTGGACCGACATCTATGCCATTGGCGCCTGCATCTATGCCTGCATGCAGGGCATTCCGCCCAACGATGCGCCCAAGCGCCAGGAAAAGGACCGCCTGAGCCTGGCCATGTCCAAGGTGCGCGGCGTGTACTCGGACAACCTGATCGAGCTGGTGGAGTGGTGCATGGCGCTCGATCCCCAGGCCCGGCCCCAATCGGTGTTCCTATTACAAAAAGAGCTGGCGCGCGAAGACGAGCGCCGCTATACCAAACTGAGCGTCTCCGAGAAGGTTCGTATGTCGATTGATTCGCTGGTCAGCGATACCAAAAAGCGCGTGGGCGGAGGCCAAACCAAATGAAGTTCTCGGTCTTCCAGCTCAGCCGCAAGGGCGGGCGGGAAAAAAACGAAGACAGGATGGGGTATAGCTATACCAAGGAAGCCTGTCTGTTTGTCGTGGCCGATGGCATGGGAGGGCATCCGGAAGGGGAGGTGGCCGCGCAACTGGCCTTGCAGACCGTGTCGCTGGATTTTCAGCGCCTCGCGCGCCCCAAGCTGGAAGACCCGGCCGAGTTCCTCGAGAACGCGCTGCTGTCTGCGCACCACAACATCCTCAAGTACGCGATTGCCAACAATATGGATGACCCGCCCCGCACCACCTTGGTGGCCTCGGTGGTGCAGGATGGCAATATCTGGTGGGTGCATTGCGGCGACTCGCGCCTCTACCTGGTGCGCAGCGGCAAGGTGCTGGCGCGCACGCGTGACCACTCCTATATGGAGCTGCGCGGCTCGGGCGTGACCAGCATCAACCCCGATCGCTTCAACCGCAATGTGCTGTTCACCTGCCTGGGCAGCCCCTCGCGTCCGTTCTTCGATGTGGCCGGCCCCACCGAGATGCACCGCAGCGACCGCATCATGCTGTGCTCCGACGGCCTCTGGAGCAGCGTCTCCGAGACCGTGATTGCCCGCGAGCTGGCCAACAAGTCGGTCTCGCGCGCCATCCCCGATCTGATCGATGCCGCGCTGCGCAAGGCGGGGGCGACCAGCGACAACGTCACGGCCGTGGCGATGGAGTGGGAGATGCCCGGTGCCGAGCGCTTTGAATCCGAAGACCCGGTGAGCGACACCTTGCCGCCAGCGCCAGAGCCTGAGGCTGGTCATCAGGCCCCGCCCAAGCCCGACGCTCCGGCCGCATAAGCCCGGCATGCACTGCGTTTTGTCGCTGGTCCGATAATTCAGCCTGTCCTGGCATGGCGGCGCAAGGCCGCCAGGCCTGTTTTTACCGTTCTCAAAAAAGCAGCGGGCTGCCCGGGGATCCTGGCGCAGCCGCTGGTGCCGACCCATGAAAATCGTTCTTGCTTCCAACAACCAGGGCAAACTCGCCGAGCTGCAGGCCATGTTCGAGCCGCTGGGCGTGAGCCTGTTGCCCCAAGGCACGTTGATGGAGGGCGAGGCGCCCGAGCCCTATGGCACCTTCTTGGAAAACGCCTTGAGCAAGGCCCGTTTTGCCGCCGAGCGCACCGGACTGCCCGCGATTGCCGATGACGCCGGCCTCTGCGTGGCCGCCTTCGGTGGCCTGCCCGGGGTGGATACCGCCTACTACTGCACGCAGTTTGGATACGACAAAAGCGATGCCAACAATGTGCGCGCGCTGCTCGAGCAAATGCAGGGCGTCACCGACCGCCGCGCGGCCATGGTCAGCACCCTGGTGGCGGTGCGCCACCCCAAGGACCCGGAGCCGCTGGTGGCCGTGGGCCGCGTGGCCGCCGAGATCACGACCGAGCCGCTGGGCGAGGGTGGCTTTGGCTTTGACCCGGTGCTGCTGATTCCGGCGCTGGGCATGACCTTTGCGCAGATGGCCACCGAGGTCAAGCATGCGCACAGCCACCGGGGCCGCTCCTCGCGCCAGATGATGGCACTGCTGCGCGACAGCTGGCTGGCCGGCGCGCCGATGGTGGCCGCTGCCCCCAAGGACTGAGATGGCGGTGCATATTCCGCTGCAAGCGGCGCAGCCTTCTGAACAGGTGGTGCAGCGCGACATCCAGCACTACATGCGCCCGGGCACCTTGCAGCTGCCCAGCCTGCCGCCGCTGTCGCTCTATGTGCACCTGCCCTGGTGCATCAAGAAATGCCCCTACTGCGATTTCAATTCGCACGAAGCGCGCGACGGCCGCCATGCGGTGCCGGAAGAGCGCTACATCGATGCGCTGATCGCCGACCTGGAGCAGGCCCTGCCGCTCATCTGGGGCCGCAGCATCCACAGCATTTTTCTGGGTGGCGGCACGCCCAGCCTGTTTTCGCCCGAGTCGATTGACCGGCTGATCTCGGCCATCCGCGCCCGCCTGCGTGTGGAAGCCGGTTGCGAAATCACGATGGAGGCCAACCCCGGCACCTTCGAGAAGGACCGCTTTCGGGCCTTTCGCGGCGCGGGCATCACCCGGCTGTCGATTGGCGTGCAGAGCTTTGACGACCGCTTTCTGGAGGCCATTGGCCGCGTGCACAACGGCGCGCAGGCGATGGCTGCGGTCGAAGAGGCGGCCAGCAGCTTCGAGACCTTAAACCTCGACATCATGTATGCCCTGCCGGGCCAGACCACCCAGGACCTGGCGCGGGACCTGGACAAGGCGCTGGGCTTTGCGCCGCCGCACATCTCGATCTACCACCTGACCATCGAGCCCAACACCTTTTTTGCCAAGTACCCGCCGGCCGTTCCCGAGGACGATGTGGCCTATGCGATGCTCGACCAGATCACCGCGCGCACTGCGCAGGCCGGCATGCAGCGCTACGAGGTCTCGGCCTATGCCAAGCCCGGCCACGCCTGCGTGCACAACAGCAACTACTGGCTGTTTGGTGACTACCTGGGCATTGGCGCGGGCGCCCACAGCAAGCTGAGCTTTGCCCACCGCGTGGTGCGCCAGGTGCGGCTGCGCGACCCGGCCCGCTACATGGCTCAGGCACTGCAAGGCAACGCGCTGGCGCAGGACGACGAGGTCAAGCGCGCCGATCTGCCGTTTGAGTTCATGCTCAATGCGCTGCGCCTGCGCGAGGGCTTTGCACTGCAGGACTACCTGGACCGCACCGGCCTGCCGCTCAGTTCCATCGCCAAGGCCTTGCACGAGGCCGAGGCCAAGGGCCTCGTCAAGCTGGATTTCCAGAAAGTCACCCCCACAGAGCGTGGTTTTGACTTTCTGAGCGACCTGCAGGAGCTGTTCCTGGCTTGAATATTCCATGGTAGGCGGTCATTTTTTACCGACTAGTCAATATGTGGACTGCGCAGGCCCTACGCAGAGCGTATAGATATCGCGCACAATAGCGCCCGCTGCTGAGCAACCATGCCGCCGTCTGTGCGGCATTTTTGTGCGCGCAGCTGTCATAAAACCTACTACAAAGCGCTTGTCATGTCTTCTTCCGCTGTTGGGTCTGCCGCTTCAGGCACTGCCTCTCCCTTGTCCGATACCGTCAACCGCTATGGCTGGAAGGCCCTGGCCGGCTCGGCCGTGGGCTATGCCATGGATGGCTTTGACCTGCTGATCCTGGGCTTCATGCTCAGCGCCATCCGCGAGGACCTGGGGCTGACCACGGCCCAGGCCGGCTCCCTGGTCACCTGGACCCTGATCGGCGCGGTGTTGGGCGGCATTGTGTTTGGCATGCTCAGCGACCGCTATGGCCGCATCCGCGTGCTGACCTGGACCATCGTGCTGTTTGCGGTGTTCACCGGGCTGTGCGCGTTTGCGCAGGGCTACTGGGACCTGCTGATCTACCGCACGATTGCCGGCATTGGCCTGGGGGGCGAGTTCGGCATCGGCATGGCGCTGGCGGCCGAGGCCTGGCCTGCGCGCTACCGGGCACGGGTCTCGTCCTATGTGGCGCTGGGCTGGCAGGTGGGCGTGCTGGGCGCGGCCTTGCTCACGCCCTTGCTGCTGCCCCATATCGGCTGGCGCGGCATGTTCCTGGTGGGGGTGATCCCCGCCTTTGTGGCCTGGTTCATCCGCAACCGCCTGCATGAGCCCGAGGTGTTTGTGCGCAGCCAGGAGAAAAAGCAGTCCGTGCTGCAGTGCTTCAAGCTGCTGGTCAAGGACCGCGCCACCACCCGCATCAGCGTCGGCATTGCCGTGCTCACCTCGGTGCAGAACTTTGGCTACTACGGCATCATGATCTGGATGCCCGCCTTTCTGGCCAACAAGCTGGGCTTCAACCTGACCAAGTCCGCGCTGTGGACGGCGGTTACCATCCTGGGCATGATGGCCGGCATCTGGATCTTTGGCCAGCTGGCCGACCGCATCGGCCGCAAGCCCAGCTTTTTGCTGTTCCAGGCCGGCGCCGCACTGATGGTGTTGTTCTACTCGCAGCTCAACGACCCCATCACCATGCTCTGGGCGGGTGCCGTGATGGGCATGTTCGTCAACGGCATGATGGGCGGCTTTGGCGCGCTGATGAGCGAGGCCTACCCGACAGAAGCACGCGCCACCGCGCAGAATGTGCTGTTCAACATTGGCCGCGCCGTGGGCGGGGCAGGCCCGGTGGTGATTGGTGCGATCGCGGCGCAGTACTCGTTCCAGATGGCGATTGGCCTGTTGGCCGCCATCTATGTGCTCGATGCGCTGGCCACCGTGTGGCTGATTCCCGAGCTGAAGGGCAAAGAGCTGCACTGAGCGCCGCGTTAGGCGGCGGGCAGCTCCTGCTGCGTGCCTGGCGCTTTCGGTAAATGCAGGCTGAAGCAGGAGCCGGCGTTGACCCCGCTGGTCACGTTGACAAAGCCCTGGTGGCGCAGCACCACGGTCTGCACAAAGCTCAGGCCCAGGCCAATGCCCGAGATCTGCGGCTGGCTGTTGTGGTGAAAGCGCTGGAAGGGCTGGAACAGCCTGTCCAGCTGCTCCTGCGTCATGCCAAAGCCCTGGTCGCGCACCTCCACCCGCCAGTACGCGGCATCGTCGGCGATGCTGGCCTCGACGGCGGTGCCGCTGGGGCTGTACTTGATGGCGTTGCTGAGCAGGTTGACAAAGCAGCGCTGTAGCAAGGAGCGGTCGCCCACGCAGGCGATATCGGTCTCGGCCGCCTCCAGCTCCCCGGGCAGGTAGCGCACCTGGATCTTTTTCTCCGAGGCCTTGGCCCAGCAATCGTCCACCGCCTCTTGCAGCAGCACATCGAGGCTGAGCACATGGCGCTGCATGGCCTGCGACTGGGCCGAGGCCAGCTGCACAAAGCTCTCGGCCATCTCCAGCGATTGGTGGGCCAGGCGGTTGATCTTCTGGTGCAACTCGGCCTCGCTCATCTGGCCGGGAAACTCCTTGTACATCTCCAGCAAGGTGATGATCGAGGACTGGGGCGAGCGGAAATCATGCGAGATAAAGCGCAGCGCCTGGTCGCGCTGCTGCTGGGCCTTGTGCAGCTCGGTCAGGTCCACCAGCATCAGCAGCCAGCCCGCAGGCGCGGGCGCGCGAAAGGCCTCGGCCAGCAGCAGCCAGCGGTGGTCCTCGCGGTCCAGTACCTCGCATTCGGCCGGCAGCGCGCGCAGCTGCTCGGCATTGGCAAAGGACAGCACCTGGCCCGAATCCTTGACGCGCATGCCGCCCAGTGCCGACTGGATCGCGATCAGGCCCTGGCTGGGCATGCCGAGGTTTTGCAGGTAGCTGACGGCGGCGGCATTGTGCAGGCTGACCATGCCCAGCGGGTCCACCACAAAGGTGGGCGAGGGGATCTGGCGCAGCGTATCGCGCACAAAGCCGTGCATCTGGCGCAGGGTGTCGGTAGCGGTCTCCACCGCCTTGATGCGCCGCTCCAGAAAATCATCCATTAGCATGCCGCTGCGCTGCGGGGCGCTGGTGGTGTCCAGCGCGGCGCGCAGGTTGTGCATCTCCTGCTGCAAAAATTGGGCCGCAGCACTCAGGCGCCGCCAGCTCCAGATCGGGTAGATCGCCAAGAGCCCCACCAGCGCCGCCCCGGGCGCCAGCTGCAGGCCGGCAAAGCTGCGCAGCCCCAGGCACAGCGCCAGCAGGCCGGCAGCGACCACGGCTTGCGCCAGCAGGCCCGCCATCGGGCCCAGCATCGCAATGGCCAACAAGGCCAGCACAATGGCGGCCAGGTTGACGGCCATATTGCCCGGCAGCGATACCGCATGCACATGCTGGCCCGACAGCTGCGAATCCAGCGCATGGGCAATCAGCTCCACCCCCGCGATGTGCCGGGATGCGGGCCGCGCCGGGCTGGCAAAGTAATCGCCCAGGCCGGAAGCCGTCGCTCCCAGCAGCACATACTTGCCGCCAAAGCTGTCTGCGGGAATGCGGCCCGTCAGCACATCCTCGGCCGAGTACATGGTGTAGGGCCGGTCACCACGGGCAAAGTTGAAGATCTCGGGCGAGCGCTGCTCCCACTGCTCGCCGGGCTCGGGCGGGCGGGTGCCCTGGCACAGCGGATGGCTCTGGCCGCTGGCGCAGAGCATCGCAATGCTGAAGTGGGGCCAGGGCCCGGTGTTCTCACCCTGCGCGCCAAAATAGCGGCGTATCACGCCGTCGTCGTCGACAGTCACATTCACATGGCCGAGCTGGCGCGCCGCCGTGCGCAGGCTGGCCAGCGGCAGCTCGGCGCCAATGTCCACATTGGCCATGCGCCAGTCCACCGGCAGCACCACATTGCCAGCCTGGGCAATCGCCTGGGCCAGCTGGGCATCGTCGTCGGGGTGCTGCAGATCGGGTTCGCTGAACAGCACGTCCACGCCCAAGGCCTTGGGGTGCTGGGCGGCAATGCGCGCAATCAGCTGCGCATGCACGGAGCGGCGCCAGGGCCAGCGCCCCACGCTTTGCAAGCTGGCATCGTCAATGGCGACGATAACGATGTCGTCGCGCGGCGCAGGCGCGCTGAGCCAGCCGGTGATGTCCTGCACAAAGGTGTTGATGACGCGGGGCTGCTCGCGCAGACTGGCCCAGGCCACCAGGCCCAGCAGCAGCGCAGACAGCGCCAGCCATTCCAGCCAGCGCAGTTGCGTGCGGCTCAGCGAAAAGGAAGGGGCAGCCATGCGCTAGTCCATGGACGGGGGAGGAGTGCGGTCATGCGCTTGTGGCAGAGGCCGCAGCGCCCCTCACTTCGGGCTGAGCACCGATTTGCCGTCACCGCTTTTGAGCACGCCGCCAGCACCGGTCAGGATGGCCGGCTCGACCGGCAGCTTGCGCGGGGCGGAGTAGCGGCTCTTGAGGCCCGAGGGGTCCAGCACCTGGATGCGCACATAGTAGTCGCCCGGGGGCAGGCTGTCCGATGCCCATTGCGGGGTATCGAGCGCGAAGGTGCGGGCATCGGTGAAGCTGTCATCAGAGGCCAGCTGCAGGTTGAAGCGCTGGCCGGCTTCAGCAGGCCAGGACAGCTGCAGCTGGTTGGGGTTGTTGGACTCGGCGGGGCTTAAGGCGTCGGCGCCCAGGGTCGGCGGGTTGCTGCCGGTCCTGAAAGCCTGGGGCTGTGCAAACGGGCCTTGGTCCAGGCTGCCATCAGCTAGCTTGCGCACGCTGGCCACGCGCCAGAAATAGGCGCCCACGCCCAGCCCGGACGCGCTGGCCTGGCAGTTGTCCACGACGCCGCTGTCTTGCAGCGGGCTGCTGAAGTCCTGGCTGGCTGCGACCTGGATTCGGTAGCCCACAATGCCGGGGCCGCCTTCGGTGCACAGCAGCTCGCCGTCGGCCAGGCCAATGAGGCCGCCGGGCGCCGGGTTGGCGTAGAGCGGGGGCACCGGTGTGGCCTTGACCTTGATGGCCTGGACCGCTGGCGTGCCCGGAATGTCCTGGCCATCGATGGCCCGGGCGCTCATGTAGTACGTGCCATCTGCCACGGCCTCGAACTTGAACGTGGGGCTGGCATGGCTTTGCTGAAGGACCACGCGCGCGAGCTCTGGATCCAGCGCCAGGACCACGCCGTATTTTTGCGCCTGCGCGACCTCGCCCAGTTGCAAGGTCAGAAAGTTGGCGTCCTCAAACACCGGCGGATTGGCCTGCAGGCTGGGCGCGGGCAGCAGTGCCACCGTGGGCCCGACCTGGCCGCTGCTGGCCACGGCCACCCCTTGGCCGGCCTGGACACGTGCCTGCTGCGCCGCCTGGCGGCCCTGGACATCGACCACCCCTTTGTCAACGGCCGTGATGGCCTTGCCGGAGTCGGAAATACTGACCGAGAACACGGTGCCGCGCACGCTGGTGGTGGCCATCGGGGTCTTGATCTCGAACTTGCGCTTGCGGCGCTGGTCCATCACCGGCGTGACATGCGACTCCAGCCCGCCACGGCTCAGGTCCAGCACCGACTGCTGCTCGTCGGTGCGGCTGTTCTTGCGCAATTCGCTCAGTTTGAGTTCGGAGTTTTCGTTGATGCGCACCGAGCTGCCATCGGCAAAGCGCAAGGTCACAAAGCTGCCGGCAGGCACCTGCAGCTCATCGCCTTCGGTCAAGATGGTGCCCGAGGCTGCACTTTGCCAGTCGCCACCGGCCAGTGGCGAGCGCACGCGCGCCACGCCCTTGACGTGGCTGATGGTCACCTCCTGGTAGCCCACCATGTGCGCGGGGATGACGATCACCGAGCCAATGGGCAGGCGCAATGGGTCCTTGACGCCATTGAGCGTGCCCACGGCGCGCCACTGCTGCGGGTCCTTGAGGTAGCGCTTGGCGACGGCCTCGAGCGTGTCACCGCTGGTGACCGTGTGGCGGATGTCGGGCAACTGGTCTGCCGATGCCGCCAGCGCGAGACCAGGGGCGGCCACGCCAAAGGCCAGCAAAACGGCAGCAGAAAACGGCAGACGAGAAAGAAACAAAATGGCTCTCCTTACCGCCAGGCCATGGTGCCTGGCAAGGCCGCTGCATGCGGCAGAGTAAATACGGCCAACACGTGTGGCGTGTTGGCCGTAAACCGCACTGCATGCAACCGCAGAAATTTATTCAGGCTGCGCCTCGGACAGCGGTTTGACGGCCTCAAACCGGTAGCCGACACCATAGACTGCCGTGATGATGAAACCGTTCTCCGGTCGCAGATCCAGCAGCGTGCGCAGCCGCGATACATGGGTATCGAGCGAGCGCGAGATGACATCGGAGTTCTGGCCCCAGATGATTTCGCGCAAATGGTCGCGTGACAGCAGGCGGCCCATGTTCTGGAACAGGAACAGCGCCAGGTCGTACTCGCGGTTCTTCAACTCGACCAGCTTGCCATCGACCTCCAGGGCCCGCGAATCGGAGAGGAACTTGTAGCGGCCAAACTCCAGGATGCCCTTGGTGGCAGCCGGGTAGGCACGGCGCAGCAGTGCCCGCACGCGCGCGACCAGTTCGGCCACGCGCAGCGGCTTGATCATGAAATCGTCCGCACCCGACTCCAACCCCTCAACAATGTCGGCCTCCCCATGGCGGCTGGTGATGAAGAGCACCGGCAACTCCTGGTTGACGTTCTCTCGAATCCAGCGCACGACCTGCGGGCCCGTGGTGTCTGGCAGCTGCCAGTCCAGGATCAGCAGGTCATAGGTCTCGCGGCGCATGTCCTTGATCAGAGAGGCGCCAGAGGAATGGGTTGTACAGGCGTGGCCCTCCGCCTCCATGGTTTTGGAGAGCATATCCAACACCACCAGATCATCATCCAGTGCCACAATTCTCATAACAGCTCACTCCCACTAAGCTCAATAGCTTGCTTTTATTTGATAGCTCAATAATAAAAGCAAATTGAATCACCGGCTCCACACTGCGTTAAACGGGGAAGTTGCCACTACGGTGACAGCTTCAACAATTGGTTGCAAATGCAGTATAGGCAGTCTCTTAACTCTCGGCTATCTCTTTCAACGCCAACTGCACATCCGACAGCGAAAAGCTGTCACCCAACTGCAGGTTGTCCATGGCGTCCTGCAGATTCTGCGGCGCAGCCTGCAAATGGGCAATCATGGCGCCCGCATCCCGGGGGGCATCAAAGCCCTGGCTTTGCAGCAGCAGTGCGCCATCGGCGCGCACCAGCTTGAAGTAGAACTTGCCGTCCTTGTCGCGGTACTGCTTGAAGGCAGCGCCGCCTTGCTTGGCCGCAGCCTTGGGTGCCGCAGCCGTGCTGGCTGGCGTCAGTGGCCGCAGGCCAACAGCGCCACGTAACTTGTGTAGTAAAGGGCCCGAATATGTACGCGCCTTTTCTGCGCCTTTGCGCAAAATAGCTTCGACTTCCTCGGGGTGGGCCATCAGGTAGTTGTAGCGTTCGCGCAACGGAGCGAGCTCCCGGTCAATGCATTCGAACAGCAGGGTCTTGGCCTCGCCCCAGCCAATGCCATCGGCATAGGCCTGGCGCAGGGCCGCCGTTTCCTCGGCGCTGGCAAAGGCCTGGTAGATCTGGAACAGCGCCGAGCCTTCGACTTCTTTGGGCTCACCCGGGGCGCGCGAGTCGGTGACGATGCTGCCGATCAGCTTCTTGAGCTGGGCCTGGGTGGAGAACAGCGGGATCGTGTTGTCGTAGCTCTTGCTCATCTTGCGGCCATCGAGGCCGGCCAGGGTCGCCACGTTGTCGTCGACCGCCGCCTCGGGCAGCACGAAATGCTCGCCATAGAGGTGGTTGAAGCTCGATGCCATGTCGCGCGCCATCTCGATGTGCTGGATCTGGTCGCGGCCCACCGGCACCTTGTTGGCATTGAATGCCAGGATGTCGGCCCCCATCAGCACCGGGTACATGAACAGGCCCGCAGTCACGCCGTCATCGCCGTCCTTGCCGGTTTCGGCATTTTTGTCCTGCGCGGCCTTGTAGGCGTGAGCGCGGTTGAGCACGCCCTTGCCGGTGACGCAGGTCAGAAACCAGGTCAGCTCGGGAATCTCGGGAATGTCCGACTGGCGGTAGAAAGTGACGTGCTCGGGGTTCAGGCCCGCGGCCAGCCAGCTCGCGGCAATCTCCAAGGTCGAGCGGTTGACGCGCTCGGGATCCTGGCACTTGATCAGTGCGTGGTAGTCGGCCAGGAAGTAGAAGTTCTCCACATCGCCTGCGCGGCTGGCAGCGATGGCCGGGCGCATCATGCCGGCGTAGTTGCCCAGGTGGGGCGTTCCAGAAGGGGTGATGCCAGTGAGATAACGTGTCTTAGTCATAACTATCAATCAATATGCTTTGCGGTGCTGCAGGGCACTGGGGCCTGGCGATCAGCTAAAGGGCATCAGCACCACGCTGACCACGGCGTAGCCCAGGCTCATCAGGGGGCGCATCCAGAAGGTGCTGACGACGCCGGCGATGACCAGACCCATGACGATGAAAAAGCCATAGGGCTCGATCTTGGACACAGCCACCGCCTGTTTGTAGGGCAGCAGACCGACCAGTACCCGGCCGCCATCGAGCGGGGGCAGCGGAAACAGGTTGAAGGCCCACATCACCAGGTTGACCAGCACCCCGGCCTGCGCCATCTTGAGGAAAAAGCGCTCATCGACGCCGGAGGCGACCAAGATGCCGTAGACCAGCGCCCACAGCAGCGCCTGCACAAAATTGGTGGCCGGGCCAGCCAGCGCCACCCAGATCATGTCGCGCTTGGGGTTGCGCAGGTTGCCAAAGGCGACCGGCACGGGCTTGGCATAGCCAAACACAAAGGCGCCCGAGGTCATGAAATACAGCATCAGTGGCATCAGGATGGTGCCGATGGGGTCGATGTGCTTGAGCGGGTTGAGCGTGAGGCGGCCCAGCATGGCGGCGGTGTTGTCACCAAAATGGCGCGCTGCATAGCCATGCGCTGCCTCGTGCACGGTAATGGAGAACAGCACGGGCAGGGCGTAGATCAGAACGGTTTGTATCAGGTCAGCGTTCACGGAATGGGCGGTGGTCAAAGGGGAGGAGGGGCGCGCCGCAGCGCACCAGGCAGTGGCGAGCCTATCAGATTTGCCAGTGGCCGCTGCCAGGCGATGGCAATGGCCGTGGCAAACGATTGCGCAGCCCGGGCAGGCAGCCCTGGCGCGGCGCTGCTGCCACCAGCCAGTATGCGGCTACAGACCCAGCTGCGCCAAGGGGCCGCGGCCCTCGCGCACCACCACCGGCGCGCCACCGGTGCCCATCGGCGTCAGGTCGACAATCGTCGTGGGCTCCAGCGGGCAGGGGCCGGCATTGACGACCAGCTCGATCTGCGATTCAAAGCGCTCGCGGATCTCCTCGGGGTCGTTGAGCGGCTCGGTCTCGCCCGGCGGGATGAGGGTGGTGGACAGCAACGGCTCGCCATGCAGCTCCAGCAGCATCAGCAGGCCCTTGTTGTCGGGCACGCGCAGGCCGATGGTCTTGCGCGACGGATGGCTGATGCGGCGCGGCACTTCCTTGGTGGCATCCAGAATGAAGGTGAAGGGCCCGGGTGTGCCCAGCTTGAGCATGCGGAACTGGTGGTTGTCCACCATCGCATAGCTCGACAGTTGTGACAGATCGCAGCACAGCAAGGTCAGCATACGCTTGTCGTCGATCTGACGAATGCGGCGCAGGCGATCGACCACCTGCTTGTTGTCCAGTGCGCAGACAAAGGCGTAGCTCGAATCGGTGGGCACGGCCAGGATGCCGCCATCCTTGAGCATGGCGGCCGCCTGCTTGAGCAGGCGCGGCTGGGGATTGTCTGGATGAACCTCGAAATATTGGGCCATGGTCTTGCTGTTGCTCTTGTTATCGTGGGGGCTGCTGCGGAGCGGCTATATCAATGGACTGCGGCCTGCGGCGGCGGGCTGGCGTTCGGATGGGGGTGGGGGTGCAGGATGCGCCCCTCCAGCGCCTGCCACACGGGTTGGACCCCGCTGGGCAGCGGGGGCAGCGCACCAAAATCGGTACCCGATTCACCCGGGCTGTGAAAATCGCAGCCGCGCGAGGCATAGAAGCCAAAGCTCCTGGCCATGTCCGCGTAAATCGCGTATTCATGCGGAAAATGGCTGCCGGTCACCACTTCCACCCCCTGGCCGCCATAGTCCTTGAACGACGAGAACAGCGCATGCTCTTCGCCGCCATTCAAGTGGTAGCGCGCCGGGTGGGCGATGACGGCCATGCCGCCCGCTTGCACGATCCACTGCACGGCATCCTGCAGCCGGGCCCAGCGGTGGGGCACAAAGCCGGGTTTGCCTTCGACCAGGTAGTGGCGAAACACCTCGGCCGGATCGCGGCAGACGCGCGTGTCCACCAAAAAGCGCGCAAAGTGGGTGCGCGAGATCAGATCGGGGTTGCCCACATAGCGCAGTGCGCCCTCATAAGCGCCACCGATGCCTATTTTCTCCAGGCCGGCCGCCATATCGCGGGCGCGCTGCTCGCGGCCGCCGCGTGTGCGGGCCAGGCCGGCGCGCAGGCCGGGGTGCTGCCAGTCAAAGCCCAGGCCCACGATGTGTACCGTGGTTTCGCCAAAGCTGACCGAGATCTCCACGCCGCTCAAAAACGCCAGCTGCTGCTGGGCGGCAGCGGCGCTCGCCCGGTCCAGGCCGCTGACCTCGTCATGGTCGGTCAGCGCCCACAGCTGCACACCCCTCTCGCGCGCACGCTGCGCCAACGCTTCCGGGCTCAGGGTGCCGTCGGAAAACGTGGAGTGGCAGTGCAGATCGGCGTTGAGCATGTCTGGCATGAAATTGGCTAGAGGGACCAAGGTGCTTGCGGCGTATACGGGTGGCAGCGCATCAATATGTTCTTTCATTGTAGGCCGCGTGCTGCTTCCAGCGTGTCAGACCCGGCGCAGCGTCGGGGCTATCCCGGGTTTTTCGGGCTCGGCTGTCTCTGAAATGTCAGTATTAACCCTTAAATTGTCGTTGTTTCGCCGATTTGACGAAAATAACAATGCATCTCGACGTTTTGTGTTTTTTACTAGGGTTTTTAACAGGAATACACTGTCGGTTTTTCACGGTCGCGCAGCCCGTTTTCGCTGCGTCTAGAGGATACGTAGATGTTTTCTGTCAAAAAGTGGATGGGTGCAGCGGCCTTGGTAGTCGCAGGTGTATCAGTGGCTGGCGCGGCCCTGGCGCAAGGTGCGGAGTCGACGATGGACCGCGTCAAGCGCACCAAGGAACTGCGCGTGGGCACCGTTGCGGGTGCGATCCCCTACTTCAGCAAGGACCTGGTGACCCAGAAATGGGAAGGCTTTGGCCCCGACTTTGGCGAGAGCCTGGCCAAGAAGCTCGGCGTGAACGTCAAGTTCGTCGAGACCACCTGGGGCAATGCCGTGCTGGACCTGCAGGCCAACAAGATCGACCTGATGTTCGCGATGGCGCCGACCCCCCAGCGCATGGAGGTGGTCAACTTCTCCAAGCCCTTGCTCAACAACACCTTCACCGCCGTCTGCAAAAAGGGCCATGCCCCGGTGCAGACCTGGGAGCAGCTGAACAACCCCGATGCCAAGGTGGTGGTCGATATCGGCTCCAACCAGGACCAGTTCGCCACCCGCGCGCTGCCCAAGGCCAATATCTCGCGTCTGGAGAGCTCGGGCGCGGCCACGATGTCGGTGCAAACCGGCCGCTCCGACTGCCAGGTGCTGGTGGTGCTGCTGTCGCAGCCACTGGTGGCCAAGCGCCCCGATGTGGGCACGGTCTATGTGCCAACGCCGGTCGAGACGGCCAACACCAATGTGGGCCTGCGCAAGGAGCCGAACAAGGACTTTGAGAACGCCGTCAATGCCTGGCTGGATGAAGCCCGCTCCAAGGGCGAGATCCAGTCCGTGGTGCTCAAGAACATGGAAAAGCTCGCTGGCGTCAAGGCCGATTCCTTCCCCAAGGAAGTCAAGTTCTGATGGTTGGTCCACATGGGCGCGGTGCCCATGTGAAACACCCCGGTTGCAGCCGCGTGCTGCCTCCGGGGTGTATGCGTTAAAGGTAGATTGATTTATGTACGAGTGGGACTTTGGTTTCCTGTGGAAGTACCGCATGCTGCTGGTCGGCGGCGTGGGCTACACCTTGCTGTTCACGGTGATCTGTATCCTGGGCGGCCTTGCGGTCGGACTGGTTGCAGGCCTGGGCCGTCTGTCCAGCAACAAGATCATCACGGCGCCGCTGCGCGCCTTTGTCGAGGTCTTCCGCTGCACGCCGGTGCTGGTGCAGCTGGTCTGGTTCTACTACGCGCTGCCGGTGCTCACTGGCATCGAGATGAGCGCGCCGGTGGCCGCTGCGCTGTGCTTGTCGCTGTACGGCGGCGCCTTCTATTCCGAAATCATCCGGGGCGGCATCATCTCCACCGATATCGGCCAGACCGAAGCGGGCCAGGCCATTGGCATGACGCGCGGCCAGGTGATGCGCCGCGTGATTCTGCCCCAGGCTTTCCGCAAGATGATTCCGCCGCTGGTCAACCAGTCGATCCTGCAGCTCAAGAACACCTCGCTGCTGATGGTGCTGGCCGTGCCCGATCTGCTCTACCAGGGCCAGGTGATTGCGCATGACACCTACCGCCCCCTGGAGGTCTACACCTTCATCGCCATCACCTATTTTGTGATTCTTTTCCCTGTGACCTTGTGGGCCAAGCGCCTGGAGCACGGCACATCGGCCGGCAAGGAGGCCTGAGATGCAAGACCAACCGCTCATTTGTATTCGTGGCCTCAAGAAGTCCTTTGGCAAGCTCGATGTTCTCAAGGACATCTGCCTCGACGTGAACCGGGGCCAGGTGGTGGCGCTGATCGGGCCCTCGGGCTCGGGCAAGTCCACCTTGCTGCGCTGCATCAACCTGCTGACCGTGCCCGATGGCGGCGACATCCGCGTCGATGCGCAGTCGCTGGCCTTCAGCGGCAAGCAGACCCAGTTGCCCAAGGACAAGGTACTGGCGGGTTTTCGTGCACGCACCGGCATGGTGTTCCAGCATTTCAACCTGTTTCCGCATATGACGGTGCTGCAAAACGTCATGGAAGGCCCGCTCACGGTGCTGCGCATCAGCAAGGCGGAGGCCCAGGCCCGCGCCACGGCCCTGCTGCAAAAGGTGGGCCTGGGCGAGCGCGCGCAGATGATGCCCGATCAGCTCTCGGGCGGCCAAAAGCAGCGCGTGGCCATTGCCCGCGCGCTGGCCATGCAGCCCAGCGTGATGCTGTTTGACGAGGCCACCTCCGCGCTCGACCCCGAGCTGGTCGGCGAGGTGCTGCAGGTCATCCAGTCGCTGGCGCGCGACGGCATGACCATGATCCTGGTGACCCACGAGATCGCCTTTGCCCGCGAGGTGGCCGACAAGGTCGTCTTCATGCGCGATGGCGTGGTGGTTGAAGAGGGCCCGCCCGCGCAGGTGATCGACAACCCGCAGCACGAGGCCACACGCAGTTTTCTGGGCCGCATCATCGGCCACACCGCCTAACCAGCAGGGAGGAGAACCATGGATTTTCGACTCGACGATATTGACCGCAAGCTGCTGGCGCTGTTGCAGGCTGACGCCCGCGAGTCCACGGCCAAGCTGGCGCGCAAGCTCAACCTGGCGCGCACCACCGTGGTGGCCCGCATTGCGCGGCTGGAAAAAGAGGGCGTCATTGCCGGCTACGGCGTGCGCCTGGGCTCCAAGCTGGAGCAGTCGGCCGTGCGCGCCTACTGCGGCATCAGCGTGATGCCCAAGACCGCCCAGGCCGTCATGCAGGTGCTCGAGAGCATCCCTGAGGTCGAAGAGGTCTCGGCCGTGTCCGGCCAGCATGACTACATGATCTTTTTGCGCTGCGATTCCAACGAAAAGCTTGATGCCTTGCTCGACCGCATCGGCCTGATCGAAGGCATTCGCCAGACCTACACCTCGGTGGTGCTGAGCCGCAAGATCGACCGCCGAGGCGCACTGCCGGCGCTGCCCCTGCTCGACTGAACCTGCCCATGCTGCCCACCACGGACTCTGTGCCCTTCCTCGGCATCCTGATGCTCGATACCCAGTTCCCGCGCCCGCCCGGGGACATCGGCAACCTGCAGACCTGGGCAGCGCTGGGCATCCCCGTGCAGTTGCACAAGGTGCAAGGCGCCTCGCCCGCCAAGATCGTGCGCGAGGCCGATCCCCGTTTTGTGCAGCCCTTTGTCGATGCCGCCCGCGCGATGCAGGCACAAGGCGCGGCGCTGATCACCACCAGCTGCGGCTTTCTGGCCGCCTACCAGGATCTGCTGGCCAGTAGCGTTGATGTGCCGGTGGTCAGCTCCAGCCTGCTGCAGTGCGCGCAGCTGCCCCGGCCCGGTGTGGTCACCATTGCGGCAGCCAGCCTCACGCCGCGCATTCTGGCTGCTGCTGGCGTACCCGAAGGCACCCCCGTGCAAGGCGTGGCGCCGGAGGGCGAATTTGCCACGCGCATTCTCGGCAATGAATTGGAGATGGACATCGCCCAGGCCGAGCGCGATGTGGTGACCGCTGCTGTTGCGCTGTGCCAGGCCCATCCGCAGCTGGAATCGATCGTGCTGGAGTGCACCAATATGCCCGTCTACCGCGACGCGGTGGCACGTGCTACGGGCCTGCCGGTGCACGATGTGGTGAGCCTGCTGGCCCAGCGCTGGGCGGCGCTGCCGGCCTGATGCCTGGCCAGGCCTAGAGCGCTCGGCCATGCAGCCCGGGCGTAGCGGCATGAACGCTTGAGCTTTTGATTAGCCCTTGAGGAAACGCTCGGCGCGGAACGGCCGCACATCGACCGGTGCATCGTCGCCGCGCATCAGCGCCGCCAAAATGGCGCCCGTGCCCGGCCCGGTGCTAAAGCCAATGTGCTGGTGGCCAAAGGCCAGCCAGAGGTTGCGCTGGCCCGGCATCGCACCAATGATGGGGCGGCTGTCAGGCAGGGTGGGGCGGCTGCCCATCCAGGGCGCGGGCTCCAGCGCCTGGCCCATGTCGATTGCCTCGCGTGCCGCAGCCTCGGCCAGGCCCAGCTGGACCGGGTTGGCGGGGGCGTCGATATCGGTCAGCTCCACGCCACTGGTCAGGCGCAGGCCTTGCTCCATTGGGCTCAGCACATAGGCGCCAGCGGTGTCATAGACCGGGCGCGAGATATTGCAGGACGCGGGTGGCGCAAAGTGCATGTGGTAGCCGCGCTCATAGGCCATCGGCACCTTCACGCCCAGCGTTGCCATGAACTGGCGGCTCCAGGGGCCCAGCGCCACCACCACGCGGTCGGCCTCCAGGCCATCGTGCGCGCCATCGGCGCGGATGCGCCAGCGGCTGCCGGCGAGCGGCTCGACGGTCTTGATGCGGGCCTGCGCATACTGGCCGCCCTGCTTGCGGAACAGCTCGGCATAGGCCTTGACGACGTCGCCGGGGCTGTCCACCGACCAGCTGTCCTTGATCCACAGCGCGCGCTCAAAGATCGGGTTCAGGGCCGGCTCCAGCTGGCGGATATGGTCGCGCTCGAGCACCTCGGTGGCCACGCCAAAGTGGGCCATGCGCTCGCGCGCCAGCGCGCCGCCGGCAAAGGCGCTGGACTGGCGGTAGAGAAACATCCAGCCGTTGTCACGCATGCGGTGCGCGGCGCCACTGGCGCGCAGCAGCTGGGCATGCTCGTTCATCGACAGGCGGATGAGGCTGTCCAGCGCCGTGGTGGTTTCCTCAAACACCTGGCTGCGGGCCTGGGCGACAAAGCGCGCGGCCCAGCCCAGGTTCTGCAGCAAAAAGCGGGCCTGGTAGCGAAAGCCGGCGCTCTGGTTTTTCAACAGCACCGGCAGAATGCCCCAGAGGCCGGGGTTGTTGAAGGGCATCAGCGAGCTGCGCGCGATCACCCCGGCGTTGCCGTAGGAGGTCTCTTCGCCAGGGGCCAGCCGGTCCAGCAAGGTCACGCGGAAACCCTTTTTCTGCAATGCCAATGCGCTGGCAACGCCCACCATGCCGGCGCCCAGCACGGCCACGGAAATATTGCTCATGGAATGTCTTGGGTCCTAGCAGTCATCTAGAAACGATCTAGCGTATGACTGATATTAAATTAACAATCAAAACCAAGGGCTTGGCAAGCGCTGGCGTCCGGGCCATCGCCGGGCCATGCGGCCTGCCAGCCGCTGCGGGCCAGTCCCTGGTCGGGATGCCTGTGCGACAAGCGTTTTTCGCACCGCATCCTGCGGCGCGTATTTTAGGAAATTACGGTGACAAAGGTGTCCCGTTGCCGCGCTATTTCCTTAACTTTTAGTAAAGTCTTGCGGCCCCGCAAACCGCAGGCGCTGCTCAACCGGGCAGCTGGGCGCCTTCGACCAGAAACTGCAGCTTGCGCTGGCCCTGCCATTCGTTGATGTCCAGCCGGTAGGCCAGCAGCACCTTGGTGGGCAAGGGCTCGGTATGGCCAAACCAGATGCCGTCCACCATCTCGCCATGGTGGCGCAGCTTCAGCGACAAATGTTTTTCACCGACCAGGCGCTGGCTGACGATCTCCAGCTCTTCGCTGAAGGTCGGCGGCGCAAAGCCCTGGCCCCAGACCTGGCTGTTGAGCGTGTCCACGGTCTCGGCATGGCGGAACTGCACCGGCAGCGGGCCATCGGTCTCCAGCTGGCGGGTGAGCGTGCGTTCATCGAGCCATTCCTGCGCGACCTGGGCGAGGGCCTGCTCAAACACCTCGAAATCGTCCAGTGCAATCGTGCAGCCCGCCGCCATCGCATGGCCGCCGAACTTGATCAGCACGCCCGGGTGGCGCTTGGCCACCAGATCCAGCGCATCGCGCAGATGGAAGCCGGGGATGGAGCGGCCCGAGCCCTTGAGCTCATGCTCGTGGCCCGGCGCGCTGCTGGCGGCAAACACAAAGGTCGGGCGGTGCAGCTTGTCCTTGATGCGCGAGGCGACGATGCCGACCACGCCTTCGTGGAAATCCGGATCAAACACGCTCACAGCCGGTGGCGGCTCGGTGCCTTCTTCAAACAAGGCCTCGGCCAGCAGCATCGCGTGCTCGCGCATGCCCGTCTCGATATCGCGGCGCTCGCGGTTGATGGCGTCGAGCTGGCGCGCCAGGGTGTCGGCCAGCAAGGTGTCGTCGGTCAGCAGGCATTCGATGCCGATGGTCATATCGGCCAGGCGCCCGGCGGCATTGATGCGCGGGCCCAGCGCAAAACCAAAGTCAAAGGTGCTGGCCGTGGCCGCGCGCCGGCTGGCAGCGGAGAACAGTGCGCCCAGGCCAGGGGGCATATGGCCGGCGCGGATGCGGCGCAGGCCCTGGGCCACCAGGCGGCGGTTGTTCGCGTCGAGCTTGACCACATCGGCCACGGTGCCCAGCGCCACCAGCGGCAGCAGGCTGTCCAGGCGCGGCTGGGCCATGTCGGCAAAGGCGCCGCGATCGCGCAGCTCGGCGCGCAAGGCCATCAGCACATAGAACATCACGCCGACACCGGCCATGGCCTTGCTGGCAAAGCCGCAGCCGGGCTGGTTGGGGTTGACGATGGCATCGGCCGCCGGCAAGGTGGCTGCGGGCAGGTGGTGGTCGGTGACGATCACCGTCATGCCCAGCGCCTTGGCGCGGGCCACGCCGTCCACGCTGGCAATGCCGTTGTCCACGGTCACCAGCACCTGCGCGCCTTGCTGGTGCACGCGCTCGGCAATCGCTGCCGTCAGGCCATAGCCATCGACCACGCGGTCGGGCACCAGGTAGCTGACCTGCTGGGCGCCCAGCATGCGCAGGCCGCGCAAGGCCACGGCGCAGGCGGTGGCGCCGTCGCAGTCGTAATCGGCCACGACGCAAATGCGCTGCTGGCGGCCAATCGCATCGGCCAGCAGCAGCGCCGCCTCGCGTGTGCCCAGCAGGCCGGCAGGTGGCAGCAGTTGCGCCAGGCCGTCATCGAGCTCGGCAGCAGCCTGCACACCGCGCGCGGCAAACAGGCGGGCGAGCAGCGGGTGCACGCCTGCCTGCTCCAGCGCCCAGACGGTGCGCGGGGGAATATCTCTGGCCAGAATTTTCATAAAGAACTTAGAAGCGCCATGGGCTTGGTCGGAGCCAGCCATTGCTTGATTTTGGGTAGCCAGCCGGGGGCCGGGGGCGCCAGCGTGATGGCATTTTTCTCGCCGCACAGGCTGATCTGGCTCCAGGCGGTGGTGGCCAGTGTCGCATCCAGCTGCTGCCACTGCTGCTGCCAGCTGCGCCAATCGCCCACCAGGGCGCTGTCACGCAGTGCCGTGTTCAGCACCGGCGTCTGGGCGGGCAGCTGGTAGCCGGCGGGCAGGGCGCCAGCGCCATGCACCCAGAACGAGTTGATGGGCGCGCGGCCACTGGCCTCGCGCGCGTCGCTGAAGGCATGGGTGTAGAGCAGCATCTGCATCTCGGTCTGCAGGCGCTGGAGCACCGCCGCTTGGGCCTTGTCGGGCAGCCAGGGCCGCACATCGCGCAGCGCAATGCGGTCGAGCGCAGCAGTATCGAGCTGCGCAAACACCGCGCCGCGCGCCAGCCAGCGGTCGGGCCGGTCGTAGACCAGCGCAATGCCGTCTTCGGTAAACCAGGGCGCCATGATGGCCAGCAGGCTGCGCGATTCGTCCTCGCTCATCTGCGCGGCAGAAAGGTCGCTCATGCGCACCTGGTCGGGCGAAATCTGCCAGTGGCAGGGCGAGAGAAAGGCCCAGGCGGCATCGCCCGCTGCCTGGCCGTTTTGCAGCTGGTACAGCGCAGCCCAGGGTGTGGCCTTGGGCGGCAGGCCCAGGGCCTGGGCCAGCACACGATCATGGGGCGGGGCAAAATCTTCCAGCGCACCGTTGTCGCTGGCACTGACGGACCACTGCCGCAGCAGGCGTTGCAGGTTCGGCAGGGGGAGCGTCTGCAAGGCTTGCTGGCAGCCCGGCTCGTCCGTGGCTGCGTAGGAGATGATCAAATGCTGGTTTTCCGACATGGGTCTATTGTCGGCGATGCCACAATGCGGTTTGCGGTGCAGTGGATTAAGGTGCTGTATTTGCCGAGCGGATGCACCAAATATATTTTTAGAACGATTTATGCAGATTCCCTATGAATTGGCGCTGGGTTGGCGCTACACCCGTGCGGGCCGTGCAACCCGGCGCAACGGGTTTATTTCGTTCATCTCGGGCGTGTCCATGCTGGGCATTGCACTGGGGGTGGCGGCCTTGATCATCGTGCTGTCGGTGATGAACGGTTTTCAAAAAGAGGTGCGCGACCGCATGCTCAGCGTGGTCTCGCATATCGAGATCTTCACGCCCGGCGGTGATGCCTTGCCCGATCCGGCCCGCACCATTGCCGAGGCCAAGGCCAACCCGAACGTGATTGGCGCGGCACCGTTTGTCTCGGCCCAGGCCCTGGTCGCCCGCGGTGAGGACATGCGCGGCGCCCTGCTGCGCGGCATTGACCCGGCGCTCGAGCCCGAGGTCACCGACATGACCACCGGCATCGAGCAGACCAGTTTGCAGGCGCTCACACCGGGCAGCTTCCATGTCGTGCTGGGCTCGGAGCTGGCGCGCATTCTGGGCGTGGGCCAGGGTGACCAGGTCACCTTGATCGTGCCCAGCGGCCAGGTCACGCCAGCGGGCACCGTGCCCCGCCTCAAGCAGATGCAGGTGGTGGGTACCTTCAACTCCGGCCACTACGAGTACGACTCGACCTTGGTGCTGATGCACCATGAGGACGCCGAGCGCCTGTTCCGCCTCGAAGGCCCGACCGGCGTGCGCCTCAAGCTCAAGGACCTGCACCAGGCCCCCGAGGTGACCCAGCAGCTGGCCCACAGCCTGAGCGGCCACCTGCTGATCCGCGACTGGACGCAGCAGAACAAGACCTGGTTTGCCGCCGTTCAGGTCGAAAAACGCATGATGTTCATCATCCTGACCCTGATCGTTGCCGTGGCCGCGTTCAACCTGGTCACCACCTTGGTGATGACCGTCACCGACAAGCGCGCCGATATCGCGATCCTGCGCACCCTGGGCGCGAGCCCGCGCAGCATCATGGGCGTGTTTGTCGTGCAGGGGGCGCTGGTCGGCGTCATCGGCACCCTGGCCGGTCTGGGCCTGGGCCTGCTGATTGCCTGCAATATCGATGTGATCGTGCCCGCGATCGAGCGCGCACTGCACACCAGCTTCCTGCCCAAGGACATTTACCTCATCAGCCAGATGCCCAGCGAGCCCCAGCGCAGCGATATCGTGCCGATTACCGTCATCTCCCTGATCCTGGCCTTTGTGGCCACCCTGTATCCCAGCTGGCGCGCCAGCCGCGTGAACCCCGCCGAGGCGCTGCGTTATGAATGATTCGTCCATCGTCCTGGAGGCCTCGGGCCTGACCAAGCGCTTTACCGAAGGCCTGCTCGATGTGCAGGTGCTCCATGGCATCGACCTGCAGGTGCGTGCCGGCGAGACCCTGGCCATCGTCGGCGCCTCGGGCTCGGGCAAATCCACCTTGCTGCACTTGCTCGGCGGCCTGGACGCGCCCAGTAGCGGCACCGTCAGCCTGCACGGTCAGCGGCTCGATACGCTCAGCGCCAGCCGCCAAGGCGAGCTGCGCAACCAGCACCTGGGCTTTATCTACCAGTTTCACCATCTGCTGCCCGAGTTCAGCGCGCTGGACAACGTCGCGATGCCGCTGCGCATCCGCCGCATGCCCTATGCCGAATGTACCGAGCGTGCGCGTGAAGTGCTGGCGTCGGTGGGCCTCAAGGACCGTGTGCTGCACCGCCCCGCGGAGCTCTCGGGCGGCGAGCGCCAGCGCGTGGCCATTGCGCGCGCGCTGGTCACCCAGCCCGCTTGCGTGCTGGCCGACGAGCCCACCGGCAACCTGGACCGCGCCACCGCCGACACCGTCTTCGCGCTGATGCTGCAGCTGGCGCGCGAGCGCGGCACCGCCTTTGTCATGGTCACCCATGATGGCGAGCTGGCCCAGCGCTGCGACCGTGCGGTGCGCATGGTCAACGGGCGCTTTGAAGCCTGAGCCACGCTGGCCGCGTCCGCATGCCATTCTGGATTGACACCCACTGCCACTGGGATGCGCCCGAGTTCGATGCCGACCGCGATGCGCTGCGCGCCGCCGCGCATGCGGTGGGGGTCGCCCACTGCGTGATTCCAGCGGTGGAGCGCAGCAACTGGGCCACCGTGCGCGAGCTGGCCCAGCGCTGGGGTGACAGCTATGCGCTGGGCATCCATCCGCTCTACACCGGGCGCGCGGCCGAAGCCGATATTGACGCCTTGGCCACCATGCTCGAAGACTGCCGCGATGACCCGCGCCTGGTCGCGATTGGCGAGATCGGCCTGGATTTTTTTGTGCCCGGGCTCGATGCCGAACGCCAGACCTGGTTTTACGAGCAGCAGCTGCAACTGGCGCGCCGCTTTGACCTGCCCGTCATCTTGCATGTGCGCCGCTCGTCGGACCAGCTGCTGCGCGCGCTGCGCCGCTGGCCGGTGCAGGGCGGCATTGCGCATGCCTTCAACGGCAGCCTGCAGCAGGCCCAGCAGTTTATCGAGCGCGGCTTTGCGCTGGGCTTTGGCGGTGCGCTGACCTATGACCGCGCGCTGCACCTGCGCCGCCTGCTGCAGCAGCTGCCGATGGAGGCCATCGTTGTCGAGACCGATGCGCCCGATATTCCGCCGCACTGGCTCTACACCACCGCCGAGCAGCGCGCCGCCGGCCAGGCCCAGGGCCGCAACCAGCCCGCCGAGATCCCGCGCATCGCGCAGGTGATGCGGGCGCTGCGGGCCGAAGCCCATGCCGATGAGGCCATGGACGCCGCCGACTGGCAGCGCGCCACCAGCGCCAATGCCGCCAGGGTGCTGCCAAGGCTGCAGGCTTTGCTGCCCGGCGCCGATGGGGGATCGCCCCATGGCTGATGCGCTGCTGTGCGGGCTGGCCCCGGTCGTGGGGCCGGGCACCCAGGTCTTGATTCTGGGTAGCTTCCCTGGCGTGCAGTCCTTGCAGCTGCAGCAGTACTACGCCCATCCGCGCAACCAGATGTGGCCGCTGCTGGCGGCGCTGTGGCCCGCGCACCCGCAGCCCAGCGCCTATGCCGAGCGCTGCGCCTGGCTGCTGGATCGCGGCCTGGGCCTGTGGGATGTCTATGCCGCCTGCGAGCGCGAAGGCAGCCTGGACACCAGCATCCGCAATGCCCAGCTCAATGATTTTGTCGCGCTCCAGCAGCAGTGCCCGCAGCTGCTGGCTGCTGTGCACAATGGCGGTGAGAGCTTTCGCCATGCGCCCCGGGTGCAGGCCGTGCTGGGCCTGCCCAGCTACCGGCTGCCCTCCAGCAGCCCGGCCAATGCCTCATGGAGCTTTGAGCGCAAACTGGCCGGTTGGCGCGAGGTGATGCATCACTGCGGACTGCTGGCCTGAGCGCTTGCAGCAGGACCACTGGCGCGCGCAGGGCTTGCAGAGACGGGGCTGCCGCCGACCATGCGCCATGACAGGCGCTGCACTGCAGGCGCTAACAGCACCACGATCGTGAACGCCGCTGGCCAGGACAGCAGGTAGGCATGCAGCCAGCGCGAGAGAAAATCCCCGACAAAGCCCAGGTTCAACCAGGTGACCCAGGCGGTCATCAAGCCCGAGAGCAGCATGGACATGATGACGGAGGACAGAAAGCGTTGTTTGAGAGCGTTGGACATAAGCGTGCCAGAAAAAACAATGCCGCAGTCTAAAGCGATGCATGGCCTGCCCAATCCCTCCGCGTGGTCTGCATGCGACATTGACTATTGGTGGGTGCTGTTTATTTTGTAATAACTATGGATGGCTTCAAGGAGCGACTGCTGCCTTGTTCCGATCCGCTGATAGCCCGGCGGGCCAGGGTTATGCACGGAGCTGGCGAGGACAACGGCCGATAATCCCTCCCCATGACGACTAGAAAAAAATCTCCGCAGCTGGCGCAGCCGCTGCCCGAGGTCACGATTTCCGACTTTGACGGAGCCCGCTACCTGCACCTGGGCACCCCCTGGGTCCAGGGCTCGATGCGCATCAAGAAGCCTTTTGATATCGACCTGGAATATGTGCAGCGCATGATGGCCTGGCTGCTGCTGGTGGACTGGCCCACGGTGCCCGAGCGCCGCGCGATGCAGCTGGGCCTGGGGGCAGCGGCCGCCACCAAGTTCTGCGCGCAAAAGCTCGGCATGGCCAGCACCACCGCCATCGAGCTCAATCCCCAGGTGGTCACCGTCTGCCGCCAGTGGTTCAAGCTGCCGCCCGACAGCGACAAGCTCCAGGTCGTGCTGGGCGATGCAGGGGTGGAGATCCAGAAGCCCCAGTACCTGCAGACCGTCGATGCGCTGCAGGTCGATCTGTATGACCATGAGGCCGCAGCGCCCGTGCTCGACAGCCCCGACTTCTACCAGCACTGCCGCAATCTGCTGACCGAGGACGGCTGCATGACGGTCAACCTGTTTGGCCGCACCAACAGCTTTGCCCGCAGCCTCGCCCATATCCAGGAGGCCTTTGGGCCCGAAGCGGTCTGGCGCTTTGCGGCGACCAAGGAGGGCAATACCGTGGTGCTGGCCCAGCGCACGGCCAGCCGCCCCGGCCGCGAGCTGCTCAGCCAGCGCGCCGACCTGGTGCAGCAGCAGACGGGCTTGCCCGCGCTCAAGTGGTTAAAGGTTTTTAAACCTGTGCAGCCGCTGCTGGACTGACTTTACCTGGCATCCATGAAGCGATCAGGTATAAAGCCAGAAGACAAAAAAATACCGAGGGATACACCATGGCAGCGCCTGATCAGCCAAGCAAACACCACAAAAGCCGGGGCGATGCCTTGCCCGGCGATACCGCCGTCAAGAGCCGCTCGTCCAGTGGCTCGTCCGGCGCTGCGGCGCCGATCCGGCGCTCGGCGGTCTTTGTGCCTGGCCGGGTGGACGACGGTCCCGCGCCTGCCAAGTCCAGCGGCCCTGCGTCGGTCCCGTCCACACCCAGCGGGTTGGGCCCGGCCTCGGCGCCGCCAGCGCGCAGCGGCCTGCCTGCGCTGATGCAGCGCGCCCTGGACCTGACCCAGATCATCAACTGGCTGCAGACCGATGGCTGGATCAGCCCCGAGCTGGCCCAGGCCACCATCGACCGCTGCAGCCATGCGTCCAGCAGCCAGCACCCGATCGTGCGCCTGGCCAGCGTGGTGGTGCCGCGCCAGCTCGATGGCAAGGCGCTCGATGTGGAGCTGCTCACCGAGTTTGTCGCCAAGCACTGCGGCCTGCCTTATTACAAGATCGACCCGCTCAAGGTCGATGCCGCCAAGGTGGCCGAAACCATGGGCGCGCCCTATGCGCAGCGCCACGGCATTTTGCCGGTGCAGGTGACGGCCCAGGAGGTGGTGATTGCGGTCAAGGAGCCCTGGATCGACGAGTGGGTCAGCGAGGTCGAGCGCCAGGCGCGGCGCAAGGTGCGCCGGGTGCTGGCCAACCCCAAGGACATCGACCGCTACCGCAGCGAATTCTTTGCGCTGGCCAAGTCGGTCAAGGCCGCCAGCAAGCTGGGCGGTTCGCTGAGCTCTCTGGGCAACTTCGAGCAGCTGGTTGACCTCAGCAATACCAACCAGCAGTTCGATGCCAATGACCAGGGCATCATCCGCCTGGTGGACTGGCTGTGGCAGTTTGCGTTTGCGCAGCGCGCCAGCGATATCCACCTGGAGCCGCGCCGCGACCAGTCGGTGATCCGTTTTCGCATTGACGGCGTGCTGCACAAGGTCTACCAGATGCCGCTGGGCGTGCACAACGCCATCGTCTCGCGCGTCAAGCTGCTGGGCCGCATCGACGTGGTGGAAAAGCGCCGCCCGCAGGATGGCCGCATCAAGACCCGCAACACCTTGGGCGACGAGGTGGAAATGCGTCTGTCCACCTTGCCCACCGCCTTTGGCGAGAAGATGGTGATGCGGATCTTTGACCCGGAAAACACCGTCAAGGACCTGTCGGCGCTGGGCTTTACCGCCCATGATGCGCAGCGCTGGGAAAAGCTGGTCGAGCGCCCGCACGGCATCATTTTGGTCACCGGCCCCACCGGCTCGGGCAAGACCACCACCTTGTATTCCACCTTGAAGCGCCTGGCCACCGAAGAGGTCAATGTCTCGACCGTGGAGGACCCGATTGAAATGATCGAGCCGGCCTTCAACCAGACCCAGGTGCAGCCGGCGCTCGATTTCAGCTTTGTCGAAGGCCTGCGCGCGCTGATGCGGCAAGACCCGGACATCATCATGGTCGGCGAAATCCGCGATCTGGAAACTGCCGAGATGGCGGTGCAGTCTGCGCTGACCGGCCACCTGGTGTTCTCGACCCTGCACACCAACGATGCCCCCAGCGCCATCAGCCGCTTGATGGAGCTGGGCGTGCCGCCGTACCTGATCAATGCCACCTTGCTGGGCGTGCTGGCCCAGCGCCTGGTACGCACGCTGTGCCCGCGCTGCAAGCAGCCCGACGAGGCGGCATCGACCGATGCGCTGACCGCCGCCATCCAGCCCTGGAAGATCAAGCGCGACTACCGCCCCTACAAACCGGTGGGCTGCGAAGAGTGCCGCGACACCGGCTTTCGCGGCCGCATGGGCCTGTACGAGCTGCTCACCGTGTCCGAAGCGCTCAAGGACCAGGTGCATGCCTCGCCGTCGATGTCGGTGCTGCGCCGCCAGGCGGTGAAGGACGGCATGCACCCGCTGCGCCTGGCCGGCGCCTTGCGTGTGTCCGAGGGCCTGACCACCATCGAAGAGGTGATGGCCAACACCCCCCCCATCGAGATGGGCGACCGCTAAAAAACCAGCCGTAGCGCCCACCACCAGCGGGCAGGGCGGCGTTGCGCCGGCGGGGACTTACCCTTGCCACTGCGCGCGCTGGAGGCGCGGGCCATGCTGCGCAAACCCGCGCCCAGCTAGGGTTTCGGCGCTGTGCACCCTGGTGTCAGCCTAGGGGTTTTCCTGTGTGGAATCGTAAGTGGAATCCACATGCGTCAGCTGCCCGTCAGCGTTGACAATGCGCTGCATCCCTAAAATTGTTTGGAGACAAAGGTAATGAAGCTCAAAAGCCAGAAAGACTTCTGGGCGGGCATCATGTACATGGCAGTGGGTATTGGGTTCGCCGTCGGCGCCCAGAACTACTCGATTGGTACAGGTGCTCGCATGGGTCCGGGGTACTTCCCGTTGATTCTCGGTGTCCTGCTGACGCTGATCGGTGCGGCCGTGGCCTTCAAGGGCCTCACGGCCGGCCCCGCTGACGGAGACCCGATCGGCAAATGGGCATGGAAGCAGGTGTTCTTCATCTTGCTGGCCAACTTTGCCTTCGGCATCTTGCTCGTGGGCGTGCCCACCATCGGCATCCCCGCCATGGGCCTGATCGTCGCCATCTACGCGCTGGTCTTCATCGCCAGCCTGGCAGGGTCAGAATTCCGCGCCAAGTCGGTCTTCATTCTGGCCACCATCCTGGCCATTGGCAGTTACGTCGCTTTCGTGTGGGCACTGAACCTTCAGTTCCCCGTGTGGCCTAGCTTTATTACCGGTTAAAAGGGGCCAGGACCATGGAATTGTTTGACAACCTGGCCACCGGTTTCGGTGTTGCCTTTACCTTTCAAAACCTGATTTACTGCTTTGTCGGCTGTCTGTTGGGTACCCTGATTGGCGTGTTGCCTGGTATTGGCCCGGTGGCCACCATCGCGATGCTGCTGCCTGCCACCTACGCACTGCCACCCGTGGCTGCGCTGATCATGCTGGCCGGTATTTACTACGGCGCCCAGTACGGCGGCTCCACCACGGCGATCTTGGTGAATCTCCCGGGAGAGTCTTCGTCCGTCGTGACCGTGATTGACGGCTACCAGATGGCCCGCAAGGGACGCGCTGGTCCGGCACTGGCGGCAGCGGGCATTGGCTCGTTCTTCGCCGGCTGCGTGGGTACCGTGATTCTGGCTGCCTTCGCGCCTCCGCTGACCGAAGTGGCCTTCATGTTCGGCCCTGCCGAGTACTTCTCGCTGATGACCCTGGGCCTGATTGGCGCCGTGGTGCTGGCTTCGGGCTCGCTGCTCAAGGCCGTGGGCATGATTGTGCTGGGTCTGCTGCTGGGCCTGGTGGGTACCGACGTGAACTCCGGCGTGGCCCGTTACTCCTTCGACATTCCTGAGCTGACCGACGGTATCGACTTCGTCGTGATCGCCATGGGTGTGTTCGGCTACGGTGAAATTATCGCCAACCTGTCCAAGCCTGACGATGAGCGCGAAGTGTTTGCTGCCAAGGTGACTGGCCTGATGCCCACCAAGGAAGACTTCAAGCTGATGTTCCCCGCGATGCTGCGTGGCACGGCGCTGGGTTCGGCCCTGGGTATCTTGCCTGGTGGCGGTGCGATGCTGTCGGCTTTCGCGGCCTACACGATCGAGAAGAAGACCAAGCTGCGTCCTGGTGAAGTTCCTTTCGGCCAAGGCAATATCCGTGGCGTGTGTGCGCCAGAATCGGCCAACAACGCCGGCTCGCAGACCTCGTTCATTCCGCTGCTGACTCTGGGTATTCCACCCAACGCCGTGATGGCACTGATGGTGGGTGCGATGACCATCCACAACATCCAGCCTGGTCCCCAGGTGATGACCAGCAACCCGGAACTGTTCTGGGGTCTGATCGCCTCGATGTGGATCGGTAACCTGATGCTGATCATCCTGAACCTGCCGCTGATCGGCGTCTGGATCAAGCTGCTGACCGTGCCATACCGCTGGTTGTTCCCATCGATCGTGCTGTTCTGCGCTGTCGGTGTGTACGGCACCAACAACAACAGCTGGGACGTGTGGATGGTGGGTATCTTCGGCTTCGTGGGCTATGTGTTCCACAAGCTCGGTACCGAACCTGCTCCCTTGCTGCTGGGCTTCATCCTGGGCCCGATGATGGAAGAAAACCTGCGCCGTGCCCTGCTGCTCTCGCGGGGCGACTGGTCGGTGTTTGTCACCCGTCCGATCTCTGCCGGTCTGCTGATTGCAGCTGCCATTCTGCTGGTGGTGGTCTGCTTGCCAGCGGTGAGCAAGAGGCGCGAAGAGGCCTTCGTCGAAGAAGACTGATCGCCCGCAGCCTGGCTGCAACATGAAAAGGCATCTTCGGATGCCTTTTTCTATTTCTGCGGCCCAAGAGCGCTACGGCTTATCGGTGATAATGAGAGTTATTCCCATCTGAGGGGCGAAAGCCGGACCACCGATGGCGACCTTGGCTTTCCATGGGGCGATGCCCATTTGTGCTTGAGCGCTATTACCGAGAACTGCTGAACTTCTGCCTGCGCAAGGTCAGAGACCGCGACACCGCGGCCGACCTGGCGCAGGAGAGCTATGCGCGCGTGCTGGGCATGCAGCGCGCCGGCAAGGTGATCGACCAGCCAGCCGCCTTGCTCAAGCAGGTGGCATTGAACGCCAAGATCGACCTGGACCGGCGCGCCCAGCTGCGCCAGCACGAGGACATCGATGCGCTCGATGAGGCCCAGCAACCGGCCAGCCCCCAGCGGCTGCAGCCCGAGGCGGCCTATGCCTCGTTGCAAACGGTGCAGGCCTATCTGGCCACCATCGAGGCCCTGCCGCCCCGCTGCCGCGAGGCCTTTTGCATGTATTTGTTCGACGAGCTGTCCAACCAGCAGATCGCCGAGCGCATGGGCGTCTCGATCAGCATGGTCAACCAGTACATCAGCCGTGGCAAGATCGCCTGCGCGGCCCGCAAAGAGGAGCTGGACCATGGTGATTGATCCCATCCAGCGCGGGGCCGACATGCAGTTTTTCCGCGCCCATGCGTCTATAGCTTTGAGATGAGCCGATTTTCCACCTCGCCCTCCCACGCTTCTGCCCCGCCTTTTGACGAGGCGGCGGAGCAGCGCGCGCTGCAAGCCTTCTGGGGCGAGCAGGATGCCGTGGCGCTGCAGGCCGCGCAGTGGCATACGCGCCAGGAGCAGGGCCTGGGCGCGGCTGAGCAGGCGGAGCTGGCGCAATGGCTGCACGCCAACCCCGACCATACCGAGGCCTTTGCCCGGATCGATGCAGGTGTTGCCCGCTTGCGCGCGCTGCCCGCAGAAGTGGTGGCCCAGTGGCGCGCCAGCCCAGCGGCGAGCCAGCCCGCAGCCGCTGCTGCACCGTCGAGACCTGCAGCCGCCCCGCCAACGCCAGGCCGCACTTGGCCCTGGCTGCAGGCGCTGCGGCCCGGCACGCGTGGCCTGGCGCTGTGCGCCGTGCTGCTGGTGGCGCTGGGCCTGGGCTGGCAGCAGTGGATGCAGCCGGTTTACAGCGCGCACTATGTCGTCCAGCGCGGCCAGCACCAAAGCCTGCAGCTGCCCGATGGTTCTACCTTGGAGCTCGATGCCGATACCGATGCGCAGGTGCGCCTCTACCGCAACCGGCGCGAGGTGCAGCTGGCGCATGGCCAGGCGATGTTCATCGTGGCCCCCGATGCCAGCAAGCCTTTTGAGGTGCAGGCCGGCCCGGCCCGCGTCCGCGTAGTGGGCACGCGCTTTGCGGTGCGCTACCGCCAAGATGGCGTGGACGCCGGCCAGGTGCGGGTAGAGGTGCAAGAAGGCCGGGTGCGCGTGGCAGCGGCACAAAGCCCCGCCACTGCGCTGCTGCTGACGGCTGGCCAAACCACCCAGGTGGCGGCCAATGGCCTGCTGGCCCCCGTGGGCAGTGTGGCCCCCGACAGCGTGGGCCTGTGGCGCAAGGGCCTGCTGCGCTTTGACAACACCCCGCTGGCCCAGGCCTTGCAGGAGATGGAACGCTACGGCCCCACCGGCCTCATGGTGCGCGACCCTGCGGTCGCCGCGCTGCCCCTTGGTGGCAGCTACGC
The DNA here is from genome assembly GCF_037479315.1 of Comamonas sp. MYb69. Taxonomy (NCBI): domain Bacteria; kingdom Pseudomonadati; phylum Pseudomonadota; class Betaproteobacteria; order Burkholderiales; family Comamonadaceae; genus Comamonas; species Comamonas sp. MYb69. The sequence goes on from NZ_JBBGZG010000014.1 coordinate 98,213, forward strand.
GACGGCCAGGCCAGCCGAGTTTGCCCATATGCTGACCCTGGTGCTGCCGGTGCGCCTGGTGCCGGGCACCGAGGGCCGCGCCGAAATCGTCGCGAAGTCCGAAAAAAAATAATTCCAAAAAATGCAAAAAGCGGGGTGCAGTTCTGCGCCTGCGGTGCGTCATAGAAGGTAATGAGATTTATTTACTGCATTGCCTGACCATGTCCAAACCCCGTTTGTCCCCCCGCTCTCCCTCCCGCTCCACTGGTGCATCGGTTGCCAAAATGGCCCGCTTCCACCCTGCACCTTTGGCGCTGGCCGCCGCCCTGGTGCTGGCCATGCCGCTGGCGGCACATGCCCAGGCTGCCACGCCTGCCCACCAGGCCAGCAGCCTGTCGATTGCGGCCCAGCCACTGGGCTCGGCGCTGCAGGCCTTGTCCGCAGCCACGGGCGTGTCCATCGGCTTTGCCCCGGCGCTGGTCGAGGGCAAGACGGCGCCCGCCGTCTCCGGCACGCTCACCCCGCAGCAAGCGGCTGACCGTCTTTTGGCCGGCAGCGGCCTGATGGCGCTGCGCCAGGGTGAGGCCCTGGTCATCAAGGCGACGCCCTCGGCCGCCGACACCAGCACCTTGCCCACGGTGACGGTGACCGCGCAAGGCGAGCGCAATGCCACGAGCGAAGGCTCAGGCTCGCTGGCGGCCTCGGCCGTCAGCCTCAACAAGGGTGACCAGGCGCTCAAGGCCATTCCGCAGTCCATCAGCGTGGTCACGCGCAAGCAGCTCGATGAGCAGGGCATCACCGACTTGCGCGATGCGATGAATAAGGTCACCGGCACCATGGGCGTGCAAGGGGTGGGCCAGGGCATGGTGCTGTCCGCGCGCGGTTTCCAGATCGATGCCTGGCAGTACGACGGTGTGGCCATTCCGCGCAACCACTACTCGCTGGGCAACTGGAGCACCGAGGGCATGGTCTTTTATGACCGGCTGGAAGTGCTGCGTGGTGCCTCGGGCCTGCTGCAGGGCACCGGCAGCCCAGGCGGCGCCGTCAACCTGGTGCGCAAGCGTGGCCAGCGCGAGAAGACCGTCAGCGTCACCGCCCGCGCCGGATCCTGGGACCGCTATGGCCTGCAGCTCGACGCCGGTGGCCCGCTCAATGACGAGGGCAGCTTGCGCGGCCGCCTGGTGGTGGACGAGTCACGCGGCCACTCCTTTGTCGACTATGTGAATGAGCGCACACGCTCGCTCTACGCCGCCTTGGATTACGACATCAGCCCCGACACCACGGTAGGCTTTGGCGTCAGCCAGCTCGACAGCAAGGGCCGCCCCTTCATCATGGGCCTGCCGCTGTATGCCGATGGCAGCATGACCGACCTGCCGCGCTCGACCTTCACCGGCTCCGACTGGAACCGCTCCAACGTCAAGCAAACGACGGTCTATGCCGACCTGAACCACCGCATCAACAACGACTGGAAGCTGAAGGTGTCGGCGCTGCATGTGAGCGAGCAGAACGCCTCTTTGCACCAGCGCATGACCGGTAAGGTCGAGCCCGATGGCAGTGGCGTAACCTATGACAACTGGTACACCGACTTCGACCTGAAAAAAGTGGCCTTCGATGCCTTTATCAACGGCCGCTTTGACCTCGCTGGTTTCCGCAACGATGTGACCTTGGGTGCCAACTATTCCAAGTACCGCTCCAACGATGTCTATGCCCGCACCTTCACGGCGGGCGCGAATCTCTTTGACATCGACCACCACCGCCCCGAGCCGACCCTGGACAGCCTGCTGGCCGCCGGTGGCCGGCAATGGAAGTCGGCCTACGATGTGCGGCAAAAAGGCATCTACGGCAGCCTGCGCACGCGGCTGACCGAGCCGCTCACCGCGATTGTGGGCGCTCGCACCAGCTGGTATGACTCGCTCTACACCAGCGCGCTCAGCGGTGAGCGCCAGGTCACCACGACATCGGGCGAGATCACCCCCTATGCCGGCCTGGTGTATGCGCTCACGCCCGAATGGTCGCTGTACGGCAGCTACACCAGCGTGTTCGAGCCCCAGTCCGAGCGCACGGTGGACGGCAAGGTGCTCGACCCGATCACCGGGAGCAACTATGAGCTGGGCATCAAGGGCGAGCTGATGAACGGCAAGCTCAATACATCGCTGGCGCTGTTCCGCTACGACCACAAGAACCGGGCGGTCAACGACCTGGCCTCCGGCTATGCCTGCGACGGCTGGTACTGCTCGACCTCGGCCGGCAAGGTGCGCAGCCAGGGCGTGGAGGCCGAAGTGAGCGGCGAAGTGGCGCGCAACCTGCAGGCCATGGTGGGCTACACCTTCAACACCAGCAAGTTCCTGAACGACCCGACCAACCAGGGCCAGGTCTTTAGCACCTGGACGCCCAAGCACATGCTGCGCGCCTGGCTGTCCTACCAGCTGCCGGGCGATTGGAACCGGCTGAGTGTGGGCGCTGGCGTCGTGGCGCAAAGCCATACCTTGAGCTATGACCGCTCCTTCAAGGTTGCGGGCAACACCATCACCAGCCTGCGCCTGGCCTACCAGGCCACGCCTGAGGTGAGCGTCGCCCTCAACGTGAACAACCTGTTTGACAAGCACTACATCCTGCCGGGCTTTGTCGGCTACACCGGCGGCACCTATGGCGATCCGCGCAATGCCATGCTGACCCTGAAGTACACGCCCAAGCTGTAATCGGCCGCTCAACTGCCAACGCGCCGTGGCAGAGCCCGCACTTGTCCAAAAAACGGCAGGGTTCGGGTTTTGCACCACGCAAACTGCGTTAGGCTGCGCGTTGCGATCCGCAAGCGGGTGGGCGTGCCATGCAGGGCACCTACCACAGCTTGCCCCGGGGGCCTGCAACCAGCGCCCCAGGCGATTGCCAACCAGAGCCAGCCATTGCCTGCCCATGCCCCGCGCATGCGGCAGGGAACCCGCCAGCCAGCCATTCAGCCCAAGAGGAGGAGCTATGTCCAAGAACAACCAACCATCCACCCTGTGTCGCCCGCTGCTTGCGGCGGCCTTGGCCGTGTCGGCCAGCATCGGTGCCGTGCTGCCAGCCCATGCCGATTACCTGTGGCTGCAGACCGAGAACGGCCAGACGCGCGCCCAAGTGGGTGAGCTGCACAAGGCGCCAGGGGCGCTTGGCGAACTGAGCGAGCCGCGCCAGGTGGTGGCCGAAGGCAAGAGCGTGCCCGCATCGGCCGATCCTTATGTCCTGGCCAAGGAAGAGGGTGCCCCGGCCGACCAGCGCTTTGCCGCGACGCGCGCGGGCAGCGATGGCGTGCTGACCTACTACCAGGCCCGCTTTGGCCGCCAGGAAACCAAGGCCGTCAATGACCTGGAACTGGTGCCCACCACGCCCCAGGGCAACACCTACCAGCTGATGTTCAAGGGCCGGCCCGTGGCGGCCAGCCAGGTCAATGTGGACACCAGCGAAGGCTGGCGCCGCGTGCTGGCCCCCGCCAAGGATGGCACCGTGAGCTTTACGCCGTCCTTCCCCGGCCTCTATGTGCTGGAGGTCACGGCCCGGGTCAACAACGGCAGCGTGAAGCTGGGCGATAAGCAGTACGACGAGGTGCGCCACACCGCGACCCTGAGCTTTGAGGTGCCGCAGTAACGCGCTAATCCCACCCAGGGGCGGGTGCACCGCTTTTATCGGGCGCCTGCACAAGTATTGGCTTGGCACGACAATTGCAGCAGTTCGACGGCTTGCCGTCTGGTGTTTGCCGCTTTTTGTCTTTCATGAAAAACCTGCCTCTGCTGCAGCAGCACGACCTGCGCCGTGCGCTGCACAACGAAGTCCATTCCCGCCCCCCTGAAGCCCTGCCCGACAACACCGCGGTGTTCTGCACGGTGATGTGGGCCGATGCCGCCGAGCGCGCGGCCAGCCGCCAGTGGCTGCACCAGCTGCTGCGCGATCTGCAGCTGCCCGTGCCCGATGCCGAGGCCAACCACCTGCGCCTGGACCTGGGCAATGGCCGCCTGCGCTGGGAGCTGCACACCGAGTTTGTCTCCTGGACCTGGATGGTGCCCATCCGCCCCGAGGCGCTGGACGAGGCCGAGCTGCCGTCTGCCAGCGACCTGGTGCCCGCCCAATGGCTGGCCGGCCTGCCGGGCCGCTGCCTGCTGGCGATGCACGCCTGGGTGCTGCCCGCATCGCCCGCGCTGGAGAAAAAGGTTGAGCAGCGCTGGCTGTACGAGGACAAGCTCGTCGCCTCCAAGGCCTCCGACCAGAAGGCGCAGATCTACACCGATTTTTCCATCCATTCGGATGGCGCATCGCGCCTTTTTGTGCTCAACCAGGGCCTGTCAGCCGCGCGCAATGGGCGCCTGGTGCAGCGCCTGCTGGAGATCGAGACCTACCGCATGGCCGCCTTGCTGGGCCTGCCTGCGGCGCGCGAGACCATGGAAAAGCTCGCCAGCACCGAGTCCGAACTGGCCGAGCTGTCATCAGCCATCCGCAGCGCGGGAGCGGCCAGCGAGCCGCAGTTGCTCGACCAGCTCACGCGCCTGGCCGCGCAGGTCGAGAGCCAGTACGCCGCCCACCATTCGCGCTTCTCGGCCAGCAGCGCCTACTTTGCACTGGTGCAGCAGCGCGTGGGTGATATCCAGGAGACGCGCCTGGGCAGCTACCAGACCATTGGCGACTTTATGGACCGGCGCCTGACCCCCGCGCGCAACACCTGTGTGTCCGCGCACCAGCGGCTCGAAGCCCTGTCCCAGCGCGTATCGCGCCTGAGCAACCTGCTGCAGACGCGGGTCGACATCAGCCAAAAGCAGGGCCGCCAGGCGGTGCTCAAGGCGATGAACGAGCGCCAGGGCCTGCAGCTCAAGATGCAGTCCACGGTCGAAGGTCTGTCGGTGGCGGCCATCACCTACTACTTCACCGGCCTGATCAGCTACCTGGCCAAGGGCCTGCAGAAATGGGGGTGGCCACTGTCGCCAGAAACGACGGCGGCGCTGGCCATCCCGGTGATAGGCTTGGGCGTCTGGTGGTCGATTCGCCGCATGCACCATCGCTTGTTCCATGGGTCGGCGCACCAGCACTGATTGTTGGAGAGTTATCTTGTCTGTTTCTGTTGCACCGGCTGCGGTGCTCACGCCCAGTGTGCGCCGCGCCGGCATGGTCTGCGCCGTGGTGGGCGCCATCGCCTTCAGCGGCAAGGCCATCATCGTCAAGCTGGCCTACCGCCATGGGGTCGACGCGATCACCTTGATCATGTACCGCATGCTGTTTGCGCTGCCGCTGTTTGTCATCATGGCCTGGTGGGCCGGGCGGGGCAAACCGGCGCTGTCGCTGCGCGACTGGCTGGCCGTCATCGCGCTGGGCTTTTGCGGCTACTACCTCTCCAGCTACCTCGATTTTGCCGGGCTGAGCTATATCAGCGCGGGCCTGGAGCGGCTCATCCTCTACCTCAACCCCACCTTGGTGCTGGCGCTGGGCTGGCTGCTCTACCGCAAGGTGGCCAGCGGCCGCCAGCTGCTGGGCCTGACCATCAGCTATGCCGGCGTGATGCTGGTGTTTGGCATGGAGCTCTACACCCACGGCGCCGGCCAGCAGGTGGGCTGGGGCGCCACCCTGGTGTTCCTGAGCGCCGTGAGCTATGCCATCTACCTGGTCTACAGCGCACAGTATGTGAAACGCCTGGGCGCCTTGCGCCTGGTGGGCCTGGCCACCAGCTTTGCCTGCCTGTTCTGCATTGCCCAGTTCTTGCTGACCCGGCCGCTGCAGGCCGCGCAGGTGGATGCGGCCGTCATCTGGCTGTCCGTCCTCAATGCCACCCTGTGCACCGCCGTGCCGGTATTGCTGGTGATGCTGGCCGTTGAGCGCCTGGGCGCCGCCACCGTCGCCCAGACCGGCATGATCGGCCCGCTGTCGACCATCCTGATGGGCGTGTGGCTGCTGGGCGAGCCGCTGACGCCGGTGATGGTGGGCGGCACGGCCTTGGTGCTGACCGGCATCTATGTGTTCACCCACCAGGCCAAAAGACAATAAAGGGCATGTCCAGGCGCCCGAGCGCAACTGCCATTTGTGACATAGCATCGATACCCACAAGGAGATTTGAATATGGATTTTGGAATTGCCAACAAATGGGCACTGGTCTGCGCGGCCAGCAAGGGCCTGGGCCGTGGTTGCGCGCAGGCGCTGGTCAATGAGGGCGTCAACGTGGTAATCAACGCCCGTGGCGAAGAGGCGCTGAAGGACACCGCGCGCCAGCTCAAGGTGATGGCCGCGATGTGGGCGGCAGCCGCACCCGGCCGCGTGGCACCCCAGGTGATCGCCGTGGCCGCAGACATCACCACCGAAGCCGGTCGTGCTGCGGTGCTGAATGCCCAAGGCGGCCCGGGCCAGCGCTTTGACATTCTGGTGAACAACGCCGGCGGCCCGCCACCCGGTGATTTCCGCGACTGGGACCGTGAGGCCTGGATCAAGGCACTGGACGCCAACATGCTCACCCCCATTGTGCTGATCCAGACCTTGATCGATGGCATGGCCGAGCGCGGTTTTGGCCGCATCGTCAACATCACCTCCAGCTCCGTCAAGGCCCCCATCGATATCCTGGGCCTGTCCAACGGCGCGCGCAGCGGCCTGACCGGCTTTGTCGCCGGCGTCGCACGCAGCCCCATTGCCGGCAAGGGCGTGACCATCAACAACATCCTGCCAGGCAAGTTCGACACCGACCGCATTGCCGCCACGATCTCGGCCACCGCCAGCAAGACCGGCAAGAGTGAAGCCGATATCCGCGAGGCACAGCAAAAGCAGATTCCTGCCGGCCGCTACGGCACTGCCGATGAGTTTGGTGCGATCTGCGCGTTTCTGTGCAGCCAGCAGGCGGCCTATATCACCGGCCAGAACATCCTGCCGGACGGCGGCTCCTACGCCGGTACGTTCTAAGCGCCCGCACCCAAAGCAAAACCGCCCGAGCAGCTGCCCGGGCGGTTTTTTTTACGTCTGACGTTCTGGCCGGCTATCAGGCCTGGTCGTCGTCAAAGAAATCAAAGCCATCGTCGCCGCTGTCATAGCCGGCGACGTCCTGGCTGTCGCCGCTACTGCTGGTGTTGCTGCTGTCCGAATCGGGCATCCAGCGGTTGGCGGCCGAGTCCACATGGTCACGCCCGGCTTGCTGGGCGAGCTGGTCCAGGCCTGCGTTGTCGCCGCTGCTGCTACTGGTGTTGGCCGTGCTGGCGCTGTCTGCAGCCGGGCTGCTGCTGGCCGCATGGCTGGGGTTGGTTGCCGCCTGCGCGGGGTTGCTCCAGAGGTGGCTCAGGCCATTGAACAGCAGCATGCCACCCGCCACACCGGCGGCAGAGGCAGCGGCCTGGCCCAAAAAGCCACCCGCTGCCGACCCAGCGCTGGGTTGTGCAGGCATGGGAGATGGAGCCTGGCTGGCTGCTGCCGGGGCCGCGCCAAACCAGCGCCCCGTGCTGGCCGGGGCTGGCGTATCGCCATAGCCTGCGGGCGCAGCGCTGTTGGGCGGATAACTGGGGGCATAGCCAGCGGGGCTGCGGCTGGCCAGGTTGGCATCCGGGCTGCGGCCAAAATGCGTGTCCAGCCCGGCACCCAAAAAGCTGGTGCCGCTGCCGCCAGCCGGTTTAGCGGCAGCAGCCCGGGCCTCGACCAGTTGTGCCTGCAACTGCGCCTCTTGCTGCTGGGCCTGTTGCAGCGCCTGCTCCAGCAGCAGGCCGCGCTGGGTCAGCCAATAGAGCGCATCGGGGGTTTGCTGGGCCTGTTGGCGTACCCAGGCCTCTGCCTGGCCATCCTTGGGCTGGCAATCCAACTGGCGCAGTTGCTGGAAGAGGTTCTCAATCAGGGTCTGTTCTTGCGCGTTCATCTCGGCATCCTCGCAGGTGGTGGTGTCACCGCATATGGGATGCACTGTGCGCTTGCGCAAGGGCGCCAGTGTGAAGCGCGCGTTCTATCCGTAGCAGGTTGTAAACGCCTGGGCCGGCCCGCATCAGGCCCGGCGCGACGAGATCACAATCCCGGCGACCACCAGCACAAAAGCCGCCGCATGGTAGAGCCGGGGCGGCTCACCCAAAAAGGCGGCTGACAGCACGGCGGCAAACAGCGGTGTGAGGTTGGTAAAAAAGCCCGCCACCGTGGGGCCCACGCGCTGCACGCCCATGCCCCAGCAGCGGTAGGCGACCAGGGCCGGGCCAATGACGATATAGGCAATGGCCCAGAGCAGGGTGCTGTTCATCTGCAGCTGGCTGGCGCCCACGGCCCATTCGCCAGCGGCAAACAGCCCGGACCAGAGCAGGCCAAAGGCCAGCTGGGCCATCAGCAGCAGCGCCCACTGGCTTTTGATGCCGGCCGGATCGGGGGTACGCACCAGCAGCCAGCTGTAGAGCGACCAGCAGGCGGTGGACAGCAGCATGAACAGATCGCCGGGCACCAGGCGCAGCTGGGTCAGCTGCTGCCAGCTGCCGTGGCTTAACACCAGCAGCACGCCACTGACCGAGAACAGCGCGCCCAGCATCTGCGGGCGCGTGATGCGGGTCTGGAAGAACAGCGCGCCAAAGGCCATCATCCACAGCGGCATGCTGGACGCCACCAGGGTCACATTGATGGGCCCCGAGGTCTTGAGTGCCATGTACTGGAAGGCGTTGTAGCAGCCAATGCCCAGCAGGCCGATGATGGACCAGCGCTTCCACTGCGGCCACAGCGGGCTGCCCCGGCGCAGCAGCGGGTAGGCCAGCGGCAGCATGATCGCAAAGGCCAGCAGCCAGCGCACAAAGTTCAGCAGCATGGGGGAGACTAGCTCGTGCACCAGCCGGCCCACGACGGCATTGCCCGCCCACATCAGCGGGGCGGCGGTCAGCAGCGCCATGGTCGATGGTGTCAGTTTTTGTTGCATCGCGAGACTGTACATCCCCGTGACAGCAGCGGGTGTGAAAGCGTGGCAGCATGGTGACTGACGGCACCAAGCACCTACCCAGAACCTATCTCAGTTCACACAGGAGAATTCCCATGTCTTTGGCAGTACAGATTGCGCGCAATGGCGGACCCGAGGAGATGAAGCTGGTCGACGTGGATGTCGGCGCGCCCGGCCCCGGCGAGGTGCGCATACGCCACCATGCGATCGGGCTCAACTTTATCGATGTCTACCAGCGCACGGGCCTCTACACCCTGCCGATGCCTTTGAACCTGGGCATGGAGGGCGCCGGCGTCGTCGAGGCCGTGGGCGACGGCGTGCAGCACCTGCAGGTGGGCGACCGCGTGGCCTATGCCAGCAACCCGCCCGGCAGCTACAGCGAAGTGCGGGTCATGCCTGCCACCTATGTCTGCCAGCTGCCCGACAGCATTGATTTTGAAACCGGCGCGGCGATGATGCTCAAGGGCCTGACGGCCCAGTACCTGCTGCGCCAGGCCAAGCCGGCAGAAGGCCTGCATTCGGGCGACTTTGTGCTGTTCCACGCTGCGGCAGGCGGCGTGGGGCTGATCGCCTGCCAATGGGCCAAGGCGCTGGGCCTGCGCCTGATTGCGACCGCCGGCTCCGCAGAGAAATGCCAGCTGGCGCTGGCCAACGGCGCCGAGGTCGCGATCAACTACCGCACGGAAAACTTTGCCGAACGCGTCAAGGACATCACCGGCGGCAAGGGCGTCAAGGTCGTCTATGACTCCGTCGGCAAGGACACCTGGGATGGTTCGCTGCAATGCCTGCGCGCCTTTGGCCTGATGGTCTCGTTTGGCAATGCCTCCGGCCCGGTGCCGCCTTTTGCGCCAGCCATCCTGGCGGCCAAGAGCCTCTATGTCACGCGCCAGGGGCTGTTCACCCATCTGCGCTCGCGCGAGGCCTGCCAAGCCATGGCCAATGATTTGTTCGCCGTTGTCGGCTCGGGCCAGGTCAAGATCCATATCGCGCAGCGCTTTGCGCTGTCCGAAGTGCAGGCCGCGCACCGCGCGCTGGAGGCCCGCCAAACCACGGGCAGCAGCATCCTGCTTCCCTGATGTTCCCGTAGCCGATGTCCGCATCGGGTTTTGGGCGGGGGCTCGCGGCCCCCAGGCGCAGATGGACTAACATCCATCTGCTTTTATTTTGATAGTGCCCCATGTCCCCTGTTTCTCCCCCGCTGTTCGCGCCCGAGCCGCCCACCTGGCTGGCTGCTGCGCGCAGGGCCATGCAGTCGCCGCCGCGCAAGCCCCGGCTGCCGCTCTGGGTCAACGGCCAGGCGGTCGGCTCCCTGGTCGAGCATTTCTTGATCGACACAGGCATCGCCGGGCGCCTGGGCGGGGATGCCCTGCTGTCCAAGCGCGAGCGCTCGGGCACGGCGGTGTGGCTGCTCGAATCACCCACGCAAGACGCGACGGCGCTGATGGGCCGCCTGGCCGATGCGCTGCGCGATGCCGGCCGCAGCGGCCCCTGGCGCCATGAGCAGCTGGCCGTGCAGGCGGTCGATGGCAGCCGCATCGGCACCGTGGAGCGCGGCGCAGTGCGTGTGCTGGGCATCGCCACCTTGGCCGTCCACCTGGTGGGCATCGCGCCCGATGGGCGCCTGTGGGTACAGCAGCGCGCGGCCAACAAGGCCAACTACCCGCTGCATTGGGACACCTTGATGGGCGGCATGGTCTCGGCCCAGGACAGTTTGGACCAAGCGCTGGCCCGCGAAACCTGGGAAGAGGCCGGGCTCAAGATCGCCGATCTGCAGGACCTGCGCCATGGCGGCGTGCTGCGCTTTCGCCAGCCCGACAGCGATGGCGGCGGCGACCTGGGCTATATGTACGAAGACATCCACTGGTATACCGCCACCGTGCCCGAAGGCCAGGTGCCCCGCAACCAGGATGGCGAGGTGGCGCAGTTTGCGCTGTGGCAGGCTGATGAGGTCCAGCAGCAGCTGGCGCAGGCACGATTCACGCCCGAGGCCGCCTTGGTCTGGGCCGGTTTTGCAGATTGGATGACATGACAGAGACAGTGAACAAGCAGGGCGCCCCGGTGCAGGCACCCAAGCAGGTGGTGGTCGTCGGCGCCGGTGTGGTCGGCGTGGCCACGGCCCTGGCGCTGCAAAGCTATGGCGTGGCCGTCACCTTGATCGACCGGGGCGAGCCCGGCATGGAATGCAGCTACGGCAACTCCGGCGCGATCAGTCCCGGCTCGGTCGCGCCGCTGGCCCTGCCTGGCATCTTGAAGACCGTGCCCGGCATGCTGATGGACCAGGACGGCCCGCTGTCGATTGGCTGGAAGCACCTGCCCAAGGCAGCATCCTGGCTGGTGGCCTTTGCGCAATCGGCCGAGCCCAAGCGTGTGGCTGCCGCGGCCGAGCGCCTCAACGACCTCTACCAGGGCGCCGTCGATGCACATGCCGCGCTGGCGCAGAACCTGGGCGTGTCTGAGTTGTTCATGCGGCGCGGCCATTTGCACCTCTACCCCGATGCCGACTATGCGCAAAAGGATGCCACCGGCTGGCAGCTGCGCGCCAAATACGGCTACCAGGTCGAGGAACTGGACCGCGCAGGCATCGAGGCGCTCGAACCCCATGCGCCCCAGGGCTATGCCCATGGCCGTTATCTCGCCGACCACGGCACCATCCTGAACCCGCTGCGCTATGTGCAAAGCATGCTGCATGCCTTTGTGCAGCGCGGCGGCAAGCTGGTGCAGGCCGAGGTCAAGGCCATCCGCCCCGATGACAAGGGCTGGGCCGTGCGTACGGGCGATGCCGCGCTCGATGCGCAGCGCTGGCCGCATATCGTCGTGGCCGCTGGCGCCTGGGCGCCTGCACTGCTCAAGCCGCTGGGCATGCTGCTGCCGATCGAATCGCAACGCGGCTACCACGCCCAGTTTGCCGGTGCCCAGCACCTGGTGGAACGCACCATGGTGCTGGCCGACAAAAAGGTGTTTATCGCACCGATGGAAGGCGGGCTGCGCGTAGGCGGCACGGTCGAGATCGCCGGGCTGACGGCGCCCCCCAACCCGCGCCGCGCAGCGGGCATCGAGCGCATTGCGCGCGAGGCCTTCCCTGCCCTGGCCGGCCTGGATGCCCAGCACTGGATGGGCCACCGCCCCTGCCTGCCCGGCTCCGTGCCGGTGGTTGGCCATATCGATGCAATCCAGGGCCTGTGGCTGGCCGTGGGCCATGGCCACCTGGGGCTGACGGGATCGCTGCCGACGGCACAGCGCATCGCGAACGGGATGTGCGGGCCGCAGGTGCTGCCGTTCTGGCAGCTGCGCACGGCCGGCTAAACCGCAGTGTTGCGGCTGATCGTTTGTTCGCTTAGCCCATCAGCTGCGCCAGCCGGCGCACCGCCGCCGGTATCGGCGCAATCACCGGCAGATGCAGGCGCTCGGCCAGCGCAATGGCGGCCTGGCCCAGCGGGCCGCCGCCAATGATCACGGCCTGCGCGCCATCCTCGTCCACACAGCGCTGCACCGCACGTGCCAGTGCTTCTTCCAAGGCCTGGGCATCGCCGGCCAAGGCGCGCGGGTCGCCCTCGGTCAGGCGGATGCCGGTGTAGAGATGGGTCAAACCCACGGCAGCCACGCGCCCGGCAATCGGCTCCACCAAATCGGGGGTGACGGTGGCCACGCCAAAGCGCCGCCCGCCGCTGGCGGCCTCCAGCATCGAGGCCTCGGCAATGCCGACGACGGGCACGGCGCTCAAGGCCCGCAGCCGCTCCAGCCCCGGGTCGCCAAAGGCGCTGATGATGACACCGGCGCAGTCGCTGGGCGCCTCGCGCCAGCAGTCTTCCACCTCCAGCGCGGCTTGTGCCAGCTCGGTCGCGTTGACGATCATCGAGGGGCCCTTGCCGGCGGTGCGGGGCAGAATCTGCCACTGCGCGGGTGCCGAGCGCTGGGCAATGTCGGCCATCATCGTGGTGGTGGCCTCGGAAGCATTGGGGTTGATCAGCAGGATTTTGGGCATGCAGCAAAACTAGGATTGGGCCGTGGCAGGTGTGCCAGCCAGGGGTTCGGCATCGGGGGAACGGCCATAGGTCTCGGGCACACATTGCACGCTGATGATGAAAATCAGGTACATCGCAGCGGCCAGGCCAAACACGCCGCCCAGGCCAAAACCATCAAACAGACGGCCTGCTACCAGCGGCATCAGCGCACCGGCGGCCGTGCCGGTGGCCAGGATGAAGGGGGTGCCAAAGGCGCGCACACGGGTGGGGTAGAGCTCGGGCGCATAGATCCAGATAGTAGTGTTGAGCAGCAGCACAAAGAACTGGAAGGTAGCCCCAGCAATCAGCAGCACCACAATGCTCTTGGCGGCAAAGCCAATCGTGAGCGCCGCCAAGCAGGCGCAGATGGCGCCGGCGGTCAGCACGCGTTTGCGCGGAAAGTGAAAGCCCAGCGCCGAGGCCGCAATCGCGCCCAACAGGCTTCCGCTTTGCATCACCATCGTGAACAGCAGGCTCTTGGACATGCTGTAGCCCAGGCCCACCAGAATCGTCGGCATCAAGGTCAGCACCGAAATCTGCGCGCCATAGGTCATCCAAATGGTGATGCACAGCGGCACGGTGCGGCGGCCCAGCGCGCCCCGGAAAATCTCGGTGATGCGCACCTTGATCTTGGCCGCCGTGGTGCTGGCGCCGTCATCGCTGATATAGGGGTGGGCGGCTTGCGCGGCGCCCGCCAGCTTGCCCGATGCCAGGCGCGTCAGCACCGCATTGGTCTCGGCAATGCGGCCTTGCGACAGCAGAAAGCGCGGTGTCTCGGGGATATAGCGGCGGTAGAACGCAGCCAGCAGCGCCGGCACCATCAGGCAGACAAAGAGCCAGCGCCAGCCGTTGTCCCCAGGGAAGATCCAGAACACCAAGAGGCCAAAGGCCGGTGCCAGAAAATTGCCCAGCCCGCCCGCGCCCACATTCACCAGGCCCACTGCTGTGCCCCGGAACTTGGACGAGCAGAACTCCGACAGCATGGTGACCGCAATCGCAATCTCACCCCCCAGGCCAAAGCCCACCACCGCGCGGCCCAGCGCCATCACCGCCAGATTGGGCGCCATCGCGCAGATGCCCGCACCAATGGTGAACAGCAGCAGGTCCACCGTCAGCATCACGCGGCGGCCATAGCGGTCTGCGATATAGCCCGAGACAATGCGGCCAATCGCCGCGCAGGCAAAGGTCACCGAGTTGAGCATGCCGATGTCCGACGCCGTCAACCCCCATTGCTCCTTGAGCATGGGCCCGATGATGCCGACCGCGTTCTGCTCAAAGCTGTCAAACAGGCAGCCAATCAGGATCAAAAAGATGATCGTGTGGTGCGAGCGGGTCACCCCAATCTTGTCCAGGGCCTGGTCGAGTTCGGCCACCTTGGGAGAGTCGGGTGCAGAGGAAAGTGCAGGTCCACCAGCCATTGAAAGCTCCTTGAGAAGAGTCGTACTTGCTCGATTCGGATCGCTGCGCCAGTGTTGGGCAGTTCATCGAAGTTTGGTATAGGTATTTCACTAATATGGTGCATGTGAAATTAAAATTTCATGCACCAAGCAGGCTATAGCAAGCAACGTGCCATCCATGGTGGCGTTGGGGATCAGGGCGGTGGGGACGTTAAGGTAGGCCCGGCAGCTGATGGGCTGCGTAGGTAGCTGTGGCGATAGGGGCTGAGACCAATAGGGAGAGGGCTGAGGGCGCCAGGGCACAAATACTCCATGCGCCAGCGTTGCAGCGGCCGATCTACAAAGTGGAAGTGTTGATGGGACTGGGACGATGTCGCTTGTGGCTGGCTCTAAACGCTCCAAAGCCGAAGTTCAGTTCGTTCCAAAGCAGACATCTGGCCTCGGGCGGGATCGTCTCAATCACTCCTAACCTATAAGGAGGTGTAGGTATGGCACCTTGCGCTGCCAAAATTGAAAATAGTGGATGGCCGCCATTGAAGCAGCGCCGGCTTCATACTGCAGCCTCATCTCCTCTGAGTCACCCGTGCTCAGGATCATTACTCCGACCGAGTCTTCCTTAAAGGCGCCGAAATCGACAGACTGTATATCCCTTGTTGCGACCTTAATTGTCTGGGTTAAATACTTCCCGGCCACCATGCGTGACGTCAAAATGGACCAGCTCGTTGACGAAATATAGGACGACACGATCGGCAATTCGCCGGGTTCGAGTTGATATTGGTGGGGAATACGAGGGTCAACTCTGGATAGTATTGTGTGGGCCCAAATATCCTGCTTCATGGAGGCCCGCTCGATATAAGCGAGGCAGAGGCGGGCGATCTTGGCATCATCGAAAGTTTGTTTATTGTTGTCTATCATGACCAGTTGAATCCACAGCCGTCAGGCATCTGCAGTCAGTTTCACATCGCTCTCGTTCCTCCCCAGCAGCCAAATTTCACTGCCAATCGGGACACTCTGCTTGGTAGCTGCAGGTAGCGTGCAAAAGAAACTGAGCACTTTCGCTGGTGGCGTCTGGAATGGAATTTGGAAGACAGCGCTGCATTCAAGGTTCTCGCTGTCTGGTCGGACAACGCGAACCTGCTGGTTGGCATCGAATCGATAGGCGGAGGCGGGAAAGCCGGGAGCAATGATGAGGCCGCGCCCAGACACAAGAAACGTATCTTCAACACGGCAGAGCAAGAACTCGGGCATGGATATTCCGGTTTGAAGTGGCAGTCCGATTTGAATCAGATTGTGATCCAAATCCGGTTAGCGATTCCTGGCCCATCTATCATGGTCGCCGACCGACCATTGCAGGCGTTGCCCAACTTTAATCAAGACCCTTGGTTAGTCCTCTGCGTCTCGAACGGGGCGACCCAGGGCAGTCGAGAGTTGAGCACAAAGCTGAGCGACCCATTGCTCCCATTCGCGGCTCTCCATTTCTCCCTCAAAAACGATCCCACTGGGCTCCACGGACGCCGTCACATACTTCGCATCACCTTCAGATCCGAACCAATGCGGAAAATCGTCTGATTCAATCCATCCCGGCATGGCTCCGTAGGCGTCCAATACCGCGGCCCACATCTCTTGCGGCTGGTCATATCGGACGTCGAGTGTGATCTTTTGATGCATACGTTTCTTTGGCTTGCGGCCTGTCAGTCGAATGTCGAGTAGGCGGTCGCGAGCGTCCGATGGTGGCTGTCGTCGCCCGACTTTCATCGATCACTGGTTGGGCAGCGGGCCTGCATCGCGCCAGTGCAGCCCAGCCAGCATCAAAACTCCAGGTGCTGCTCATGCTGCTGCTCAATGGCCGCCAGGCGCTTGCGCCCTGGCGCTCCCGCACCCTCCAGCACCATCGTGGCCAGCAGGTCGCAGACGGCCATCACGGCCACATGGTTGTCCAACAGGCCTGGGCCAAGGCAGTCGCACTGGATGGACCAGGTGGCCGCGGCATAGTGGGGGGAGGCCTGGTCGCTGACCAGCAGCACCGAGGCCCCGGCCTTGCTGGCGCTGGCCAGCAGTGCGGCCATCTGGCGGGTCTGGCGGCGCATGCCAAAGACGATGACGCAATCGTTTTGGCTGAGGTGGGCGGTGTACTCGGCCAGGGTCTCGCCCGGGCCGGGCAGGCTGATGACCTGGGGCACCACCTGGATGATCTGCCAGCGCAGGTACTGCGCAAACGCGTGGCTGCTGCGGCTGCCAAAGATGAGCACCTGGCGCGCAGCGATGATGGCCTGCACGATCTCGCTCAGCTGCGGCTCACTGAGCTGGTCCAGGGTGTTGATCAGGTTGGCGAGCGAGCGCTCGCGGTGGGTTGCCAGCATCTGCCCGCGCTGAAAAGCCTCGGTGGCCGACTGGAACAGCGGCGAGCCGCTTTGCTTGTCCTCGCGCACCTGGCGGCGCGCTTCTTCGTAGTTCTCATAGCCCAGGCGCCGGATAAAGCGGCTTACCGTCGAGGGCGACACCCTCGCCAGCTGGGCCAGCTCATTGCCGGCGTAGCTGGCCAGCTCACCGGGGAACTCCAGCACAAAGTCGGCCAGTTGCCGCTCGGTGGCCGGCAGTGCCTGCAGGTGCTGGCGCACCCGCTGCAAAAAGGATTCGGTCGCTGGTGTTCGCATCGCAGGGCGGCGGGCTGGTGGGCCTGCGGCTAAAGAGGGATGAGGGGATTCTAGGGCACTCCATCCACCATGGCGGTGCGTGTAGCCGCTTACTCAGCCTTTGCCAGATAGGGCTTGAGCCAGCCCAGGCCATCGCTGGTGGCATGGGGCGCTGCGCCGCGCGCGGGCTTGTACTCGCAGCCAATCCAGCCGTCCCAGCCCAGGCGGTCCAGCAGCGCAAACAGATAGGGGTAGTTCAGCTCGCCCACATCGGGCTCATGGCGTTCGGGCACGCCAGCAATCTGGATATGGCCGACCTGGCCGGTGGGTAGGTACTGGCGGATCTTCATCGCCAGGTCACCTTCGACGATCTGGCAGTGGTACAGGTCCATCTGCACCTGCACATTGGCGGCGCCCATCTCTGCGACCAGTGCATGGGCCTGGTCCTGGCGGCTCAGGAAGAAGCCGGGCATATCGCGGCCATTGATGGGTTCCAGCAGAATGCGCACACCCTGCGCCGCTGCCTGCTCGGCCGCATGGCGGATATTGGCAATATAGGTGGCACGCACGGTAGCGGCATCTGCGCCCGCAGGCACCAGGCCGGCCATCACATGCAGGCGTGGGCATTGCAACGCCTTGGCATAGCGCAGCGCCTGCGCAATGCCGTCGCGGA
This sequence comes from Comamonas sp. MYb69, assembly GCF_037479315.1. Classification (NCBI taxonomy): domain Bacteria; kingdom Pseudomonadati; phylum Pseudomonadota; class Betaproteobacteria; order Burkholderiales; family Comamonadaceae; genus Comamonas; species Comamonas sp. MYb69. Next base: position 115,780 of record NZ_JBBGZG010000014.1, read on the forward strand.
ACTCGGCCTCACGCCCAGGGATGCAGGCAATGCCGCGCTCGCCCCGGTCCCAGTCGCCCGGCGGTGCATTGAACAGCACCTGCTGCAGGCCCTGCTGCTGCAGCAAGGCTGCCAGTTGCTCGGGCGCGTAGGCGTAGGGGAAGAGGTACTCGACGGCAGTAAAGCCATCGCGGGCGGCGGCGGAAAAGCGGTCCAGAAAGTCCAGGTCGTTGTAGAGCATGGACAGGTTGGCAGCAAAACGGGGCATGGGGTGCTTTCCAAAAATTGAAGCGGCCGGCAAGCAGGCGATCAGCGTGCGGCAGGCCGGGAGGTGGTTTTACCAGTGGGCGCCAAAGCTCTGGCGCAGCTCGTCAATCTGGGCATCCGTTAGCGGCGCGGGCGGCTGTGCGCGGCATTGGTTCCAGAGCAGGGCCGTTTCTTCCAGCTCTTCCAGTGCGGCCATGGCCGCAGCCGGGCTTTCGTGCCAGACATTGGGGCCCAGGCGTGCCAGCATCACCGCGCGGATCGGCCGGCCTGCTGCCGCGTACTGCGCAATCGCCTCGGCCACGGCCTGCGCCGCATCGGGCGAGCCGGGGCGGTGGTAGGGGATATGCGGCACACGGCCCACCTTCATCACAAAGTAGGGCGTCAACGCCGGCAGCAGCTCGGCAGCGGGCGCCACGCCCGGCACGGCAGTGGCTTGCAGCGAGCAGGCGACCAGCTGGCGGCTGTGGGTGTGGATCACGCAGCCGGCGGGTGTGGGCGTGTTGGCGCTGGCCTCGTAAATGCGCCGGTGCAGCACGATGGTCTTGCTGGCGCGGTCACCGCTCAGTTGCTGGCCTTGCAGATCGAGCTTGGCCAGGCGCTCGGGCTGCAACTGGCCCAGGCTGGCATCGGTGGGCGTGATTAGGTAGCCATCGGCCAGGCGCACGCTGATATTGCCGGCGCTGGCATGCACATAGCCGCGCTGGTACAGCGATGCGCCGACCCGGCAGATCTCGGCGCGGGCGCTGGATTCATCCATAAAGACCATGGTTGTCAGCCTTGCAAGGAGGTGAATGCTTTGGTGAAGAAATCGGTGCTGCCAAAGTTGCCCGATTTGAGCGCGATGTGCAAGCCCTCCGGTGCTGCCGGGCTGGCCGCATGGCACCAGGGCACACCCGGGTCAATCTGGCCACCAATGCGCATCTGTGCAATGCCCAGCGCCTGCACGCAGGCGCCTGATGTTTCGCCACCGGCCACCACCAGCTGGCGCACGCCCAGCTCCACCAGGCCGCGCGCAATCGCGGCCAGGGTTTGCTCGACCAAGGCCCCCGCCTGCTCCACGCCCAGCTGGGCCTGGATGCTGCGCACCGCATCGGGCTCGGCGGTGGAGTAGACCAGCACCGGGCCGCTCGCCAGATGCGGGCGGGCCCAGTCCAGCGCCTCGCGCACGACCGCATCACCAGCGGCCATGCGCAGCGGCGCAATCGCAAGCGCCTGGCGGCCGCTGGCGATAAAGTGCGCCACCTGGGCATTGGTCGCTACCGAGCAACTGCCGGACACCACCGCTTGCAGCCCACTGGCCGCTGGCAAGGCGGCAGCCTGGTTGCTGGGTTGCAGGCCAAAGTTGGCGGGCAGCGCAATGGCGACGCCCGAGCCGGCGGTCACCAGCGGCAGATCCGCCAGCGCCGGGCCCATGCGCAGCAGGTCATCGTTCGATACCGCATCGACAATCGCAATGCCCACGCCGTCGGCCTTCAGCGCCGCAATGCGGCTGCGGATGGCGTCTGCGCCCTGGGCCACCACGCTGTGGTCGATCAAGCCCACCTTGCGCCGGGTCTGCGACTGCAGCACGCGCACCAGGTTGGGGTCGGTCATGGGGGTCAGCGGGTGGTTCTGCATGCCGCTCTCGTTCAGCAGCACATCGCCGGCAAAAAGATAGCCTTTGAAGACCGTGCGCTTGTTGTCTGGAAAGGCCGGGGTGGCAATGCTGAAATCGCTGCCCAGCGCATCCATCAAGGCCTCCGTCACCGGGCCGATATTGCCGGTGGGCGTGCTGTCAAAGGTGGAGCAGTACTTGAAATAGATCTGCTGCGCGCCCTGGCCCTGCAGCCAGCGCAGGGCATCGAGCGACTGGGCAATGGCCTGGTCAGCGGGGATGGTGCGCGACTTGAGGGCCACCACCACGGCATCCACCTCGGTATCGAGCGGGCCCGTAGGCACGCCAATGGTCTGCACCACGCGCATGCCGGCGCGCACCAGGTTGTTGGCCAGGTCAGTGGCGCCGGTAAAGTCATCGGCAATGCAGCCCAGCTTCAACGCGGCCCCGCTCATCGCAGGCCTCCGTCGTTGGCGGCTTGGGGCAGGGTAATGCCGGGGAAGATCTTGATCACCGCGCTGTCATCTTCCTTGGCGTAGCCGGCAGTCGATGCCTGCATGAACATCTGGTGCGCGGTGGCCGCCAGCGGCAGCGGAAACTTGCTGGCGCGTGCCGTATCCAGCACCAGGCCCAGGTCCTTTACAAAGATATCGACGGCCGACAGCGGCGTGTAGTCACCCGCCAGCACATGGGCCATGCGGTTTTCAAACATCCAGCTGTTGCCGGCGCTGTGGGTGATGACCTCGTAGATCGCCGCAGCATCCACCCCTTCGCGCAGGCCCAAGGCCATGGCCTCGGCCGCAGCGGCAATGTGGACACCGGCCAGCAGCTGGTTGATGATCTTGACCTTGCTGCCCGCGCCGGCCTTGTCGCCCAGGCGGTAGACCTTGCCAGCCATCGCATCGAGCACATCGCCCGCTGCTGCGTAGGCCGCTGGCGTGGCCGAGGTCATCATCGTCATCTGGCCGGCCGCTGCCTTGGCCGCGCCGCCGGAGATGGGGCCATCGACATACAGCACGCCGCTCTGGGCCAGGCGTGCCTCCAGCGAGATCGACCAGTTCGGGTCCACGGTGGAGCACATCACAAAGGTGCTGCCGGGGCGCATCGCTGCAGCGGCGCCATGCTCGCCAAACAGCACGGCCTCGGTCTGCGCAGCGTTGACGACGACCGACACCACTACATCCACTTGCGCCGCCAGCTCGGCCGGGTGGGCGCAGGCCACACCGCCAGCGCTGGCAAAGTCGGCCGCCGCCCCCGGGCGCACATCACAGACATGGACCTGGTAGCCCCGGTTGCGCAAGGTTTGGGCAATGCCCAGGCCCATGGCGCCCAGGCCGATGACGCCCACCTTGGCGCCTTGCTGTTGTGTAGTCATTGGAGATGCTCCCGTGAATCAGAGATAGAGAATGCCCGGCCGGGGGCCGGCGCACAAGAATGCAAGTGACAAATAGCCAAGCGGCAAGCCAGGCAGCGGATCAGGCCACCAGCGCCCAGACCAGGCAGGTCAGCGCAAAGCCGGCCAGGCCCAGCACCGTTGTCAGCACCGTCCAGCTGCGCAGGCCATCGGCCACGCTCAGGCCCAGGTAGCGGGTCACAATCCAGAAGCCCGAGTCATTGACATGCGACAGCCCCAGGCCGCCAAAGCCGATGGCGACGGTCAGCACGGCGACCTGCACCGCGCTGTAGCCGCCGCTGTGGATGCTTTCGGCCAGCAGGCCGCAGGTGGTGAGAATGGCGACTGTTGCCGAGCCCTGCGCTGCGCGCAGCGCCAGCGAGATGATGAAGCCCAGCAAAATCAATGGCAGCCCCGTGCCCGCCAGCGCCTGCGACAGCGCGGTGCCAATGCCGCTCACCGTCAGCACCTTGGCAAACACGCCACCGGCGCCGGTTACCAAAATCACCGTGGCCGCTGCGGGCAGCGCCGATTCCATCACCTCGTTGGTGCGCTTGCGCGTCCAGCCCAAGGGGCGCACCAGCAGCACAAAGGCCAGGCCAATCGCTACCATCAGCGCAAACACCGGTGCGCCGGTAAAGGCCAGAAAATCACGCATCGCGTCGCCCTTGGGCAGCATGGTCGCGGCGGTCGTGCCCAGCATGATGAGCGCCAGTGGGGCCAGGATCAGGGTCAATACCGCTCCCACGCCGGGCAGCTTGGCGGCAGGCGCATCGGCGGCATCACCGCTGCCAAAGTTGCGGAACTGCGCTTCGGCTTCCGGCTGCATCGCGTAGTGGCGGCGGTTCAAATAGCCGCCCACCCACTGGGCGACAAAGGCCAGCGGAATGCAGATGCCCAGACCGATCAGCGTGATCCAGCCTACATCGGCCGAGAGCACGGCCGCGCCGCCCACAATGCCCGGGTGCGGTGGCACCACCACATGGGTGGCCAGCATGATGCCAGCCACCGGCAGCCCGTACTTGATGGGGCTCACGCCACCCGCCTTGCAAAAGCCATAGATGATGGGGATCAGGATGATGAAGCCCACATCAAAGAACACCGGTATCGACAGCACCAGCGCGGCGGCCGTCAGCGCCGCAGGCACCCGCTTGGGGCCCAGCAGTTGGCTAAAGCGCTGTGCCAAGGTATTGGCTCCGCCGGATACCTCGATCATCCGCCCCAGCATCGCCCCCAGCGCCACCAGGATCGCCACCGACCCCAAGGTGCCGCCCATGCCGGATATCAGGGTGGGGATGATCTCGGCTAGCGGTATGCCGGTTGCCAGCGCCACCAGCAGGCTTACCAGCATCAGCGCCACAAAGGCATGGACTTCAAATCGGATGATGAGCAGCAACAGCGCAGCAATGCTGGCGCCCGCAATGCTCAGAAGGGCAATGGTCGTCATAGGAAGGACTTGTCTCGTTGACTCGTTAGAAGAACTCCTGAGACCCTAAAACCTCGGGAGACTGGTATGGTTATCATACAAATTTTGCGGGATCATAGCATTGCCTTGCTGCGGCTCTGCGCGGTACTTTCCCGAGGCGGTGCAGGGTTTTTTATTGGCCCGGGCAAGACCAGTGGACGGGCGCGAATCGGCCAGTGCTTGCTGGATATGGATGCAAAAAAGGCGCTGCAGCTTTCACTGCAGCGCCTGGTGGTGGGGCGTCATGGGCCCCTCGGCGGCCCCCTAAAACTGGCCATCAAGCCAAGGTCCGCACCTTGGGCTCGCGATCCCAAAAGCGCGACTTCGCACCTTTGATAAAGCCGGCCACATCCTTGGGCTCAAACACGCCTTCATCGGGCTTTACGCCAGCGGCATCCAGGATCAGATGCGTGGCCTTGCAAGCGGCAATCGCCTTCAGGTGCCCAAAGGCATCGCGGAACCAGTCCTGTGCGGCGCTGTCCTTGCTCAGCATCTCGCCCGATGCCATCGGGATCACCGAGGCGACCGCATCGAACTGCGCCGATGGCGCGCCGGCCAGCTGTGCGTCGGCGGCGATGTGCTTGCCATCGCTCAAGGTCGCGCCACCAATCTTGGGGGCGATGATCTTGACCATGGCCTTCTCGGCGAGGATGGCCTTTTGCAGCGCAGCCACATTCTCGGCGTTGGAGCCATCGTCCACCAAAATCGCCACACAGCGGCCTTCCAGGGTCCGCTTCATGCGGTCGATGATGCGCAGCGCAGGGCTGGGCGGCAGGTCTTGCACGGGCACCGCTGGCTTGGCCGGTTTGGGCAGCGCAGCCAGGCCCAGGCCCTTGGCCACGCGCTTGCCCAGGTCGTTGTCAATCACCAGCAAATGGGCGACCACGGCTTCACGCACATGGGGCGTCTGCACCTTGGACAGCTCAAACACCAGGGCGCTGGCGATATGGGCTTGCTCCAGTGCGCTTTGGCTGGTGTAGAACAGGCGCGCCTGGCTGTAGTGGTCAGCAAAGCTTTCGGGGCGGATGCGGCTCTTGGCCTCGGCCTCGGACGGCTGCGCAAACGAGCGGAAGCCCTGGGCGCGCGATTCGCGGGGTGAGTTCGGGTCCAGGCTCGATGGCTCATACGCCACACGTCCCTTGGGCACCTGGGTTTGCATATGGCCATCGCGCTGGGTATGCGCAAACGGGCACTTGGGCGCATTCACGGGGATCTGGGTAAAGTTCGGCCCGCCCAGGCGCGACAGCTGCGTGTCCAGGTACGAGAACAAGCGGCCTTGCAGCAGCGGATCGTTGGAGAAATCAATGCCTGGCGGCACATTGGCCGGGCAGAAGGCGACCTGCTCGGTTTCGGCAAAAAAGTTGTCCGGCCAGCGGTCCAGGGTAAAGCTGCCGATCTTGGTGAGCGGAATCACCTCTTCCGGAATGATCTTGGTTGGGTCCAGGTGGTCATAGGGCAGGGCATCGGCCTCTTCCTGCGTGAACAGCTGCACAAACAAGTCCCAGGCAGGCGCATGGCCGGCTTCAATCGCCTCGAACAGGTCACGGCGGTGGTAGTCGTTGTCGGCAGACTGCAGCTTGGCGGCCTCGTCCCAGACGGTGGACTGGATGCCCAGCTGGGGCCGCCAGTGGAATTTCACAAAGGTGCTCTCGCCCTTGTCGTTGATGAGGCGAAAGCTGTGCACGCCAAAGCCTTCGATGGTGCGCAGGCTGCGCGGGATGGCGCGGTCGCTCATCGCCCACATGATCATGTGCATCGACTCGGGCATCAGCGAGATGAAATCCCAGAAGGTGTCATGCGCAGAAGCCGCCTGCGGGAAGCCACGGTCCGGCTCCATCTTGACGGCATGCACCAGGTCGGGGAACTTCATCGCGTCCTGGATAAAGAACACCGGAATGTTGTTGCCCACCAGGTCCCAGTTGCCTTCCTCGGTGTAGAGCTTGATCGCAAAGCCACGCACATCACGCGGCGTATCGACCGAGCCGGCGCCGCCTGCCACAGTGGACATGCGCACAAAGATCGGCACCTTCTTGCCCACTTCGGTCAGCACCCTGGCCGTTGTGTATTTCTTCAGCGAGTGGCTCAGCTCAAAGTAGCCATGCGCTGCCGTGCCGCGTGCATGCACGATGCGCTCTGGAATGCGCTCATGGTCAAAGTGCGTGATCTTTTCACGCAGCACAAAGTCTTCCAGCAGGGTGGGGCCGCGGTTGTAGGCCCGCAGCGAGTTCTGGTTGTCCGATACCGGAATGCCTTGCTGCGTCGTCATCACTGGGTGGCCGTCACCGGCCTGCTCATGGAGCTCGCCTGCGTTGCCTTGGGTCTTTGCTGCGGACGAGGTCGATTTGCGAGTGGTCATCGTGGATCTCCGTGGGGTTGGCGTTGTGGTCAGCCGGTGGGCTGGAACCACTAAGGATGACAGTTGCACCAGGCCGCGCTTGTAGGCGTTTGGAGGGCTTGGCTGTATGCGTAGGCTGAGGTGGCGGCCTGTTTTCTCCGATGCCGCAGGCGAACGCAAAAAGGCCGCTCATCGAGCGGCCTGGGTGCTAGGGGAGCGATCTTCTTAATGGAAGAAGATGGCAATCAGAATGATGATCGGGATTGGCACGCCAATCAGCCAAAGCAGGATGGATCGCATGGTGTTTCCTTTCTAGGTCTGCCCGCAGGCAAAGGTTGTTTCAGGTGGAATGGATGGTCAGTTAAGCGTCGCGCTGGCGGCCGCCAAAGGTGGCAGACAGGCTGCCCACAAAGGCACCAATCAGCAGCACCACAAACATCCACATCAGCGAATAAGCGGTGGCCTTGCGGGCTTGCTCGGCCGCTTGTTTGGCCTTGGCTTCCGCGTCTTGGGCGGCTTGCTTGGCCTTGTCGATCTGTTGCTTGACCTGGTCGTAGGTGGCTTGCACCTTCTTCTCGGACTCTTCCTGGCTCATGTCGGTGCGTTGTGCCACCAGGCGGCCCAGGTACTGGCGGTCGTCGTTCGACAGCGAACCAGCTTGCAGCGAATGCATGAAGACGCTGCTCATCTCGCTGGCATCATCGGCAGCGGAGCGGGCCTTTTGGGCAACGTTTTGCGCGCCGTCCTTCATGTCCTGCTTTTGCTGCTCGGTAGGGCCACCTTGGCGCAGCAGGCTGTTGATCCAGTAGTTCAGGTCCGAACCTGGCTCATTGGCCTTGCCAGCGGTCACGCCAGCAGCGCCGGTCAGCGCGGCGGAAGCTGCACCGCCGATCACGCCGGTGGCACCACTGGCTGCACCGCCCACCACTTGGGCTGCGCCGCTGACCACAGCACCGGCGGCCCTGGCCGTGCCGGAGATCGCAGCACCGGCCATCGAGCCGGCAATCGCCACCATCAGCATGGTCGCCAGCGCCCAGGACAGAAAGCCATGGGCGGTGTCACGGAAGTACACCTCATCGGTGTGCACGCCCTGCCACTTGGTGCGCAGACGGCCAGCAATATAGCCACCCACACCGGCCGAGGCCAGCTGTGTAAATGCCAGCCAGGCAACTGCGCCCCAGCCAATCGTCTCGCCATCGGCGCCGCGACCGGACCAGACCGAGACCGACGACAGGCCCAGGCCGATGCCCAGCATGAACAGCAACAACGACAGCACCGCTGCTGCCAATGCGCCCGCAAAAATGGCGGCCCAGGAGACCGCACTTTCGCTGCTGCCCGCTAATGCGCGCGGCACTGCGCCGCCGGTGACGACGCGCTCTTCCTCTACATATGTGGTGACCATGGCTATTCCTTGTTAGATGACGCCTTTATTCTGCTTTTGGCCCCCAAAAAGTTTGTAGTCCAAACGCGGGCCAGACCGTGCGCGCTTCGCTGTTAGCGCCATCAGCCAATCTGCGCAAAGGCGCACCAGGCTTGGTTTTTGGCGTTGTGGCAGCAGGAATGCAGTGACCGTCTGAGACAGGGAGAGCGCAAGCTGGCGATCAGCAAAGCTCCATCAATACACCGCAATCGGCGCCGTGCCTTCGCCAGCAAACAGCCAGGCATGCAGCGGCTGCACAGCCATCGGCCCCGAGCCTGTGAACTCCGAAAACGCCGGCAGGTTCAGGTAGGGGGCCGAGTAGGCCAGGCAGGGCAGGCGCTGGCGCAGCTGCGGCACGCGCATGGCCGGGTGCACATGGCCGTGGATATTGAGCGCAAAGTGGTGCACACCCGGGCCCATGGGCTCGTGGCTCATCAGCACCTGGTTGCGTGCCAGGTGCGTGTGCACGTCATCGAGCAGCAGGGCCTCGGTCTGCAGGTAGCGGTCATGGTTGCCGCGCGTCAGGCTAAAGCGGGTTTTGAGGTTGGCGCGGCGCAGGTTTTGCCAGAGCTGAAAGGTGTCTTCACCAATAAAGCGGCCATGCACAAAGTCGCCCAGAATCACCAGCTCCTGGGGCTGCCACTTTTGCAGAATCTGGTGCAGGCGCAGCAGGTCTTGCCGTTGCACTTCCAGCGGCACGGCCACGCCTCGGCGGCGGAAGATATCGCTCTTGCCCAGGTGCAGGTCGGCAATGATCAGCAGGCTTTCCTGGGGCCAGAACAATGCGCGCTCAGTTAACACCAGAAACTCCATGCCGGCGATGCTGGCCGCGACATGGTCCTGGGGCGATGGCGACAGTTGGATGGGGGAGAAAAGCGGTGCCGATTGCGTACCTGCCATTAGTGGGTGTCCTGTGGTTGGGGCGAGCGCTGCGGGGTGCTGCGTGTGCCCTTGCGGGGGGCGGCCTGCTTGGAGGTCGCCTTGGCTGCAGCCTTGTTAGGGCTGCCTGGGTGTTGCGCGCGCTGAGGTGGCGCGCCCTTACGCGGGTCGCCCGGTCGTGGTGTTCGTGGTGCGCGAGCTGAGCGTGATGGGCCTGGTGCGGGTTCGCCCCTGGCTTGCCGTTCTTGCTGCTCAGCCATGCGGCGCACCTTGTTTTGCCAGGTCTCATTGCTGAGCTGGCCGCGAAAGCTCTCGGCCCACAGCCCAAACGAAAACGGCGTGTGTTTGGCCGGAAAGCGCAATGCGATTTGCCGCGCCGCAATGCTGGCCAGCAGCCTTTGCATCGTTGGCAGGTGCAGCTCCTGGTCCAGCGCCTCTTGCCGTGCCTGGCGCAGCAGCAGGTGCTCGGGGTCGTACTTGCTCAGCACATCAAACAGCAGGCTGGCCGAGACCTGCAATTGCCTATCGCTGGCGCGGCTTTTCTTGCCCGGCACCTTGGACTGCACCAGGCCCGCAATCTGCGCAATTTCCTTGAAACGCTTGCGCGCCAGCTCGCTAAAGTTCACCGCTGAGCGCAGGTCGGTGTCAAGCCCGTCCTGCTTGAAGATCTCCGCCCAGTCCACCGCATTCGCATCGATGGGCAGGGTGGGCTGGACCATCAGCCCAATCTCATTGCAGGCCCAGGCAAAGGTGTTGGCTTGCAAGTGCGCCAAGCGCGTGGCAATCAGCACCGCCAACCCCTCGTGCGCGACACGGCCGGCAAAAGGATAGACAAACAGCGGCGCCGCCTTGCCCGCCTGGGGGGCTTGGGTTTGGCCCACCTGCTCGATCAGCAGTTGGCCCGCACCCGGCACCAGTGAGCGCTGGCTTTGCAGCTGCAGCAAGGGCTGCAGCCATTGCAGCTCGCGGGCGTGCGGCGCGTCATCGGCGGCAGGGCTGGCGGCAGCTTGGCTCAGCAGCTGCTGCATACGTTCGCCCAGGGATGAGGACATCGGCATCAGCGAGCCGGCCCAGGCCGGCGTCAGCAGGCCCACCTGGGCACTGCGGCGCACCCAGGCGGTGCTGTTCTCCAGCCGCACCAGCACCAGGCTGCGGCCGGCAAAGTTAAACACATCGCCAGCGTTCAGGCGCGCGATAAACGCCTCTTCGACCGAGCCCAGCCGCGCGCCGCGCAGGTACTGCACATTGACTGCGCCATGCGCGGTGATGGTGCCGATCGACATGCGGTGCATGCGCACCACGCCGGTGTTGGCTGGCTGGCACAGGCCATCGGCACAGTGCAGGCGCTCGTACTGCGGGTATTGCACGAGCGAATCGCTGCCATGCTCCAGGAAGGCCAGCACGGCTAGCCACTGGGCATCGCTCAAATCACGAAAGGCCGCAGTGCGCCTTACTTCCGCTAGCAGCTCCGGCGGCCTGAATCCCCCCGCCAGCGCCGCGCTCATCGCATGCTGGCTCAGCACATCAAAGCACAGGCGCAAGGGCTCGCGCCGCTCATACACCTGGGCCTCGGCCAGCTCGCGCACGGCGGCAAACTCGGCCAGGTCCATCGCCTGGGTGGCAACCGCTTCCACATGCACGGCAGCACCGGGCCGGTGCTTGGCGCGGCCAGCGCGCTGCACCATCCGCGCCACAGACCGTGCCCCGCCAATCTGAATCACGCGCTCGACTGCCGGGAAGTCCACGCCCAAATCCAGGCTGCTGGTTGCCACCACGCAGCGCAAGGTGCCTGCGCGCAGGCGCTGCTCTACCGACTGGCGCACGCCCTGGTCCAGCGAGCCATGGTGGATCGCCAAGGTGTCCGCATCTTCCGGCCAGATGCTCGCCAGCGCCGTGTGCCACAGCTCGGCCTGCGCGCGGGTGTTGGTAAACACAATGGTGCTGGGCGCGCTGAAGACCAGCTTGGCCACCTCGCCCAAATTGGCCAGGCCCAAATGCCCCGCCCAGGGCATGCGCGTGCCCAGCGGCGGCGTGATGCTGTGCAGATGGAAGGGCTTGGGCCGCATGTCCTGGACCAGCGCGGGCTCCTTGACCTGCCAGGCGCTCAGCAGCACATCGCTGGCCTCTTGCAGATTGCCAATCGTCGCCGACAGGCCCCAGACCTGTGCCCCCGGTGCCAGCGCCTGGATGCGCGCCAGGTTCAGCTGCAGCAATACCCCGCGCTTGCTGGGCAAGAGCTCATGCCATTCATCCACCACAATGCAGCGCAGCTGGCTGAACTGCTCGCGGCTGCGCTCATGGCTCAGTAGCAGCGCGAGGGATTCAGGCGTTATCACCACCAGCTGCGCCTTGCCGGTATCGGTCAGCCGCTTGTCGCGCGATGTGGCATCACCTGTGCGCATCGCCACCTGCCAGTGGGGAAGGACGGCGGCTACCGGGCCGGTGATGCGTTCGCGGGTATCGCTGGCCAGGGCGCGCAAGGGCGTTACCCATAGCATGCGTGGCCCATGGCTGGCGCGGCCTTCAGGTGTCTCGGCATCGGCCATCGCCTGCATCAAGGGCCCGCCCAGCGCCGCCAAAGTCTTGCCTCGCCCGGTGGGGGCCGATATCAATCCGCTGTGCCCTTCGGCATAGGCGCGCCAGGCCTGCTGCTGGAAGATCGCCGCACCTATGTCCTGCTCCTTCAACCAGTCGCGCCAGCGCTTGGCCGCGCGCTGCATTGCGCGGTCGCTGGGGGCTGTGCTGTGGCCCAGATCAGCCATCGGCCAACTCCAGCAAGGCGCTCAGTTGATCGGCGTCTTGCGCGGTCTTGTCCTCACGCCAACGCAAGATGCGCGGAAAGCGCACCGCCACGCCGGATTTGTGGCGGGTAGAGCGGTTCACGCCTTCAAAGGCAATCTCAAACACGAGGCTGGGCGTGACCGAGCGCACCGGCCCAAAGCGCTCTACCGTGTGGCTGCGGATCCATTTGTCCAGCCGCAAAATCTCCACATCGGTGAGGCCCGAATAGGCCTTGGCGACAGGCACCAGCGCATCGCCGCTCCACACGGCAAAGGTGTAGTCGGTGTGCAAGGTGCTGCGGCGGCCGCTGCCGCTTTGGGCATAGATCAGCACGGCATCAATGCTGAACGGGTCCACCTTCCACTTCCACCAATCGCCGCGGCGCCGGCCTTCCTTGTAGGGGGAGGCCAGCGCCTTCAGCATCAGGCCTTCGGCGTTGCGTTCCGCAGCGGTGTTGCGCAAAGGGGCTAGTGCCTCCCAGTCATCAAACGGCAACTGGGGTGACAGGCCCAGTGCGGGCAATGCCGCTTGCTCGATCACCCGCTCCAGCTTGGCACGGCGCTGCTGCAGCGGCTGGGCGCGCAGATCTTCGCCTTCAAATTCCAGCAGGTCGTAAAACAATATGCGCGCCGGCACGGTCTGCATCAGCTTGGCCGAAGGCTTGCGCTTTTGAATGCGGCTTTGCAGCGCGACAAAGCCCTGCGGCTTGTTCTGTTCATAGTCCCAGGCGAGCAATTCGCCATCCAGCACCATATCGCCCGGTAGCAGCGCGGCGGCGGCCTCCAGCTCCGGAAAGCGGCCATCCAGCCTTTCCTCGCCACGCGACCACAGATAAGGTGCATGTCCCTGGCGCCGCACCAGCTGCACCCGTATGCCATCCCATTTCCATTCGGCCAGCCAGTCCTTGGGGTCGCCCAAGGCTTCTGGCTCTTGCGGCAGTGGGGAGGCGAGGTAGAAGGGGTAGGGCTTGTCCAGCAGCTGCGCGCTGGTTTCCGGGTCCATCAAGGCCTCATAGGCCTGGGCGCTGGGCCGCCATTCGCCCACCATGCGGTGCGCCATATCGGCGGCAGATATCCCCACCAGCGGCGCCAGGCTGTTTTGCAGGCTGCGCTTGTTAACGCCAGCGCGCAGCGATCCAGTCAGCAGCTTGTTGAAGACCAGTCGCGAAGGCGTATCCAGCTGCTGCCAGGCCTGCTGGATCGCACGCTTGCGCTGCTCGGCATCAGCGGCCACCAGGGGCAGCAAAAACTGCTCCGTCCATTCATCCAGGCGGCTGTCGTTATCGGGTGTCTTAAAGGTTGCGCCCAGCAAGGAGGCATGCCAGGGCGCATCGGCATCGGGGGCCACGGCAGCGCCGGGCGCAGCCACCAGCTCAGGGTGGTTGGCGCTTTGCTTTTGCCAGGCCGCCACCAACAAGGACAAGGTCTCCGCCAAATCGCCCACCTGGCGGTAGCTCTCTTCCACCAGCCACAGCGGCAAGGCGGTCAGCTCGCTCACCCAGCTGCGCAGCTCAGTGGTGGTGGCCAGGCGGTTCTTGCCGGTGTTCACCTTGCCGCCACTCAGCACATACACGGCCCAGGTCGCCTCGGCCGCAGTGGCGCCGGCAAAGTACTGCTGCAGGGCCTGCTCCCGGTCGCGCGTGCCGGAGGCTTCGTCCAGCAACTGGTACAGCGCCACAAAGCGGTTCATTCGGCCGCCTCCTCTTCATCGCCATAGGCAGTACGCAGGCGCTCCGCCTGTATGCCCAGGCTCTGCAAGTAGGGGATCAGCGCATCGGTATTGCCATGGGTGGCCAGCACCCGCTGGGCGCCGCTTTCGGTAATCGTGTCGACGAGTTCCTGCCAATCGGCGTGGTCCGATATCACAAAGCCGCGCTGCATATTGCGCCGCCGCCGGTTGCCGCGCAGCAGCATCCACCCCGAGGCAAAGCCTTGCTCCACCTGTTTAAAGCGCTTGAGCCAGGCAGAGTCTTGCGCAGAAGGCGGTGCCAGCACCATGCGGCCAGCAAAGTCGGTATCGGTGGGCACATCGGCCACCATCTCGGTCGCGGCCAACGCAATGCCCGCCTGCCGGTAAATATCGGTGCCGCGCGCCATAGCGCCATGCAGCAACACGGGCGCATCCAGCTTGCCAGCCAAACCTGCCAGCACCCGCTGGGCCTTGCCCAGGCTGTAGGCATACAGCACTGCCGCCTTGCCTTGCTCCTTGCAATGCGCCACCCAGCGCTCTATGCGCTCCACCTCATGGGCCATCGTGGGCCAGGCGTACACCGGGTAGGCAAAGGTAGCCTCGCAAATCAGGGTGTCGCAGCGCAGCAGCTCAAACGCCTCGCAGGTTGGATCCGGCTCGCGCTTGAAGTCGCCCGTAAACACCCACACCGCATCGCCATGCTGCACCCGCACCTGGGCCGATCCGAGGATATGCCCCGCCGGGTGCAGCGATACCTGCACCTCTCCCATCGTGATCGTCTGCCCAAACGGCAGCGCATGGATGTTCTGCTCCCCCAGACGCCATCGAAGAATGGGCTCGCTGGTCGTGCTGCAGTAGTACTTGCCCATCCCCACATGGGCATGGTCTGAGTGGCCGTGGGTGACAAAGGTACGGTGTACCGGCTTCCAGGCATCAATAAAAAAATCCCCAGCCGCGCAGTACAGACCTTTGTCGGTCAGGGTGATGACGTCAGCGGGTGGGGCGTTGGCAGATGCAGAAGCAGCGAGCATGGGCAAATTCTGCGGCTGCGGGGGAGGGGGTGGGCGTCAGAGTTTGCCTTGTTGGGGTGCGGGAGTGGGGGGGCCGCGAATGCATTGCCGCAAACAACTCGTTTATGGTTGGAAGATCCGCACTTTATAAATGACGCTCAAATAGCTCAAGGAGATAAATTAGGATAGGGTATCTTCACAGATACCATTAGTAACGTTATGATGGTGGTGACTCTACCAAAAATTCTATGTTAGAAAGCGTTAGTATGATCAATTTAAACTTCAGTAATCAGAATCCCCGGATTGGCTCTCCATCTGAATTAATTCAACTGAAAGCATTTGAATCACTTTGTCTCCAAATTGAGAAGGATTTGGAAAATTCTACAAAAAATAAATTTGATAGTAGTTCAAGCTGTCAGCGAGGATATGCAGCTGGAAGTGGATTAACCTATTTCATAGATGGAACGAGAGGTGCTGGAAAATCCACTTTTCTTAATTATGTGTTTGATAATTTGAATAGTTATCAAACAAGATCGCATTTAAAAATTAATATTGCACCTTTATTGTATCTTGATCCTAGTCGAATTGAAGCTAGCGAAATAATTCTCCTGCATATTCTAAAGCAGCTAAAACGGCTAATGGAGGATCATCCCCCGTATGAGAGGGCATGGGAGGAGCGTTACGAAAAATTCAGAATAAATTTTAAGAAAATGGCTGGGGGATTACATCTTTTTGTTTCAGATGCTGAAAGTCTTAAAGAACTAGATCCCGAATTGTTTCTTGATTATGGTTTGGATAGGGCGGCAGATAGCCAAAAGCTGCGCCATATATTACATGAGACAATTGATCAGGTTTGTGAGGCGTATAATTGTCAAGCATTGCTTTTAGCAATTGATGATGCCGATACTAAATTTCACAATGCAATTGAAGTGCTCGAGTGCATACGTAAATATCTGGATATGCCTAGGCTGGTTGTAATTGTCACAGGCGATATGGAAATGTATTCTCTGCTGGTGCAGAATCATTTTCAAAAAGATTTTGCAACTTATGAAAAAGGGCTTAATCAAGATCGTAGAATGCAACAGGCGCGAATGGTTGCTCATTTAGAGGATCAGTATTTGCTTAAGCTTTTTCCGATTCATAGACGTACCCAGCTCAAGACTTTATACACCCTTTTAGAAAGAATGCGAAAAGATGGAGGAGCAACGTTTTCTCTGAAAATAGCCGGAACTAATACGGAGATGCAGCTGATCGCAGCAGTCGAGAATATTGCTAGAGATGGATTGTATTTAAGAGATACTACAGATTTGAGTTTATTCAATGAGCATGTTTTGAAGTTGCCTATACGTTCTGTTTTTCAACTTATATCTACATACTATCAGTTGGTCTCTGATGGAATCGCAGCTAGGGATGCTGCAGCTACCGCATTGCGTGCTACAACATTAACTAGTCTTTATAGGCATGATATAGAGGTTGAAAGTATCACGGAAGGTGATCTGCATGCAGTGATAAGTGCGGCATTTGATTTGTGTCAAATCGATGGAGAGCCCGATACTGCAATCTACCTGCGTCCTCAATCACGCGACGAAACTCTGCGAAATGCAAATGTATCCCTTGCTGCAGACGTCGCTCGTTTATGTGAAAACGACCCAGCCAAAGCTATTACATATATGGTAAGTATGGCTGGAAGTAGTACCATTCTAAATTTGCTCTCTGCTAAAACTCATCGCAGACAGTCTGCAAAAGAAATTTCTAATTCTGTTGGAAATGATTTGCTGCAAAGAAAGGTTAGGCAGTACTTATCTGTTGGTCGTAAAGATAATGCCCTTAATTGGGCTCTGCATGCAACAGCAGCAATTGTCGACGCTAATTCATCTTCAGGCATGCAGTTAAGGCAAGGAGTTGTCGGGGTTAGAACTTCTCGTAAAGGCGACGTGTTCACGTTTGATGCACAAATAACCGCTGCTATGGATAAATATCCATATTCTTCTTTGCCTGTAATAATTTATAGTCAATCTGCTGTAAAAAAATCAAATAATACCCAAAGATATATTTCTATATTTAATACTTTGGGCGTAATTTCTAATCTGTTAGAGATAGAAGTTCCTATGCCTAGTGACCTCATCTCTGAAGATGGAGTGAGTGATATATACAGTTCGATATTTAAGATATTAAGTAAAATTGAAAATGTGCACACTGTGTCTATGCCTAACTGGGGTGATTCGTTTGTTCGTGAGGACGAGATAGATATTGACTTTAGTATGTACAGTCAGCATTCGAATGATCAAAAAAGAATGATGCTTGGTCATTCAATTTCTATGTGGTTGAAGCAATGTGCAGTTATAAAGAAAGAATTCCGTGCCTCAGCGGTGTTGCTGGGTAAAATATGGAACAGGTTATACTTTAGTCTTGATAATATATCTGCGGCCATGCGCGCAGATCTTCACGCCGAAGGGCGATGCAGTAGATCAATGGAGCTATTTGCTTGGGCATTAATAAATGCTTGTTTGGTAGAAGAGGTGGATTATCTATATCACGATGAAGATTTTTCTAGTAGAGCGAAGTTGAACAGAAGTGCACTTAATAGGGATAATCCCAGAACTTCAGGTAGAGTGGTGATCGAAAAATTTAGTATTCCTGAAGGTGAGAAAAATGAGATTCGTCTAAACCTCAGTGTTTCCATGGCGCCCCTGACTTTTATTATCGCGTCATGTCCATTAGTACTGGGACTGATTAAGAGTGACGAAAAGAGCCGGGAATTCGTTGAAAATCTCTCGGTAAAATTAAAAGAGTTTCATGGGTTTGATACTCTAGATGCAAAAATGCTATGTAGTGAAGTTGTTTGGAATACTGTTGGCAAGACAACTATTTCAGGATAATTCCAAACAATATGATGCAAATTTCTCAGATGGCGTTGCTTTGTTGTCGTGTGCTTACAAGTAATTTGATTCGAATGCACTTATTAAACAGTCGTTGGAATTTTGCATTATCGAGAACTGATCTTCGTCAAAAACTTTATCTAAATAGTCATTCTTGGCAAGCACGACTCCCTGATCACGTATTTGATATTGGATTTAAAGCTGCGCAGGATAAAGGGCTTCAAGACGGAAAGCTTGCGTCGACATCTTTGCGGATGTTGTCTGAGCGCTATTTGTGTATCAAGCACGGGCGTGTGCAAGTACGTCTTGAGCTATTTGGTGAATGGCAACAAAGCGTACTGAGTCGTGTAAGCGGAATTCCAATTATCGCAGCCGCTAAAGCGATCCACGCACACCAGAGTGGTCACGTTACAGCAGATGGGAGGATGCAAGCATCCATTGGAAATGCATTGCCGGATGCTCTTCCGTGTATTACTCCAATCGACGGCGCCGTAGAAGATTACATTAGCCGTGAGGGACTGCATGAGAGTCACTTGCATCTAAATGGAAGCACCTTTGCAGAGCAGTGCTGGCTGCGTGCATTGGAAAATCCAGATCGGGAGGTGAAGAAATTTAGTAATCTATGGCAAAATGCTAAACGCGGCTCAGCGAGTGATAAAGTAAAAGAGTTGGCATCGCTTAATGATTCTGACTTTAGTCCAATTCGATTTCGACGCGATCTGATTTTGGCTCGAGAATTGAGAAGCTGGTTAGTTTACTTTGTTGCGCAACCAGAAACAGATGATTCCATTTTTCCTCTATGCATATCTGATCTGGGTAATAGTCGAGGAAAAAAGTCAGCCCCTTTGCGATCTAGAATTATTGATCTGCAACATGGTGCAGCCGGTGCTACGATGTTAGAAGAGTTGACGTGGTTGACTAAATTACTCGCTATGCATAATTTGCCGCATCGAATGGATCGCATGCTGCATCTTTATTTGCTTATACAACATCAATATCGTGCGTTAATGGTGCAAGGTGAAGAATTTTATGGATTTGATCAATTCCAAAAATTAACACACACTGAGCTTCGAACTGTTGCAGAGAAAAGCTATCTTCAGCGATTTGTTGATATGCATGGAGTCAACCCTACATTTAGTCAAAGCAACTATTTAGAGGGGAGATTTGCTCCGAAATCCAAAAGTAGTGAGAATGTTATTCTACTAAATAATATATTGTCGGATTTTGCTGTTTATTTGCAAATTAATAGCGAAAGGCCAATTGGTTTTGATAAAAGGTCGTTGCGAAGTACTCTTTCTGCTTTAGACTTGATATGCAGGAATTCTAATATTCTGTGGCCGAAGCGGCAGCAGCTGGCGTTGGTTGCGCATTTTATTAAGGAAGATTGGGATTTTAAAAAGGGCGGGCCATATCGTCATTATCAGTTGCGTCGCAAGTTGGACAAGCAGATGGCACAACTGCGTAAGACTCTTGGAGATTATCCAAGATTGCATCGTTGGGTTCGGGGAGTTGATGGTGCAGCGAATGAATTGCATGCTGCTCCTGAAGTTTTTGCTAGCGTATTTCGTCAGGCACTTCGTATAGGGCTTGGACATCGAAGTTTTCATGTGGGCGAAGATTTCCCCCACTTACTTACGGGTATTAGAAATATTTTCGAAGCTATAGAGTTTCTAGATCTTAGAGACGGAGCACGAATTGGTCATGGAACAGCAGTTGGAATTAATCCTTCGCTTTGGTTGAGCCGCATGCCTAGTTCTTTGCATCTTAGGTGTGGAGACAGACTATTAGACCTACTAGCCGCATGGCAGCTTCTCCGAGCCTCTTCAGTTGATGCATCTATCGCCTATAAAATAGAACTAGAAGTCAATCGGCTCGTTCAGCAGATATTTAGAAGGGAAGTTTCAATTAGTCTTTTCGAGCGTGCTATGAAAATGCGCGATTTGCATATCGGATTTGTTTCAGATGCTTGCAGTTATTCAGAATGGACGTGGAAGCATGTGTCATTTGCAGATGGCTTTCGCGAAGAGGCGAAATTGGTGATGCAAGCTAAGGAGCAAGACTACGATGCATTTTCGCTACTATGGGAGTGGCAGAGTAATATGGCGGTATGGAGTAGAAGTGAGACGCTAATGCAAGTCGAAACTGAAGATGATATATTTAATAATGAAATCTATATTAGATTGCAGCAGTCTCTAATGAAACATATTTTTGCTCGAAAAATCGTTATTGAGACGCTGCCAAGTAGCAATGTTAGAATCAGTCAATATGAGAGATTCGAGGAGCATCATATATTGCGTTGGATGGGAATTCCTGGGTATGCTTATGAGGGAGATGTTCCAATTATGGTTTCCTTGGGTTCAGATGATCCTGGGATTTTCTCTGGTAACCTAAAAGGGGAATTTTATCAAATTTATTCCGCGATGAGAAATATAGGTATTTCGGATGCAGAAGCATTGCGACATGTCAGCATAATAAATGAACGTGGCCGTCAGTACAGATTTCATGATTTATCACTTTAATCAGTACTTATTTGAATTTTATCTTCTCATTGATCAAATATTTCGCTAACCGCTCCCCATCCTGCCGCCAAAACGCTGGATCCGCCTGCCGGATCCGGTCAATCGCGTTATTCATATGCGCGGTCGCTGCAGCCCGTGCTGCACCAGGGTCGCCTGCCTCAATCGCCTCCACAATTCGCGCATGCTCTTGCGTCACCGCAGCCGCAAAATCCTGCCGCCGCGCCTCATTGGCACGGGTGATGCGCGTGGCACCCGCCAGCACCTGCGACAGGTAATCCAAAGTACTGAGCAAAAACGGATTGCCGGAGGCCTGGGCGATGACGCGGTGCAGGGCGACGTCTTCGGCTACGCCGTCTTGGCCATCGGCCACCGCCTTGGCCAATGCCTTGACGCCAGCGCGGATGTGGCGCAGATCGGCGGTGCTGCGGCGGGCGGCCGCTAGTTCTGCCACTTCGGCCTCTAGCGCGCGGCGCACTTCTACGATTTGGATGACGGCCTCTTGCGAGGCGGCATGGCCTTTTTCCAGGTCCAGCGGTTCGGCCCTAGGCGCTTGTACAAAGACGCCGCTGCCTTGGCGCGAGGCGACCAGGCCGCTGGATTTAAGGCGGGACAGCGCTTCTCGAACCACTGTGCGGCTCACGCCAAACTGTGCCACCAACAACAGCTCTGTGGGCAGGCGGTCGCCCGGTTGCATTTGTCCTTGCCGAATGCTGGCCTCCAGCGCCTGGGCCACTTGGTCGGCGAGGGAGTTGGCGGCCTTGACGGGCGTGAAGGAGATCGGCATGCGTGGGCAGGAGCTGGTTGCTGGGAGTGGGCGCTGGCTGCTGCCAGGCCGCAAGATGGCGCTAACTGTACTCCAGCCCAGGGGGCGCTGCCTGCGCCCTAGGCGCAATGGATCGCTATGCCTTGTGTTTGGCCAAGGGGCAGGCCGCTGTGGATGCGGTGGCGGCATCTGCCGCAGCGGGGCGATCTGCTTGCTACCGGCCTGTATATGCCAGCACGCCAACGCCAAAGCCGCAGGCCCTTTTCGGCGGCCTGCAGCGGGGTGCGTGGTGGCTACAGCTCTGAATGCATAGCAGCGGCTGCGGACCCATCAGCAGATGCCAGCCTTATTTAGGCAGCAGCACCTTGTCGATCACATGGATCACGCCATTGGATTGGTAGACATCGGGGATGGTGACGGTGGCGGTGCCGCCTTTCTCGTCCGTCAGCATTACCTTGGATCCTTGGGCCTTGGCCACCAAGGTGCCGCCGCTGACGGTTTTGATGCTGGCCATGCCTCCGCCGTCCTTGATCATCTTGCTGATCGCTGCGGCATCCCACTTGCCGGGGACGACGTGGTAGGTCAGCACGGTGGTCAGCATGGCCTTGTTTTCAGGCTTGAGCAGGTTGTCTACCGTGCCGGCGGGCAGCGCTGCAAATGCGGCATTGGTGGGGGCAAACACGGTGAAGGGGCCTGGGCCCTTGAGGGTGTCAACCAGGCCTGCTGCCTTGACCGCTGCCACCAGGGTGGTGTGGTCCTTGGAGTTGACGGCGTTGTCGATGATGTCCTTGGTAGGCAGCATGGGCGCGCCGCCCACCATCACGTCTTTGGCGATCGCTGCCATGGAGGTGCTAGCGACCATGAATGCCATGCCATAAGAGACCAGTTTGCGGGTACTTTGAATCGAGGCCATGAGTTGCTCCTTGCGTGTGGATGTTCAGCCGAAAAAACGTTGCGGCTGTTTGGAATACGCAGCGGATGGCGCACTGGATTCAACAAATGTGGAAACGCTTGTAAAGAGGGGAGCAAGGGAGCCGATGCAGCCAACGCAAAATTTTTTTGCATCCACTGCATCCATACGAGCATCTGGCGACTAGTAACACTAACAGCACATCAATGAGCGCTGTTTTCACTCTCGTCCTGTCCCCCTAACTTAGGAGAACTCGTATGTTGACCTCTCGCACAGCACCCCGTATCGCCGCCATCGCCACCGCAGTGGCCTCCATTGGCCTGCTCACCGCTTGCGGCTCGATGCAGAAAAAGGAGATGGCTTTCTCGCAGGCTTCGCTGCCAGCAACCATCCAGGTGCCAGCCGGCCACAAGGTGGCTTGGGAGACGGTGGGTTCGGGTGACATCACCTACGAATGCCGCGACAAGGCCAATGCAGCCGGCCAGACCGAATGGGTGTTTGTGGGCCCAGACGCAGTGCTGAAGGACCGCGCTGGCAAGTCGGTTGGCCGCTACTACGGCCCACCAGCTACTTGGGAAGCGAACGACGGCTCCAAGCTGACGGCCACCCAGCTGGCCGTGGCGCCAGCAGGTGCCGGCAATCTGCCGTACCAATTGGTGAAGGCCAACCCCGCAACGGGCAGCGGTGCCCTGGTGGGTGTGAGCCATATCCAGCGCGTGGCCTTGAAGGGCGGTGTGGCACCGGCTGACAAGCCTTGCACGCCAGCGCAAAAGGGCCAAAAGACGGTGGTGCAGTACCAAGCTGACTACATCTTCTGGAAGCCAATGTAAGTTTCTGTTTTAGAGCGGCTACACTCGAAGAAGGATTTCCTCCCCTTTCCTTCTTCGTGGATTGCCTTCATGCCGCCTGCCGCTTCTGTGACCGACGACAATTTTGACCATGCTTTGGCGCTAGAAGCTTGCGCGCGTGGCGACCGCCATGCGCTGCAGCGTATCTATGAGCAAGAGTCGCGCTATCTGCTGGGGGTGGCCATGCGCATTGTGCGCAGCCGCGCAGCGGCCGAAGATGTGCTGCACGATGCCTTTGTGGCGATCTGGAGCAAGGCGCACAGTTTTGATGCGGCACGGGGTGCGGCTAGAGGCTGGATCTATAGCATTGTTCGGCACGCCGCATTGAACCGGGTGCGCAGCAGCGCCCGCGAAAGCACACTGGATGAGCCGACGGCCGCTGCCTACGAGGCCAGCGCCGCGATGGCTGCCTGGCAGGAAGAGGGCGATGCCCTGGACCGCCAGGCCCAGCTGGGCCGCCTGGGCCAGTGCCTGGATGGCCTGGAGCCACAGCGCCGCGAATGCCTGCTGCATGCCTATGTAGATGGTTGCAGCCACAGTGAGATTGCAGCGCGGGTGCAGGCCCCGCTGGGAACCGTCAAAGCCTGGATACAGCGGGGCCTGCGCGCCCTGCGGGAATGCATGCAATGAGCGCCGATACCAACCACCAATTGCCGCCCGATGGCGACAGCCCCGACGACCTGCAGACGCTGGCCGGCCAGTATGTGCTGGGCACGCAGGATGCTGCAGAGCGTCGCGCAATCGAAGAGCGCCTGCCGCAGGATGCTGCGCTGCGCGCCGCCGTGGATGCCTGGGAGCAGCGCCTGCAACCCTTGACCACTCTGGCCCCGCCGCAAGAGCCGAGCACGGGCCTGTGGCCGCGCATTACCGCCAGCCTGTGGCCCGCAGCCGAGCCGCAGCGCGCCGCCGCCGCAGTGCCGCGCCGCTGGTGGCACTGGGACAGCCTGGCGCTGTGGCGTGGCCTGGCCGGCAGCGGTTTTGCTGCTGCTGCCGTGCTGGCCGGTGTGCTGGTGCTGGGCCCCGCCCCGGCGCCTGGCCCCGCACGCTACTTTGTGGTGCTGGCCGCGCCGCAAAGCCAGGCCCCTGGCTGGCTGGTGCAGGCCCAGGCGGCCGACCGGCTGCGCCTGGTGCCGCTGGGCAGCGATGTAGTGCCGGCCGAGAAATCGCTGCAGTTCTGGACCAAGGCCGATGGCTGGAGCGCCCCGGTATCGCTGGGTCTCGTCAAACCGGGTGAGGCGATTGAGGTGCCCGTCGACAAGCTGCCACCGCTGCAGCCCAACCAGCTGTTTGAGCTGACTTTGGAGCCTGCGGGCGGATCGCCGATTGGCAAGCCGACGGGGCCGATCCAGTTCATCGGCCGCGCGGTGCAGATTTAGAGTCGGTAACACAACCCTTGATACGTCGTTGCCGAACCTTGTCGTACTACTGTACTGCCTGCGGCTCGACGCCTAGTCGGGGACGCCTAGTCTCAATCGCAAACCTTCGGTTTGCTGGGTCGTGTTAGCGACTCTTAGCAGCTGTCACCAAACACCAAGGGGCCCGTTCATGGAACGGGCCCCTTTGTTGTGGTTGCTGTGATTCAGCCCGAGGGCCGCGATCCGCTTTAGTGGTTGTTCGCGCCTCGGTGCGCCCATGCGGTAGTCCGCTTCTCAACAAAGCTGAACAGCTCATACATCACCATCGCCATCGCGCCCACCACCAACAGGCCCGCAAAAGCCAGGCCCATTTGCATGGAGGAGCCCGCAGAAATCAGCAGGTAGCCAATGCCTTCGTTGGCGGCGGTCATCTCGGACACGGTGGTGCCGACAAAGGCCAGGGTAATGGCGACCTTGAGCGAGCCGTAGAAGTAGGGCAGCGAGCGGGGCAGGCCGACTTTGATGAGGACATCCCAGCGCTTGGCTCCGAGCACGCGCAAGACATCTTCCAGCTCGGGCTCCAAGGTGGCCAGGCCGGTGGCGATGTTGACCATGATGGGGAAGAAGCTGATCAGAAACGCGGTGAGGATGGCCGGGCCAATGCCGATGCCGAACCACACGACGAGGATGGGCACAAAGGCGGCCTTGGGCAGGGCATTGAACGCAGTCATCAGCGGGTAGACGGCGGCATAGGCCAGGCGCGAGCTGCCAATCAAAAAGCCCAGCAGCACGCCGACGACGATGGCCACGCCAAAGCCGGCCATCGTCACCCAGAAGGTGCGCCAGGCGTGCGCTGCGATGGTGGTGTGGAACTCCAGAAACTGCTGCCAGATCAGCAAGGGGCTGGGGAAGATGAACTCCGACACCTGGAAGGCTGAGCAGATGATTTGCCAGACGATGACCACGGCAGCCAGCAGCAGCCAGGGCGACCAGCGTTCGAGCTTGGGGTTGTTGAGCTTGTACATAAGTGAATGGGCCTGGGCGCTTACTGGTTGATCACGGTGCCGGTCTTGCGCATGGCGCCGATGTGGCCGCGCAGCTCATGCACGATGTCGCTGAACTCTTTGGTGTAGGTCAGCTCCAGATCGCGCGGGCGCGGGATATCGATATCGCGGCGCACCACAAAGCGGCCGGGGCTCTTGCTCATCACGTAGATGGAGTCGGCCAGGAACACCGATTCGCGCAGGTCATGCGTGACGAGGATGACGTTGAACTGCTGCTCGGCATGCAGATCGCGCAGGATGCACCAGAGCTCTTCGCGGGTGAAGGCATCGAGGGCGCCGAAGGGTTCGTCGAGCAGCAGCATCTTGGGCTCATGGATCAGCGCGCGGCAGATGCTGGCGCGCTGCTGCATGCCGCCCGACAGCTCCCAGGGGAACTTGTCCTCATAGCCCGCGAGGCCCACCTTTTGCAGCAGGCGGCGGGCGCGCTCTTCGTACTCTTGGCGCCGGGCCTTGAACTGGCTGCGGTGGGGTTCGACGATCTCCAGCGGCAGCAGCACATTGTCGACCGTGCTGCGCCAGGGCAAGAGCGATGGCGACTGGAAGGCCATGCCCGATATCTTGAGCGGGCCGGTGACGGGCTGGCCATCGATGCGGATCTTGCCAATGCTGGGCATGCGCAGGCCGGTGGCCAGCTTCATGAAGGTGGATTTGCCGCAGCCCGAGGGGCCGACGATGGCGATGAACTCGCCACGGCGCACTTGCAGGTCAATGGCTTCGACGGCGAACTGGTTCTTGGCCTGCAACTCGTCGTTGTAAGCCAGCCAGACATCGCGAAACTCAACAAAGGCAGGGTCTTGGAGGGAGGCCGTCATAGGGTGCAATCGTCTTCAAAAGGGCAGGGCGCGGGCAGCGCCCTGCAGGCGGCGGGATCAGCGCTTGGGGAGGATGTCCAGCTCGGCAGCGCTGGGCAGAAAGCTGCCGTTCCACACCGCCTGGGCGGGCACGGGATTCTTGGTTTCATAGGCCTTGGCAACCTGCTCGGCCATCAGACCCAGGCGCTCGGGGCGCAGCTGGCCAAAGCCTTCTTCGCGTGCGCCCTTGCTGTCGATGGCGGTGTCGATGGTGAGCTTGAGGCGCTTGACCTCCAGCGGCACATTGACCAGGCCATCCTTGGCTTTGAGCGAGGCAATCGCGGCCTGCGGATCGGCAATTGCCTCCTTGGCGCCTTTCGCAAACGCCTTGAGGAAGGCGCGCACCGCTTCGGGCTTCTCGGCAATCAGCTTGGGGCTGGCGATGATGACATTGCCGTAGAGCTGCACGCCATGGGTGGCATAGGGCAGCACGACCACGTCTTCGGCCTTGATGCCACGCGCCTCCAGGTTGAGCAGGCTGGTGAAGGTGTAGCCGGTGACGGCATCCAGATCACCACGCACCAGCATGGTTTCGCGCAGCGGTGGGTCCATCGTTGTCCACTGCACGGCGCCCACGCCATTGGCCTGCGCAAAGATCGGGAAGGTGCGGCGGCCCGCATCAAAAATCGGCGCGCCCATCTTCTTGCCTGTCAGGTCGCTGGCCTTGGTGATGCCGGACTTTTTCAGCGCCATCACCGATGCCGGTGTGGTGTTGTAGATCACCATGATGGCCACCGGCTTGATCGGCGCATCGGGGTTGTTGGCATGGAACTCCATCAGCGCCGCCAGGTCGGCAAAGCCCAGGTCATGCGTGCCCGAGGCCACGCGCTGGATCGCGCCCGCGCCGCTTGCTGCTTCCACCGTCACATCCAGACCAGCCTGCTTGAAGTAGCCCTTTTGCTCGGGGTGCACAAAGAGGGCGGCCGGGCCTTCAAAGCGCCAGTCGAGCTGGAACTTGAGCGGCGTCAGCGGCTGGGCCAGGGCGCTGCAGGTGCTGGCGGCGGCCAGCAGGGCGAGGGATGCGTGGAGGAAGCTGCGTTTTTTCACGGGATGGTCTCGTCAGGTGGTGGGGGCAAACGGGGTAAAGGAGGGTTGGGATGGCTTACTTTTTGGGGAGCACATCCAGCACGGCGGCAGGCGGCAGAAAGCTGCCGTTCCAGACGTCTTCGGCCTTGACGCGGGTCTTGGTGCCATAGGCGTCGGAGACCTGGGCGGCCATCAGGCTCAGGCGGCTGCTGTCCAGGCGCCCAAAACCTTCCTTGCGGGCATCGGCGCTGTTGATGACGGTGTCGATCGCCAGCTGCAGGCGGCGCGTCTCCAGCGCCACATTGGCGATGCCATCACGCGCCTTGACGGACTGGATCGCCTGGGCCGGGTTGGCGATCACGCCCTTGGCGCCCTGGGCAAAGGCGGTCAGGAACTTCTTGATCGCCTCGGGCCGCTCCTGGATCATCTTGGGGCTGGCGATGATCACATTGCCGTAGAGCTTGACGCCATAGTCGGCGTACTGCATCACCACCACATCGCTGGCCTTGGCGCCGCGTGCCTCCAGGTTCAGCAGGCTGGTAAAGGTAAAGCCGGTGATGGCATCCACATCGCCGCGCACCAGCATGGTTTCGCGCAGCGGCGGGTCCATCGCCGTCCAGGCCACGTTGCTCACACCATTGGCCTTTTCAAAAATGGGGAAGGCCTTGCGGCCGGCATCGAACACCGGTGCGCCCAGCTTTTTGCCAGCCAGATCGGCGGGGGTCTTGATGCCCGACTTCTTGAGCGCCATCACCGAGGCCGGCGTGTTGTTGTAGACCACCATCACGGCGACCGGCTTGTTGGGCGCATCGGGGTTGTTGGCATGGAACTCCATCACCGAGGCCAGGTCGGCAAAGCCCATGTCGTAGGTGCCCGATGCCACGCGCTGCACGGCACCGCCCGATCCATTGCCGGCATCCACCGTCACATCCAGGCCCTGGGCCTTGAACAGGCCTTGCGCGACCGGCTGCAAAAAGAAAGCGGCTGGCCCTTCAAAGCGCCAGTCGAGCTGGAACTTGATGGGCATATCTGCCGCCTGGGCCGCACCCCAGGACAGTGCCAGAGCGGCGACGGTGGTCTTCAGAAAACTGCGCTTGTGCATGGGGGGGCCTCCGATGTTGCATACAAGGTCGTTTGCAAGATCGGTGCCAGTTTGTAAGCCCCTGTATTGGCGTGCGTAGTTGCACCAGGCTGGTGCAAATGCCAGGTGATGCAGCCGGGGCGTGCACGCGCTGATGCATGGCCGCGCATCTGCTTGGTGCAGCTTGTATACATGCTTGGTCGGCTACTGAGGCGCTGGCGGCCCGGCATGGCAATTGCAAGCAAAATGCGCCATTCAGACGATGAGAAAGCGCCCATGACCGAGATCGACTTTGCCCAGCTGGGCACCTACGAACGCTACAAGCTGATGGCCAGCCTGATCGTGCCGCGCCCCATAGCCTTGGTGACGACCCTGGGGGCAGACGGCACCGTCAACGCCGCGCCTTTTAGCATGTTCAATATGATGGGTGAGGACCCACCGGTGGTGATGCTGAGCGTGAACAAGCTGCAGGATACGGCGCAGAAGGACACTGCCACCAACATCCTGCGCGACAAGGAGTTTGTGGTGCATATCGCCGACGAAGCGATGGCCGCCGCGATGCACCGCTGCGGCGACCGCCTGGCCCCGCACGAGAGCGAGCTGGACCACACGGGCTTAACCGCAACTCCTTCCCAAAGCGTGCGCCCCCCACGCATCGTGCAAGCCCCTGTCGCCTTCGAATGCGTGCTGCACGAAACCCTGGAAACCGCGAGCCGCTACGTCTTCATCGGCCGCGTGCAATGGCTGGCCGTGCGCGACGGCCTGGTCGACACCGAAAAATGGCGCGTGCGCCTGCAGGAGTTCTTCCCCGTGGGGCGCTTTGGCGCGAGCTTCTACATCAACTGCCGGGAGCGCTTTGCGATTGAGGCGGGGGAAGGGCTCGCTGGGGCGCAGGGCAGCGCTGCAAGTACGGCGATTGATGAGATGTGAGGGGCGGAAAAATTGCGTGCTGGGTCAGCCGTGTTGAAGGCTGCAGGTTAATAGCTGGTTTCGAGCGACTGGGACGAAAACATCTGTTTTGAGAATGGTGTAGGTCCTTTCTTTCATAAAAAGGGATGAAGACAAGAAGAATTTTTGGCTCATCTTCGGTTAGACAATAGCAAGGAGCGGATACGATTTCTTACTTGAGTCACGATCTGAAAATTAAAGATGTGGGCAGCGATTTCAATTTTTTGTAGGAAATTTCATGGAGTTTGAGGACCAAGTTGAGGAGTTGTATGCAGACACCGACGTGCATCGTATGCTGTCGTTGTCCGCAACTGCCGCACCACTGCGAATTTGCTACCCTAAGGAGATCAATGTCTCACGCTTTCTAGCTTGGCTTATGGACCCAGAAGAAGGCCATGGGCTTGGCGATCTGCCACTTCGATCGCTCCTTGCACACGCTGGGCAGACGGATAGAGCACAGGATTTACCAATAAACGACCGTCGCTTTCTGAGCGCTGCCAGCGTATACACACAATCGTTTTCTTCGGTGGTTGTGAGCACCGAAGTCGATGTTGGCACCACTTCAAAGAAACTTCTGGACGTGCTGATTTTCGACCCATTCGCCGGGCTTTATATCGCAATCGAAAACAAGTTTGGAGCCAAGGAAGGTGCAGACCAAACAAAAGAGTATCGCAAGGGTCTCAAAAATCTATTTCCTAGCTATCGCGGTATACACATTTATCTTGATAGTAGTGAAGCTGAACCCAAAGATGAATCGTGGCTGCCTGTGGGGTACGCATGGTTAGCGGAGCTCTTGAAGCTGACTGAGCAACGCGAGTCTATTGCTCCGCATGTACGTGAAGCTCTTGCCCAGTTTCGTTCGATCATTGAGGACGAAGATGAAGAATCCGCGGCTCGAAGCACCTTGGGTACTTTAATTAGCCAAGTAGCTGGCAAACACAGTGATGTGCTGGAAGCAATGCGACTTCTGGTTAGACCTCATGCACGCACACAGCGTGCAAAGGAACTGTTTGAAATTATGAAGCAGGGGGGGGCAACCAACCGAGCTAAGGCGGAAACGCGATTATTTCACTTGTATTGCCGCCGACCAGTTCTTTGGGATCGATGCTTCAAGCAAACCTTGTTCGGCTCCTTTAAAAATGCTCTTGGGGAAAAGTTCAATGACTTGGATGTGGATCAGCGGCGAGTCATCACTACTTTCTCGCTGCGGGAATGGGAACGGTTGGTCGATCCAGGAAAAGAATATTTGTCCTATATAGCAGGCATCAATGTGAGTTATGCGGACGACAAGTATGGCGTTCGAAGCTATATTAATTTTGCCGACGTCAGGCCTGATCGGCGAGCGGCCATACTTTCTTCTGCCAACGAAATGCGTGCACAAATTGGTTTACGGCCCGGCCGAGAGGAGAGCGGCTGGTTGAACCTGAAGCGTGTTGACGGCATGACGTCTAGCGATGCAGCGGTTGAAGCTATAGAGCAATTGCTGGCATTAAAGCAAGTTCTTGATCAGATCCGATAGAAAAGCAGCGTTAACTCTGCAGCAGTCGGGCGGATACTTGTAGGGAGAGTTTTTAGTACCGACCTAGGCTTTGATTGGATGAGATCCTCAAGGCAAATTCTCCCGAAAAATAATCTGACTCCGCACGATGTCCACCGCCGTCATCGTGTCGAGCTGGTCGCGCAGATTGCTGAACATGCGGATGCAACTCATGATGATGCCCAGGTGGCTTTGGGTGATGACGGCGTCCATGGTGCCGTTGATCAGCAGGGCGCGGGTGTCGGGGGTGAGGCCGTGGCCGATGAGGACGACCTGGTGCTCGCGTCCGGCCTCCTGCAGTGCGCGGCCTACGCCATCGGATGAACCGCCGATGTTGTAGATGCCGGCGATATGCGGGTGGCGCTGCAGCAGCTCCTTGGTCTGCTGGTAGTTGCGGGATGCATCGTCATAGCTCTCGCGCAGGCCCAGGATCTGCATGTCGGGGAACTGCTCGGCATGCAGTTGCAGAAAACCGCCCTCGCGCTCCTCATGCGCCAGGTAGCTGCGCGATCCTGCGATCAGTGCGATTTGCGCATCGCGGCGCTGGCTGCCGATAAAGCGGGCCAGCAGGTAGGCAGCGGTGCGGCCGGCGGCCCGGTTGTCCAGCCCCACGTAGGCGATGCGGGCGCTGTTGTCCAGGTCCGAGATGACGGTCAAGGTGGGTACGCCCCGGTCTGCGAGTTGCTGCACCGCTTCGCGCACGGCCGGGTGCTCGATGGCCATGAAGGCGATGCCCTGCACGCGCTTGCCCAGGCGCAGCAAGGTGGCGGCCAGCGCTTCGGGGTTGAAGCTCTCGACATATTCCACCTGGCATTTCACATTGAACGGCGCCTGGTGGCTTTCTGAAAAGCCAATGGTGTCGCCCAGCATGCGCAGGTAAGGGTTCTGGCCTTGGGGCAGCACAAAGGCCAGCTTCCAGGGCGCAGATTGAGGTGCGGCATCGGCCAGGGCATCGGGCAGGTAGCCCAGCGCCTGCGCGGCCTGGCGCACCTTCTGCACGGTGATGGGGCGCACGCCGGGGCGCTGGTTCAGCACCCGGTCGGCGGTGGCGGTGGAGACGCCCGCCAGGGCGGCCACGGTCTTGAGCGTGAGGCGCTGCGGGGGCATTGCTGGGTGGCTAGGCATCAGAAAACATCAGATTCAATCATTTTGTGCGTTTGACTATAGCAAGTCGTTTGCATATCTTCCAGTATGAGATCTGTGCCATTACATCAATTCAAATCAAATACTAGGAGACAAGCATGACCGAACTCAGCCGCCGTTCCCTCATCAAGGGACTGACTGCCTTGCCTGCCGCGGGCATGGTGTCGGGCTTTCCATTGATCGCCCGTGCGGCCGAGTTCTCGCTCAAATACGGCAACAACCTGCCGCTCAGCCACCCGCTCAACGTCCGCGCGCAAGAGGCGGCCGACCGTATCCGCAAGGAAACCAATGGCCGCGTTGAGCTGGCCATCTATCCCAACAACCAGCTGGGCGGTGATACCGACATGCTGGCGCAGGTGCGCTCGGGCGGTATCGATTTCTTCACGCCATCGGCGCTGGTGATTGCGACCCTGGTGCCGGCAGCGGCCATCAACGCGGTGGGCTTTGCGTTTACCAACTACGACCAGGTCTGGAAGGCGATGGATGGCCCGCTGGGCGCAATGGTGCGGGCCGAGATTGCCAAGCGCAAGCTCTATGCGTTCGAGAAGATGTGGGACAACGGTTTCCGCCAGACCACCAGCAGCAAGGGCGCGGTGCAAAGCGCCAAGGACATGGATGGCCTCAAGATCCGCGTGCCGGTGAGCCCGATGCCGATTGCGATGTTCAAGGGCCTGGGCGCTGCGCCGGCCAGCCTGCAGTTCTCTGAGGTGTATTCGTCGCTGCAGACGCGGATTGTGGATGCGCAGGAGAACCCGCTGCCCATCATCCAGGTGGCCAAGCTGTACGAGGTGCAGAAGTTCTGCTCGCTGACCAACCATATCTGGGACGGCTACTGGTTCATTGCCAATGGCCGCATGTGGGAGAGCCTGCCAGCCGATCTGAAGAAGATCGTGGCCACGGCGATCAACGATGCCGGCATGGCGCAGCGTGCGGATATCAGCCAGCTCAATGCCTCGGTGCAGGCCGATCTGGCCAGCAAGGGCCTGCAGTTCAACCAGCCCGATGCGGAGAGCTTTCGCGCGGCGCTGCGCAGCTCGGGCTTTTACAAGGATTGGCAAGGCCGCTTTGGCAAGGACGTGTGGAGCCTGCTCGAAGGCGCCGTTGGCAAGCTCGCTTGAGCGCTGCTCTGTTTTACGCCCTGAAAGAGCATTGCCATGTCCCACCCTGCAACCCCCGCGCTGGCGGGGCACTCTGCTGCGCAGCCCGACAACGCCTTGGCCTCGCTCGCGCGTGGCGTTGACCGAGGCCTGGGCGCCATTGTCGAGACGGCGGCCGCTGCCTTGGTGCTGGCCGAAATCATCGTGCTGTTTGCCGGCGTGGTGGCGCGCTATGTGTTTCACCAGCCGCTGGTCTGGTCCGATGAGCTGGCCTCACTGATGTTTCTGTGGCTGTCCATGCTGGGCGCCGTGGTGGCGCTGCGCCGGGGCGAGCACATGCGCATGACGGCCTTTATCAACAACGTGCGGCCGGGCCTGCGCGCGGCGCTGGAGGCCTTTGCGCTGGCCGCATCGCTGGCCTTTTTGCTGATGGTGCTGGGCCCCGCCTACGAGTACGCAGAGGAAGAAGCCTTTATCACCACCCCGGCGATGGAGCTGAGCAATGCCTGGCGGGCCGCTGCGCTGCCGGTGGGCATGGGCCTGATGGCCGTGGTGGCCTTGCTGCGCCTCATGACGCAGACGACCTGGCAAAAGGCGTTGGCGGCGGTGGCCATGGTGGCTGCGCTGGTGCTGCTGTTCTGGCTGTGCCAGCCGCTGTTCAAGAGCCTGGGCAAGTTCAATCTGGTGATCTTTTTTGTGCTGGTGGTGGCGGGCACGGTGTTTGCCGGTGTGCCGATTGCGTTCTCGTTTGCGCTGGCCACCTTTGGCTACCTGGCGCTGACCACGCGCACACCGCTGGTGGTGATGGTGGGCCGGTTGGACGAGGGTATGTCGCATCTCATCATGCTGGCGGTGCCGATGTTCATTTTTCTGGGCTCGCTGATCGAGATGACCGGCATGGCCAAGGCGATGATCCAGTTTCTGGCCAGCCTGCTGGGCCGCGTGCGCGGGGGCCTTTCCTATGTGCTGATTGGCGCGATGTACCTGGTCTCGGGCATTTCCGGATCGAAGGTGGCGGACATGGCCGCCATTGCGCCGGTGCTGTTCCCCGAGATGAAAAAGCGCGGCGCCAAGGAGGGGGATCTGGTCGCGCTGCTGTCAGCGACGGGCGCACAGACCGAGACCATTCCGCCGTCCATCGTGCTGATCACGATTGGCTCGGTCACCGGCATATCGATTGCCGCGCTGTTTACCGGCGGCATGCTGCCTGCCGTGGTGCTGGGCGCTGCGCTGTGCTGCGTCGTGTGGTGGCGTTACCGCAAAGAGGACCTGAGCGGTGTGGAGCGCTTTAGCGGCAAGCAGATTGGCCGCTTGCTGGTGATCGCGCTGCCGGCGCTGGCCTTGCCCTTTGTGATCCGCGCCGCGGTCGTGGAGGGCATTGCGACGGCGACCGAGGTGTCCACCATCGGCGTGGTCTATTCGGTGCTGGTGGGCCTGTTCATCTACCGCTGCTTTGACTGGCGGCGCCTCAAGCCCATGCTGGTGGAGACCGCCTCGCTGTCGGGCGCGATCATGCTGATTGTGGGTTGCGCCACTGGCATGGCCTGGGGGCTGACGCAGTCGGGCTTCTCGTCGGACCTGGCCAAGGCGATGACCAGCATGCCGGGCGGCAGCTGGGGGTTCCTGGCGATCTCCATCGTCTGCTTCATCGTGCTGGGCAGTGTGCTCGAAGGCATCCCCGCCATCGTACTGTTCGGCCCGCTGCTCTTCCCCATTGCCAAGGAGGTGGGCGTGCACGAGGTGCATTACGCGATGGTCGTTATCTTTGCGATGGGCATTGGCCTCTTTGCGCCGCCCTTTGGCGTGGGCTACTACGGCGCCTGCGCGATCAGCAAGGTCAACCCCAACGAGGGCATTCGGCCTATCGGCGGCTACATGCTGGCGCTGTTCGTCGGGCTGCTCTTTGTGGCGGCCATCCCCTGGATTTCTACCGGATTTCTTTAAAGCGGGCTGCGGTCTCAGGGCCCGCTTTTCGGTCTAGGTCTGCATCGCGTGTACCCCACGTGAGGCAGCGCCTATGCAACCAACGCAACAACCAACCCTACAACAAACGAAAGACAAGCTATGAGCCGCTTTTTGGGAGAAATCCGCCAGCTGGGCTATGTGGTCGACGACATCGAGGCCGCAATGAAATACTGGAGCGAGACCTTGGGCGTGGGCCCCTGGTTCTACAACCCGCAGGTGCCCATCGAGAACTACCAGTACGCAGGCGAGCGCTACCAGCCGCACAACTCGGTGGCGCTGGCTAACTCGGGCTTTGTGCAGGTGGAGCTGATTCAGGTGCGCAACGATGTGCCGTCGATGTACCGCGACTTTCTGCGCGCGGGCCGCACGGGCCTGCAGCATGTGGCGTACTGGACCACCGAC
This sequence comes from Comamonas sp. MYb69, assembly GCF_037479315.1. Taxonomy (NCBI): domain Bacteria; kingdom Pseudomonadati; phylum Pseudomonadota; class Betaproteobacteria; order Burkholderiales; family Comamonadaceae; genus Comamonas; species Comamonas sp. MYb69. The sequence goes on from NZ_JBBGZG010000014.1 coordinate 150,980, forward strand.
TACGACGCCGATCTGCAGCGCCTGCTGGCGCAGGGCTTCAAGCCGCAGATGAGTGGCGAGGTGGGCAAGAACGGCCGCTTTATCTACTTTGACACCGAGTACCACCCGGGCACGGTGATCGAGCTGTCCGAAGTGATGGGCCCCAAGGGCAAGATGTTTGATCTGATCCGTGCGGCCTCCCAGGACTGGGACGGCCAGAACCCCGTGCGCCCTTTCCCTGACCTCAACACCCTGTGATGGCCGGCCCGCCCTGGGCCTGGAAATGCGATGAAATCTACCCATTTTGAAGCCAGCTACCTGATCGAGACGCCGCTGGCGCCCGAGGCCGTTGCCGAGGTGATGGCCGGTGAGCAATCCTGCGGCACCTTCACCCGCGTGGCGGGCGAGACCGATGACCTGCGGGCGCGCGCGCGTGCCCAGGTGCTGTCGGTACAAGCGCTGGGCACGGTAGAGCGGCCCAGCCTGCCCAATGCCTGGCTGGAGCGTCAAGGCTATGGCGCGGGCGCCAACTGGCAGCGTGCCCGCGTGCGCATTGCCTTCCCCATCGCCAATGTGGGCGCCAATCTGCCCACCTTGGCCGCCACCGTCAGCGGCAATCTGTATGACCTGGGAGAGGTATCGGGCCTGCGGCTGGAGCGCCTAGACCTGCCGCCGGACTACCGCGACCAGTTCGATCTGCCGACGATGGGCGTGGCCGGCACCCGGCGCAGTATTGGGGCCAGCGCAGGCGCCATGGTGGGCACCATCATCAAGCCGAATGTGGGGCTATCGGCCCAGCAGACGGCCGACCTGGTGCGGCAGCTGTGCGACGCGGGTGTGGACTTTATCAAGGACGATGAGGTATCAGCCAACCCGGCGCATGCACCGCTTGAGGAGCGCATTCCTGCCGTGATGCGCGTGATCCGCGAGCACCGGGAGCGCACCGGCAAATGGGTGATGGTGGCCTTCAACATCACCGATGAGACCAGCGCCATGCTGCGCCATGCCGATCTGGTGCAGCAAGAGGGCGGCAGCTGCGTGATGGCCAGCATCAACTGGTGCGGGCTGTCGGGCATCCAAAGCCTGCGGCGCCACACGCCCTTGGCGCTGCATGCGCACCGCAATGGTTATGGCGCACTGTCGCGCGACCCGATGCTGGGCATGGGCTACCAGGCCTACCAGACCTTGTGGCGCCTGGCCGGGGTGGACCATGTGCATGTGCATGGCTTGCAAGGCAAGTTTGCGCAGCCTGATGCCGAGGTGGTGGAATCCGCACAGGACTGCCAGCGCCGTTTGTCTGCCGCGCAGGATGACTGCGTGCTGCCAGCGTTCTCATCGGGCCAGTGGGCGGGCACGGTGCCTGCCACCTGGGCGGCGCTGCAGAGCGATGACCTGCTGTTCATGTCGGGCGGCGGCATTTTGGCGCACCCCGATGGCCCGGCCGCTGGCGTGGTGAGCATTCGCCAGGCCTGGGCTGCCGTGCGCGAATGCAGCAGCCTGGACGACTATGCCTGGCATGCGCCGGAGCTGGCGCGCGCACTGCAGTTTTTTGGCAAGCGCGGATAGGTAAGCAACATGCTGGACACCTTGCTGCGCGGCAAGCCCGCTGTCGTCTGGTATGGCGATGACTTTACCGGTGCGACCGACACCCTGGCCACGGTGGCGCAGGCGGGCCTGCGGTCTCTGCTTTTTCTGGATGTGCCGACCGAGGCGCAACGGGCCCAGGCCGGGCCCTTGCAGGCCATTGGCATCGCCGGTGCGGCCCGCAGCCTGCCGCCGGCCGTAATGGCCGAGGTGCTGACACCGGTGGCGCAGTTCATGGCCGCCAGCGGCGCGCCGCTGCTGCACTACAAATGCTGCTCCACCTTTGACAGCGCCCCGCATGTGGGTAGCATTGGTGCAGCTGTGGCGGCCTTGCGCAAGGTCGCACCCGCATCGCCAGCGGTCATCGTTGGCGGCCAGCCCAATATTGGGCGCTTTTGCGCCTTTGGCAACCTGTTTGCGCAGGCCGGGCCGGGGGGCGCGGTTCACCGTATTGACCGCCACCCCACCATGCGGCAGCACCCCGTCACTCCTATGGACGAGGCCGATCTGCGCCTGCACCTGGCCAAACAGGGACTGGCCGATATACGGCTGCTGAGCACCCGGCAGCTGGAGCTGGCGGGGGCCGATGCCGACGTGCTGCTGCACTGGATGCAGGCGCAAGAAGGCGCAAGCCCTGTGCCGGATGCCTTGCTGATCGACCTGGTGCACGAAGCCCAGCTGCCGCAGATTGGCGCGTTGCTGTGGGCGCGCGCGCAGCAGTCGCCGTTGCTGGCCGTGGGGCCCAGCGGCGTGGAGCAGTGCCTGATAGCCGGCTGGCGCCAACTGGGATTGTTGGGAGCGCTGCCAGTGGCTGAACCGCTGGCACCCGCGCAGGGCCCGGTGCTGGTGTTGGTGGGCAGCCTGTCGCCGGTATCCAGCCAGCAGATCGCGGCCAGCCAGCAGTTTGATAAGCGGGAGGTGGAGGTGGACCGGCTGTTGGCCGAAGAGGGCTATCTAAGCGCTTGCGCGGTCCAGCTGGCCCAGGGGCTGCACGAGGGGCGCCCTATGCTGGCGCACACCAGCCGACCTGACCAGGTGGTGGACGCTGCCACGACGGCAGCGGTGGCACAGCGCAGTGCGCAATTGGTGGCAGAAACCTTGCGCCTGGTGGCAGCACAAGGCCAGCCCTTGCGGCGCCTGGGCATTGCGGGCGGCGATACCTCCAGCCTGGCGACGCAGGCGCTGGGGCTGTGGGGGCTGGCGTTCCACAGCACCTTGGCGCCCGGGGTGACCTTGAGCGTGGCGCGCAGCGATGATGCGCGCATCGATGGGCTGGAGCTGATGCTCAAAGGCGGCCAGATGGGCGATGCGCAGCTGTTCGACCGGTTGGTGACGGGGGCGGGCTGAGGGGCGCCTGGGCTGCGGTGCAGACGTAAAAAAGCCCCAGGCGCTATGCCTGGGGCTATCTTTTGGTGTGGGGTGCTGTGGCTTGCTGCGCAAGCAAAGGCGCGGCGGGCGCCGCGCCAGCGCTTACTTGCCTTCCTTGCGCGCTTGGGCCTGGGCGGCGACCAGGGCCGTCATGTTGACCACGCGGCGCACGGTGGACGAGGGGGTCAGCACATGGGCGGGTGCCTCGCTGCCCAGCAGGATCGGGCCGATGGTGGTGCCGTGCGAGGCGGTGGTCTTGAGCACATTGAACAGGATGTTGGCGGCATCCAGGTTCGGGCAGATCAGCACATTGGCTTCACCGGTCAGGCTCGACTCGATGAGCGTGCGCTCGCGCACATTTTCGTCCAGCGCGGCGTCGCCATGCATTTCGCCATCGCATTCGATGTCGGGGTTGGCTGCGGCGAACAGGTCACGGGCAGCGCGCATCTTGAGCGCCGACTTGCGGGTGGACGAGCCGTAGTTGCTGTGCGAGAGGAAGGCCACCTTCGGGGGCAGGCCAAAGCGCTGCACCTCTTGCGCGGCAAGCTTGGCGATCTGGGCCAGCTCTTCGGCGGTCGGGTCTTCGTTGATGTAGGTATCCGCGATGAACAGGGTGCGGTTTTCCAGCATCAGCGCGTTCACGGTGGCCAGGCGGTTGGCGTCGGTCTTGTGGCCCAGCACGTCTTCGATATGGCCCAGGTGGCGGTCAAAGCGGCCCATCACGCCGCAGAGCATCGCGTCGGCATCGCCCAGGTGCACCATCAGTGCGGCGATCACGGTGTTGGAGCGGCGCACCGCCGACTTGGCGACCTCAGGCGTGACGCCATTGCGGCCCATCAGCGCGTGGTAGGCCTCCCAGTACTGGCGGAAGCGCGGGTCATCTTCAGGGTTGACGATGTCCACATCCTTGCCCAGTTGCAGGCGCAGGCCGGCCTTGGCAATGCGCGCTTCGATGACGGCGGGGCGGCCGATCAGGATGGGCTTGGCCAGGCCGTCGTCCACCGCCACTTGCACGGCGCGCAGCACGCGGTCATCTTCGCCTTCGGCATAGGCCACGCGTTGCACGTTGGCCTTGGCGGCTGCAAAGACCGGGCGCATGAACATGCTGGTCTGGTAGACGAAGCGGGTGAGGTTCTCACGGTAGGCTTCGATGTCTTCGATCGGGCGTGCTGCCACGCCGGATTCTTGTGCAGCCTTGGCCACGGCGGGTGCAATGCGCAGGATCAGGCGCGTATCGAACGGGGTGGGGATCAGGTAGTCGGGGCCGAACTTCAGCTCCTTGCCCTGGTAGGCGGCGGCCACTTCGTCGCTCACGTCCTGCTTGGCCAGGGCGGCGATTTCGCGCACGCAGGCCAGCTTCATCGCTTCGGTGATCTTGCTGGCGCCGCAGTCAAGCGCGCCACGGAAGATGTAGGGGAAGCACAGCACGTTGTTGACCTGGTTCGGGTAGTCCGAACGGCCGGTGGCGATGATGCAATCGGGGCGAACGGCCTTGGCCAGCTCGGGGCGGATTTCTGGCTCGGGGTTGGCCAGCGCCAGGATGATCGGCTTGTCGGCCATGGTCTTGACCATGTCGGCGGTCAGCACGCCGGGAGCCGAGCAGCCCAGGAACACATCCGCGCCGTTGACCACGTCGGCCAAGGTGCGGGCCTCGGTCTTTTGCGCGTAGCGCGCCTTGGAGGCGTCCAGGTTGCCGGGGCGGCCTTCGTAGATCACGCCCTTGGAGTCCACCATGAAGATGTTCTCGCGCTTGACGCCCAGGCCCACCATCACATCGACGCAGGCAATGGCGGCGGCACCGGCGCCGGAGACGGCGATCTTGACATTGCCGATCTGCTTGTTGACCAGCTCCAGGCCGTTGAGCAGTGCAGCGCTGGAGATGATGGCCGTGCCGTGCTGGTCGTCATGGAACACCGGAATGTTCATGCGCTTGGACAGCTCTTGCTCGATGTAGAAGCACTCGGGTGCCTTGATGTCTTCGAGGTTGATGCCGCCCAGCGTGGGCTCGAGGCTGGCGATGATGTCGATCAGCTTGTCCGGATCGCGCTCGGCCAGTTCGATGTCGAACACATCGACGCCGGCAAACTTCTTGAACAAACAGCCCTTGCCTTCCATCACCGGCTTGCTGGCCAGCGGGCCGATATCGCCCAGACCCAGCACGGCGGTGCCGTTGGTGATCACGCCCACCAGGTTGCCGCGCGAGGTGTAGTCTGCAGCCAGGCTGGGATCGGCTTCGATGTCCAGGCAAGGGTAGGCCACGCCTGGCGAATAGGCCAGCGACAGGTCACGCTGGTTGGACAGCGGCTTGGTCGGGGTGACGGAGATCTTGCCCTTGCTGGGGCTGCGGTGGTATTCGAGTGCGGCTTCGCGCAGTGCCTGTTCGGCGGCGGACAGTTGTTGTGCCATAAGAGTGAATCAATCCAGAGTGAACCAAGCTGATGATAAAGGCGCAGGCCCACCCCTATGGGGCAGTGGGCCTAAGTTTCGATGCTGCACCGCAGCAATCTTGTCAGTGGGCATCTGCTTGCTGCGCAGCCTTGATGATCTGGGCCTGGTCGAGTTTGGCGCCGTTGAAAAACAGGTTCAGCGCGACGGCACAGATGGAGGCCAGCAGGATGCCCGATTCGATCAGCGGGTGGATGGCGTGGGGCATCCATTGGCGGAACTGCGGTGCAATCAGCGGAATCATGCCCACGCCAATGGACACGGCAACGACCATGGCGTTGTAGCGGTTATGGCGGAAATCCACATTTGACAGGATACGGATGCCGGTGGCGGCCACCATACCGAACATGACCAGGCCCGCGCCGCCCAGCACCATCGTGGGCAGCGATTCGACCAGCGCGCCCAGCTTGGGCAGCACACCCAGAATGATCAGGATAAAGCCGCCGGCCACGCAGACAAAGCGGCTTTGGATGCCGGTGACTGCGACCAGGCCGACGTTTTGCGAGAAGCTGGTGTAGGGGAAGGTGTTGAAGATGCCACCCAGCAAGGTGCCCAGGCCATCGGTGCGCAGGCCCCGGGTCAGGTCGGCGGGGGTCACTTCCTTGTTGGTCATGTCGCCCAGTGCCAGGAACATGCCCACCGATTCGATCATCACGACGACCATCACCAGAGTCATGGTCAGGATCAGGATGGGATCGAACACCGGCATCGCGATCTCGAACGGCATGACAAAGTCAAACCACTCGGCATGCGCCACTTTTTCATAGGTCATCAGGCCCATGGCCGAGGCCACGATGGCGCCGATGACAATGCCGGCCAGCACCGCGATATTGGCCATAAAGCCCTTGGCGAACTTGGTGATCAGCAGGATGGAGACCAGCACCAGCGCGGAGATGCCAACGCCGCTCAGGTCCGCATAGCGGGGGTTGGGCACGGACGGCAGGATGGCCAAGCCGTGTGGGATGGGTGGCAGCGCCGAGCCGGGTGCGCCGGCGGCCATCTGGGCGCTTTGCAGCCATTTGACATGCTCGGGGTTGGGCACGGAAGGCGCCGTGGGGCCCACCGGGTTGCCAAAGATCCAGTTGATGCCCACGCGCATCAGGCTGATGCCAATCACCGTGATGATGGTGCCGGTGACGACCGGCGGGAAGAACCGCAGCATGCGGCTGACCAGCGGTGAGATCAGGATCGATATGACCCCCGCACCGATGACCGAGCCAAAGATGAGGCCTGCGCCATAGACGCCTCCTGTGGTCTGCGCCATCGAGATCATCGGCGCCACGCTGGCAAAGGTCACGCCCATCATCACCGGCAGCTTGATGCCAAACCAGCGGGTCGCTCCCCAGGCCTGGATCAGGGTGACCAGACCGCAGACGAAGAGATCAGCCGATATCAGCTTCGCTATCTGGTGGGAATCGAGGTTGAGTGCGCGCCCTACTATCAGCGGCACCGCCACGGCCCCCGCATACATGACCAGCACATGCTGCAAGCCCAAGGTGGTGAGGCGCCCCAGGGGCAGCACCTGGTCGACGGGGTGTTTGTCAGACTGCATCTTTATCACTCCTCATGCGGGGAATTTCTGACCAGAAAAGCCAGTGTTATGTCTTAAAAATCCATACAAAAAGTGTATACACATGCGCTGATGGCGCACCCCCCTGATTACCCTCAAGCCGCCACCATGCGATGGGGAGTGGCCGGTTGGATGCGCGTGGCTCGTTCACAAAAATGCCTGCCGCCCCATGCAAAACCGCCCCCAGGCGCGGGGCCTGGGGGCGGTGGATGCAAAAACAGGTGAGGCGGCGCAGCCGGGCGCCGCGTTGGATCAGGCCAACAGATCGACCAGCGAGCGGGCGATGACCTTGGTGGCGCGGCGCAGGTCTTCCAGGTCCAGGCGCTCGTCGGCGCGCTTGGCATGGCTCTCCAGCACGGTGCGGGGGCCAGCGCCGTAGATCACGCCGGGAATGCCGCGCTCCACATAGAGGCGCACATCGGTGTAGAGCGGCGTGCCCACAGCCGGGGGCTTCTCGCCAAACACGGCTTCGCCATGGGCCTGGATGGCATCGACCAGCGGCTGGTTGCCGGCCAGCGGCGTCATCGCATTGGCCAGCAGCAGGCGCTTGATGTCGATGCGCACGGCGTCGTCACCTTGGTAGCCGCGCTCGTTGTTGAAGCGCTCCACCGCCTTGGCAATCACCTGGCGGATATGGGCTTCGACCTCGACCGGGTTTTCCTCGGGGATCATGCGGCGGTCGATCTTGAGCAGCACCTTGCCCGGGATCACATTGGTGTTGGTGCCCCCTTCAATGCGGCCAATGTTCAGGTAAGGGTGCTTGATGCCTTCGACCTTAGAGCAGACCTTTTGGTAGGCGGTGTTTTCCGCATACAGGTCGTTCATGATCGCCACGGTGGCCTGCAGCGCATCCACCCCGGTGTGCGGCACGGCGGCATGGGCCATCTTGCCGTGCACGGTGATCTCCATCTGCAGGCAGCCGTTGTGGGCGACGACCACCTCATAGCTGAAGCCGGCAGCGACCATCAGGTCGGGTTTGGTCAGGCCTTTTTCCAGCAACCAGCCGGGGCCCAGCAGGCCGCCAAACTCTTCGTCGTAGGTAAAGTGCAGCTCCACCGCGCCCCGGCTGGGCTTGGCCACGGCCTCCAGTGCGCGCAAGGCGTAGGTGAAGGTGGAGAAATCGCACTTGCTCACTGCAGCAGCGCGGCCATAGAGCTTGCCGTCAACAATGCGGGCGCCATAGGGGTCATGGCTCCAGCCCTCGCCGGGCGGCACCACATCGCCATGGGCGTTGAGTGCAATGGTGCGGCCCGAGCCGGCTGCGCCAAAGGGGCGGCGCACGATCAGGTTGGTGATCGAGGTCATGCCGTAGGCTTCGACATCGGCCTGGGGCACTTCATGCTTTTCAGCGGTGTAGCCCATGGCCTGCAGCAGTTCGGCGGTGCGCTCGGCATGGGGCGTGTTGTCGCCCGGTGGCGTGTCGGTAGGCACTTGCACCAGCTTCTGGAAGAACTGCACCTGCTCGTCAAAGTGCTGGTCAATCCACTGGTCCAGGGCGGCGTAGGTGGCGTGGTTCGTGGTCATACGGTTTCGTTTTCTAGTTGTTGAAGGACATGGCTGAAGCTGTCGATTGCCAGCTGCATGTCATCGGCGGTCGAGGACTCCAGCGGGTTGTGGCTGATGCCGCTGTTGATGCCGCGCACAAAGAGCATGGCCTGGGGCATGATCTCGTGCAGCTTCATCGCATCATGGCCGGCGCCGCTGGGCATGCGGAACAGCGGCACGCCCTGGGCGGCCACGGCCTTTTCCCAGCGCTGCTGCCAGGCGGCGGCACTGGGGGCGGCAGCGGCCTGCATGGTTTGCTCGGCGCGGTAGCGCAGGCCGCGCTTGTGCGCAATCGCCTCCAATTGGCCCATCACATCGCGCACCAGCGCGTCGCGCTGCGGATCGGTGGGGGCGCGCATGTCGATGCTGAACTTGCACTGGCCGGGTACGACGTTGATCGAGCCGCTGGGCACTTCGAGCATGCCGACGGTGGCGACCGAATCGCCATCTTGCGCGGCGCGCTGCTCGGCATACAGCATCAGCTCGGCCACGCCACAGGCGGCATCGCGGCGGCGGTCCATCGGCGTGGTGCCGGCATGGCTGGCCATGCCCACCATTTCGCAGACATAGCGCGAGCTGCCATTGATCGAGGTGACGATGCCCAGCGGAATATCCAGCTCGGTCAGCACCGGGCCCTGCTCGATGTGTACCTCGATAAAGCCGAGGTACTGCGAGGCATCGCGCTGGATCTTGGGGATGTCGTCAATGCACAGGCCGGCGTGCTGCATGGCTTCGCGCATGGTGATGCCATCGGCATCGGCCTGGTCCAGCCACTGCGGGTTGAAGTGGCCGATCAATGCGCCCGAGCCCAGGAAGGTGGCCTTGTAGCGCTGGCCTTCTTCCTCGGCAAAGGCCACCACTTCGATACCGAAGGGCATGCGCTTGCCGGCGCGGTGCAGCTCACGCACACAGGCCATCGGCACAAAGATGCCCAGGCGCCCGTCGTACTTGCCGCCGTTGCGCACGGTGTCGTAATGGCTGCCGGTCAGCAGGTACTTGCCGCCCTCTTGCACGGGGCGGTAGCGGCCCACGACGTTGCCGACCGCATCGATCTCGACCTCGTCAAAGCCGCTGTCGCGCATCCAGTGGCTGATGCGCTGGGCGCAGGCGCGGTGGGCATCGGTCAGGTAGGTGACGGTGAGCTGGCCTTTTTCGGCAAAGCCTTCGTCGCTGTGCTGGGCCAGGCGCTCCTGCCAGTCCCAGACGTCATTGCCCAGCACCGGCTCATAGCCGAACTTGTCGTTCAGGCGGATCTCGGCAATGCGGTGGATATTGCGCAGCGCCTCGTTGCGCTCGAAATCGGGGTGGTGGTTCAGGCGCCGCGCAAAGGTGGCGATGATCTCCTGCTTGGCCAGGCCCAGGCCCCGTGGCCCGCGCACCGCCAGGATGAACGGAAAACCAAAGCGGGCGTTGTAGTCCGCATTGAGCTGCTGGATCTGCGCAAACTCCTCGGGCGTGCACTGGGTGAGACCGGCGCGGTTTTGCTCCAGCGTGGACTCTGCCGTCAAGGTGTTGGCCACCATGGCCTTGCCCGCCAGCTCCGGGTGGGCGCGGATCAGGGCCAGCTGCGCATCGACCGGGGCCTGGGCCAGCACGCGCACCATCGCGTGCTTGAGCTGGGCGAGCGAGGCAAAGGGCCGCTGGGCCAGCGCGGCTTGGGCAATCCAGGGCGAGTGCTCGTACAGCCCATCGAGCATGACCAGCGCCGTATCGGGCGTGGCTTGGTTGAGTTGTTCCAGGGTCAGGGCCATGTGTTTCCTATCGAATGGATGGAGTACTAGCGCTTCTTTTCGCTCGGGCGCGGCGCTGTGTCATCTTTCAAAGCGTGGGGGCGGGAAAGTGCTCGGCCCAGTGGCGGGCAATGTCGATGCGGCGGCAGACCCAGACGTTCTGGTGCTGCTGGATATGGTCCAAAAAGCGCTGCAGTGCGGTGATGCGGCCCGGGCGGCCCAGCAGGCGGCAGTGCATGCCGATGCTCATCATCTTGGGGCGGTTCTCGCCGGCCGGGTCGCCTTCGGCGTACAGCACATCAAAGCTGTCCTTGAGGTACTGGAAGAAGGGATCGGCATGCGAGTAGCCCTGGGGCAGCGCAAAGCGCATGTCGTTGCAGTCCAGGGTGTAGGGAACGATCAGCTGGTGCGCGGCGCTGCCATCGCTCTTGCCGACCTTCATCCAGAAGGGCAGGTCGTCGCCGTAGTAGTCGCTGTCATAGGTAAAGCCACCAAAGTCGGCCACCAGGCGGTGGGTGTTGGGGCTGTCGCGGCCGGTGTACCAACCCAGGCCGTGGGTGCTGCGGCTGCCGTAGAGGCTGTGGAAGATGTCCATCGCCTGCTGCATATGGGCGCGCTCGACCTCTTCGGGCGTATTTTGGTAATGCACCCATTTGAGGCCGTGGCAGGCCACCTCATGGCCCAGATCGGAAAACGCCTGAGCCAGCTCGCGGTGGCGCTGCAGGGCCGAGGCCACGCCAAACACCGTCAGCGGCAGGCCGCGCTTTTCAAACTCGCGCAGCAGGCGCCAGACGCCGGCGCGCGAGCCGTACTCATAGATACCATCCATGCTCATGTGGCGATCCGGGTAGGAGGCCGGGTTGAACATTTCCGAGAGGAACTGCTCGCTGCCCGGGTCGCCGTGCAGCACATGGTTTTCACCGCCTTCCTCGTAGTTCAGCACAAACTGCACCGCAATGCGTGCGCCCTGGGGCCACTGGGCATGGGGCAGATCGCGGCCGTAGCCGATCAGGTCGCGGGGGTAGGGGGTGGTAGCGTCGTAGGTCATAGCGTGATCGAGGACAGAGCCATGGATAAATCGTTGCTGGGAATCTCGCGTTCGAACTGCAGGCCTTGCTCCACATGCTCCAGGTGCGCGATCATCAGCTGCACTGCGCCTTCGGCATCCTTGCGGGCAAGGGCCTGCACAATCTCTTCGTGCTCCTCATGGGAGTGGGCGGCGGCGCTGGCCGACTGGTACATCAAGGTGATCAGCGCGCAGCGCGAGATCAGATCGCCCAGCAGTTGGGCCAGCACTTCGTTGCCCATCAGCTCGGCCATGCGCACATGGAAGTCGCCCAAGAGTTCGGTGCGCTCGGTGACATCGGCGCGGTGCACGGCGGCGGCCTCTTGCCGCACATGCTCGCGCAGGACCTTGATCTGCTTGGGCGTGACGGTCTCGACAAAGCTGCGGGTCATCTGCGCTTCGAGCATCTTGCGCACGGCAAAGACCTGGCGCGCTTCGGTGACGGACGGGGTGGACACAAAGGCGCCGCGTGCGGGCTCCAGCGTGACCAGGTGGTTTTGCGACAGCTGGAACAGCGCCTGGCGCACGAGGGTGCGCGATACGCCAAAGTGGTCGGCGAGTTTTTGCTCGGCCAGCTTGGTGCCCGGCAGCAACCGGTGCTCGACGATGGCACGGGTCAGGGCTTGGGCAATGGTGGACGTTGAGGTGGATTCCATGTCAGGATAGTAGGCCGAATGACAAAAAGTGTATACACTTTTAGTGCACATCACCAGTCCGATCTTACCCAGAATCATCAGGAGATTTACCTATGGGCCTGAGCACCCACGTTCTCGACACGATGCACGGCTGCCCCGCTGCGGGCATGGACATTGCGCTGTACGCCACCGATGGCGGCGAAGCTCGCCTCATCCGCCGCGAAACCCTGAACCACGACGGACGCACCGAGACCCCGTTGTTTGACAATGCGACGCTGCGCCCCGGCACCTACCGCCTGAGCTTTGAGGTGGCAGCCTACTTTGCGGCCAAGGGCGTGGAGCTGCCCAGCCCCAACTTTTTGAACCAGGTGAACCTGGACTTTGGCGTGGCCCATGCCGACCAGCACTACCACGTGCCGCTGCTGGTCAGCCCCTGGAGCTATTCGACGTACCGGGGGTCTTGAGGCGGGCGAGGGAGCTTAGGGAATTCTGCCGATTCCTTTCCTTTAGGTATCGATGCGGTGTCAGGCGACCCGCTTCGTTGCCTGCCTGGTGAATGGCTGGGCGGTCTCAAACTTGAACTGCAACACCCCCTGATTGAGATTAGTTCAGAGTCAGTGACTGCTAGCGTCTTTGCGCTGTGCAATTGCCTGCATGAACTGCTGGAATGCTTGGTACGGAGATTTCCAGCCCAGCGTTTGGCGCGGCCTGTTGTTGAGCATATCGGCAATCGAGTCCAGCGCATCTTGGTCATGGACACTGAGGTCCTTTCCTTTGGGAAGGAACTGGCGCAGCAATCCGTTGGTGTTCTCGCAACTGCCCCGCTGCCAGGGACTGTGCGGATCACAGAAGTAGACCCGAACTCCGGTTGCCTTGGTGTGCTCCCGGTGGCGTGCCATCTCCTTACCCTGATCGTAGGTGAGCGTCTGGCGCATGGGTTGGGCTACTTGATTGAGCTTGGCCGTGAATGCAGCCAAAGCCGATTGAGCTGTGGCATCAGGCATGCGGCAAAGTAGCACCAGGCGCGTGCTGCGCTCGACCAGCACACCGACTGCAGACTGATTGCCCGCGCCCCTGATCAGATCCCCCTCCCAATGACCGGGCATCAGCCGGTCATCTACCTGGGGGGAGCGCACATGAATGCTCACCATGTCGGGGATCTGACCGCGCCGATCTTGCCCTGCTGTGCGAGGTCTGCGGCCACTGCGCCCCCAGCGCAGCAACGCAATCAACTGCTTCTTGAGCTCGCCACGGGGATATGCATAGATTGCGTTGTAGATCGTCTCATGGGACACATGCTAGCTAGGATCAACTGGATGCATGCTCTGTAGTGTGTGGGCAATTTGCTGGGGAGACCAACGCCAGAGCAAAAGATGACAGACGACGTGCCACAGAGCGCCATCGGGGTGCAGCTTGGGCAAAGGCCGAGAAGAAATGCGGCGGGCGTCACAGAATGCCTGGGCAGGCCTGCAGGCATAGCCATGGGCAGCCGAGCCATTGCGGGCGAGTTCACGGCAGATGGTGCTGGGGCTGCGCCCAAGCAGCCGGGCAATGGCTCGTTGGCTAACACCCTGCTGCACCAGCGATGCAAGGGTCAGGCGATCTTCTGGCTGTAAGTGCGTATATCGTGAAGTCATCTGTGCAAGTTACCTGAGGTTCAGGTGTTGCACTTCGGATTTGAGATCGCCTTGTATAAACCTGCTATTTCTCCTGAGGTGATTTTATCTTGGAAGACACTTGCAGCTATTTTACTTAATCTTATCTCTCTTTCACTTATGACGTAAGCAGAAGCGGAGTTCATAAAAATAAAACAATAAAAACATAGAGAATTCTCACTGTATAACTTTCATATAGCAAATGTACGCATATTGCGTTTGTAAGACGCCTATGGAGCAACTTCTATTTGGGGGTAGCATGTATAAGATTCCTTGCTCTCAGGAAGACTCGCTTTGAGCCGCATGTGGGTGGGGTTATATTCTTTGAATAACTTCAATAGCCCGGCATCCGCCGTTCCAATCATAATCATATCATCGTCAATATTCCTAGCGAAAACTTGGCTGCGATATAAGATTTGATCGCGAAGTATTTTATTTGAATATAGTTTTGAATCCTGCGTTAAAAAGGCATTTTTTGTTGAAAAATTAATAAGCTTTTCTAAGTTTCCATTTTGTTTGGGTGTCGATTTTAAGTTCATGGTGCCAATTGATATGGAAATACCTAGGCCAACGCTGGTGAATTTTTTATCCTTGTAAAATCCCAGCTCCATGCTCCAAATATATTCTGGATGAGATTTTTTATACCATTCCCAATATTCTTTCTTCTTAATAATTGGAAAACCTGCAGCAAACCCATTTTCATAATAAATTGCATCGCATTTACTTGAAATGGTTTCATTATTAGCAATAGCATTGGCGCACAATAACGCAACTATGAAAATCAAATTTCTTTTTAATATCATTTTCTTGATCCTTTTCTATTTCTTAAAATTTTTGCTGCCGCATCAGCATAATCTGTGACATCTGCAGTTGCAGCGTTCCCGGCACTTTCCAATTCCGGGAAATATGCAGGAGAATCACATGAGTATCCAGATGGGATTTCAGAGGTTTTCCAAGGCCGATCGCTTGGCATGTAGTTAGATGCATTTTTAACATCTCGACCAGGCTCCTTATCTTTTGCAGTGCATGACAGGTTGCTTTTGCTCCATTTTTTACAGTACTGTGTGTAATCGTAAGGACTCAACTCCTGCCACGGCTTTTTACCGTTTGCCGCTCCCCCAATTTCATATTGGGGCAAGGATATTGTTTTGGCTGTCTGAATGTCCAGGTCGACCTGTGGGTAGGTTTGATCGAATAATAGAGATGCCTTTTGCGAGCCGCCGTTCCTTCTTCCTATCGAAACTTTCTGCAGTCCTATCGAGTCGTAAAATGAAATTGGATTTATGGGATATGCATAGATATTAAATCCCCCAGCCAGACGAATGGGATCTTGATTAATATATCTACCCATCCTCGACTCATAATACCGATACCTGTTGTAATAGAGCCCCGTATCCGCATCCGCATGCTGCCCTGGCAGCCTGATCGGCTGGTACAGCCCGCTGGGGTTATGCTTCACCCGCACATTGCCCCAGGCGTCTAGTTGCACCGCCCACTCCACGTGGGTGTCTTCCCGGATCAGTGCATGGGGCGTGCCCAGGTGGTCGCACAGGTAATGCCGTATCTCGATGCTTTGCGCCGCTTCCTCGCGCTGGCTGGTCACCGTCTGCTCCAGCTCCTGGAACTGCTCGAACATAAAGCGCTGCACATCTGGGGGCATCGCCTGGATGGCGATGTTGTGCTGCATGGAGGCATTCATCGCTTTGATATCGGAGAGCACACCGCGCAGGGCGTCTTGCACCAGGCCGGGCTGGGTGTTGGACAGCAGCTGGTCGGCCAGATCTGGCGGGGCCTTGGTTGCGCGTCGCAGCTGGATGAGCGGGGTAAAGCTGCCGGGCTCGTAGATGGTGTGGATGATTTCGGGCTGGGCTGCGCCGTTGTTGTCTTGGTTATTGGTAGCGTTGAACCGCTCGGTGTGCACGAGCCGGTCACCGTCCCAGCCAAAGTAGTCGGTGCCGCTCTCGTGGCTGGCTGCTGAGTTGGCGGGGTGGTTGTATTTGGCCAGGCGCCTGCCAAACGCGTCATAGCGGTAGTGCTGCAGGTGGTGTTTGCCGCTTTCTTGCACCTGTACCTGCACGAGCTGGTTGCCGGTGTCCCAGTACAGGTCCATCTGGCGGCCGGTGGTCTCATCCAGGCTTTGGATTCGGTTGCCACGGCTGTCGTAGCGGTAGTGGGTTTTGGCGCCCTGGCTGCTTTTGTCTTCGCTGTTTTCGTAATAGGCCACGCGGTT
>NZ_JBBGZG010000015.1:0-155696 GCF_037479315.1 Comamonas sp. MYb69
GCCCGC
Organism: Comamonas sp. MYb69; assembly: GCF_037479315.1. Taxonomy (NCBI): domain Bacteria; kingdom Pseudomonadati; phylum Pseudomonadota; class Betaproteobacteria; order Burkholderiales; family Comamonadaceae; genus Comamonas; species Comamonas sp. MYb69. The sequence continues at coordinate 7 of NZ_JBBGZG010000015.1, forward strand.
CCCGGTTCCGCCGCCTCCGCCCCCCGCGCCCGCCCCGGCCGTGACCACGCCCAAGCCCGTGGCGGCCGTGCAGGATGACGACGACCGCGAGTCCGAGATTGCCCTGCGCAAGAAAAAGGAGCAGGAAGCCAAGCAGCGCGAGCAAAAGGAGCGTGAGCTGGCCCAGCGCAAGGAAGCCGAGCGCAAGAAGCAAGCCGAGCAGGACAAGAAGGACCGCCTGGAAGAGGAGCGCCAGGAACGCCTGCAAAAGGAAAAGGACGCCCGCGAAAAGGCCGAGAAGGCGGAGAAGGACCGCAAGGAAGCCGACCGCAAGAAGCAGGCCGAGCAGGACAAGAAGGACCGCCTGCAAAAGGAAAAGGACGCCCGGGAAAAAGCCGAGAAGGACAAGGCCGAGCGCGAGAAGGCCGAGAAAGCCAAGGCAGAAGCCGACGCCAAGGCCAAGGCCGCTGCAGATGCGAAAGCCAAAGCAGCAGCGGACGCCAAGGCCAAGGCCGCCGCAGATGCGAAAGCCAAGGCAGCAGCAGATGCCAAGGCCGCCGAAGCCCAGCGCCAGGCCAATATCGCCCGCATGGCAGGTATGGCAGGCGCAGCAGGTGCGGCCGGCAGCAGCCAGGGTGGCACGCCATCGGGCAGCGCCTCTGGCCAAGGTGGCCCATCGGCCGGCTATGGCGGCAAGGTCGCTGCCAAGGTGCGCCCCAACATCACCTTCCCTGATGACATCCAGGGCAACCCGCGTGCCGAGCTGGAAGTGCGCGCTGCCCCCGATGGCACCATCGTGGGCGTGCGCGTCACCAAGTCCAGCGGCAACAAGGCCTGGGACGATGCCGTCGTCCGTGCAATGCACAAGACCGAAACCTTGCCGCGCGATACCGATGGCCGGGTGCCGTCGAGCCTGGCGATTGGCTTCCGCCCCAAGGACTGACGACCTGTTCGTCTTCCCCAAAAAAATGCCCTCGGCCACCTGGCCGAGGGCATTTGTCTTTCCAAGGGCAGTGTACTGTTACTGCTGTTGCGGACGCCGGCCTCAGCTCACCATATAGCCGCCATCAACCGGCAGCACCACGCCCGTCATAAAGCTGGCAGCCGGCGTGCAGAGGAACACGGCCGCCTGCGCCACATCCTGCGGTGTGCCCCAGCGCCCCAGCGGCGTGCGTGCCAGGATAGGGCCCGAGCGGGCCGGGTCATCCTGCAGCGCCTGGGTCAGCGGCGTCGCAATCCAGCCCGGGGCAATCGCGTTCACCCGGATGTCATCGGCCGCATAGGCAATGGCAAGCGACTTGGTCAGCTGGCCAATGCCACCCTTGCTGGCCGCATAGCCGGGCACCAGGCCACCACCAAAGAAGGTCAGCATCGATGCGGTGTTGACAATGCAGCCGCGCCGGGCGCGCAGCTTGTCGCGCGTGGCCGTGCAGACCCGCATGGTGCCCGTCAGGTTCACCTCCAGCACGCGCTGGAAGACCTCCACATCGTGCTCCAGCCCGCGCTTGATGATGCCCGCGCAGTTGAAGACGATGTCGAGCTCGTCCAGATCGGCAAGCGCCCCATCCAGATCCGCCTGGCGCGTCACATCGGCCTGGCGCACCTCCACCCCGGCGTCCAGCGTGCCATCGCCCTCGCCCAGGCCCAGCGCAATCACGCGCGCGCCCAGCGCCGCCAAATGGTTGGCAATCACGGCGCCAATGCCTTGGGTGGCACCGGCGACCAGGGCGGTCTTGCCTGTCAACAGGTCTTTCTGGTAGGTCGTAGTCATCACTCGCATCTCTCGCATTGCTTGCTTATCACCCGCTTGGGGCTCAGTTCTTCATGTCCAGCAGTTTGATCAGGTCGGCGAAATAGGTCGCATCCTTCATCATCTGGTTGCGGAAACCCTGGTCGTCGGCATAGACAAAGCCCAGGTTCTGTTTGGCCAGCACTTCCTGGAAGGCCGGCTCATCGACGGTCTTCTTGGCGGCGGCCTTGAGGTAGTTCAGCACATCGGTGGGCAGCTTCTTGGGGCCGGCAATGCCGCGCCAGGTGCCAATGCTCAGGTCGATGCCCTTTTCCTTCAGGGTGGGCACCTTGTCGAAGTTCTTCACGCGCTGGTCCGCCATCACGGTCAGCATCTTGAGCTTGCCCGCCTGCAGCTGCTGGGCCACTTCGGCCGGGCTCACCGCCACCGCATCGACGTGGCCGCCCATCAGCGCCAGCACGGCTGGGCCCGCACCCTGGAACGGAATATGGTTGAACTGGATGCCCGTCTTGTCGCCCAGCGCCGTGGCGGCAAAGTGCCAGATCGAGCCATTGCCGGCATTGCCCACGCCCATCTTGCCGGGGTCCTTCTTGGAGGCAGCGAGGAACTCTTCGATCGTGTTCCAGGGCGCATCAGCGCGCACCGTGATCGCGGCCGGGTCGGCGTTGAACTGGATGATGGGCTGCACATCGTCGTACGAGAACTTGGCCAGGCCCATGGGCTTGAGGGTCACCAGTTCCACCGTCACCACGGCCAGCTTGTAGCCGTCAGGCTTGGCATTGATCATGTCCGTCCAGCCAATGGCGCCGCTGGCACCGGGCTTGTTGATCACCACCACGCTTTGCGGAATGTGCTTGCGCGCCGCCTCACCAAAGGCACGGGCCACGCCGTCGGTGCCGCCACCGGGCTGGAAGGGCACGATCAGCTCGATCTGGCGTGCCGGAAAGTCCGCCGCCACCGCCCAGCCGCTCATGCCCATCAGCACAGCGCTGGCACCGGCGGCGACAAAGCCCATGGCGCCGCGGCGCGTTTTATTCATGTTCATACCGTCTCCTGCTTTTTACTTTGTCGTGCAGTTTCAATAGGTCGCACGTCCACCGGATACATCAAACACCGCCCCAGTGCTGAACGAGCAGGCATCAGACGCCAGCCACAGCACCTGGGCCGCAATCTCCTCGGGCTCGCCCAGGCGCCCCATCGGGCTCTTGGCAATCATCGTGGCCACATGCGCGGGGGCCATCTGCTCCAGAATCGGTGTGCGCACCGCCGCCGGCGCCACCGCATTGACCAGCACGCCGCTGCCGGCCAGCTCCTTGCCCAGCGACTTGGTCAGCGCCAGCACCCCGGCCTTGGCCGCGCTGTAGGCCGACGCATTGGGCGTTCCCTCCTTGCCTGCGAGCGAGGCGATGTTCACCACCCGGCCATAGCCCTGGGCACGCAGCACCGGCACCACCGCCTTGCAGACGTGGTAGACACCGACCAGGTTGATATCGATCACCCGTTTCCAGACGGCATCGTCAAAGGCATCGAGCGCCATCGTGGGCCCGGTGATACCGGCGCTGTTGATCAGCATGTCAACCCGGCCCAGGCGGGCCAAGGTATGCGCCAGCGCCGCCTGGATGCTGGCCGGCTCGGTCACATCGACCGGGCAGAACAGCGCATCACCTGCATCTGCGGCAGAAGGCGGCTGCAGATCCCAGACCGCCACCTGGGCACCGGCTTGCTGCAAGGCCTGCACCAGGCTGGCACCAATGCCGCTTGCGCCGCCCGTCACCACGGCCACCCGGCCGCCCAATTGGTAGCTGCAATCGGCCATATCAGCGGATGAACTGGTTGGTGTAATCGGCACCCAGGCCCACGGCCTCGAAGTGCTTGCGGCACATGTCGATCTTGGTGAACACGTCCTCAAAGCCCATGCCCTTGCCCCAGGGGTCGGTGTAGTACATGACACCGTTGACCTGGAAGTAGGTGATCATTTCCTCGCAGTCTTCGGGCACATACAAGGTGTGGGTCTCGCCTGGGGGCTCAAACACATAGCTGCCTTCCTTGGCCCACCAGTCGTGCTCCAGGTATTTCCAGCGCCCCTTGAGCACAAAGCCATGCACCGCCTGCGGGTGGCGGTGGCGGCTGAGCACGCCGGACTTGCGCACCTTGAGCAGGTTCATCCAGTAACCCTGGCTGGCATTGAGGCAAAGGGGGCGAAACCAGACGTTCTCGGCCTGCGGCACCCACAGCCGCTCATCGGTGGGGATGGCGCTTTCCACCACGATCTCGGGCAGCGCATCGGGCGGGTTCGGATACTGGTAAGGCATCAACGGAGTCTGGTCAGGGCTATCTACAGGCATTTATCCACCATATGGACTAAAGTTCACAATATGGATAATTGTAGAGAACGCCGAAAGACCCGCAGCCCAGACAAACCCCAAGCCTTGGGCGGCACAGACATATTGGCGACAGGGACCGGGCTGCGGCAGCGGCCCAACGGGCACAAAAAAACCCGGCTGCTGGCCGGGTTTCAGTGTGCGGATGCGCGTGGATGTCCGCGATCAGGAATCCACCCAATTGACCATGCCGCTAAAGGCCGTCACCAGCACGATGATGCCGAACACAATGCGGTACCAGGCAAAGGGCACAAAGCTGTTGGAGGCGATGTAGCGCAGCAGCCAGCGCACGCAGAGCCAGGCGCTGATGAACGAGAAGATGAGCCCCGTCGCAAACATGGGCAGGTCCGCCATCGACAGCAGTGCCCGCTCCTTGTAGAGGCTGTAGACGCCAGCGCCGATCAAGGTGGGGATCGCGAGGAAGAACGAAAAATCGGTGGCCGCCTGGCGCGACAGGCCCATCAGCATGCCGCCGATGATGGTCGAGCCGCTGCGGCTGGTGCCCGGAATCATCGCCAGGCACTGCACCAGGCCGACCTTGAGTGCATCGAGCGGCGTCATCTCATCGACCGTCTGCACCCGCACATGGGCGGACTGGCGCTTTTCCGCCCAGAGGATGACAAAGCCGCCCAGGATAAAGGTGGTGGCCACGACGATGGGCGTGAACAAATGCGCCTTGATGTACTTGCCAAACAACAGGCCCAGCACCACGGCGGGCAAAAAGCCGATAAAGACATTGAGCGCAAAGCGCTGTGCCTGGCGGCTCGATGGCAGGGCCACGACGGTGGTACGGATCTTTTGCCAGTACACCAGGATCACCGCAAAGATGGCGCCAGTCTGGATCGCGATGTCGAACACCTTGGCCTTGGCATCGTCAAAGCCCAGCAGGCTGCCGGCCAAAATCAAATGCCCTGTCGAGGAGATCGGCAAGAACTCCGTCAGCCCCTCCACCACGCCCATGATGGCGGCTTTGATCAACAGCAAGGTGTCCACAACAGTCTTTCAAAAAATCGGTCTGCCCGATTATCCAGCGGCCCAACACGCGCCACGGGTCTGGCCCGCCAGCGCGCACGAAAATTTACACAATGCAGCGCCCTCGCCTGCGCAGCCGCTATGGCGCCGGCAGCGCCACCACCTGCACGGCGCCCCCGGCATCCACCAAAGGCTCGTAATGCGCCAGCACGGCGTAGCGCCCCTGCGCGGCCAGGTGCGGCGCCAGGGTTTGCAAGCCCTCGCGCAAAAAAGCCAGCGCCGGCTTGTCCAGCCCCGAGGTGGGCTCATCGAGCAGCACCAGCCGGGCGCCACTGGCCAGGCCCAGCGCAATGACCAGCTTGCGCAGGCTGCCGGTCGACAGCGCCAGCAAAGGTTTGGCGCTGTGCGCGGTCAGATCCAAGCCCGCCTGCCACTGCACAAACAGGGCCTCGTCCCAGCCCGGGCAGTCGCGGCGCATCTGGGCGATCCAGTCTGCGACCACCGTGGTGCCTGGCGGCATCGTGGCGGGCAGGCGTGGCTCGTGCCAGAACACGCTCCCTGCGCTCTTGAGCGCCTGCGGCGTCTGGCCATCGATAAGCAGGCTGCCCCCGCAGGCCTGCAGCTGCCCGGCCAGCAATTGCAGGGCCGTGGTCTTGCCTGCGCTCAGGCCATCGACCAGTTGCACCAGGCCAGGCGCGGCCTGCCATTGCCAGCCGGCCAGCAGCGGGGCCGCTTGCGGGTAGGAGAAATCCAGCGCATTCCATTCCAGGCTCATAGGGGTATCCGGCTTGCTTGCTTAACTCCTAAAAACATAGCATAAAATCGCGCAATATCGATGAAAACCCCGCACATGCTCGACTATTTGGACTTTGACACCAGCGATGACGGCGAAGGCCTTACCAGCCTCGATGCGATGGCCTATGCCAAGGCCGCCCAGTGGCCAGCGCTGGCAGCCGAAGTCACGCAGCTGCTGGCCTGGTGCAGCGATACCTTTGGCGCCCCCGGCCCGCTGGAAGATGGCCACCGCTGGGATCTGGATTTGCAGCTGCAAAGCGACGCCGGTGACGCGCTGGCCTTGCACTGGGACGCACGGCAGCGCCAGCTATTGGCGCCCCAGGCAGCGCAGCAGACCGCGCTGCAGCTGAGCCTGACCCTCAGCGGCCCCGACCCCTTGGCCCAGCAGCTGACCGAGCAGTTTCTGGGCGATAGCGACTGAGCTTTCGCCCTCTAAGCAGCCAGCATCAGGTCCAGGTTCTGCACCGCCGCGCCCGATGCGCCTTTGCCCAGGTTGTCAAAAATAGCCGCCAGCAGCACCTGGCCCTGCGCCTCGTTGTGGAAGACGCTCAGCTGCATGGCATTCGTGCCGTTGAGCAGCTGCGGATCCAGGTGTGTAAGCGCTCTGGCCTCGTCCAGCGACAAAACCTGCACATCGGGCGCCTGCGCATAGTGGCGTGCCAGGCAGGCCTGCAACGCAGCGGCATCCACACCGGGCGGCAGCATGCGCAATGCCAGCGGCACCGTCAGCACAATGCCCTGGCGATAGGCACCATAGGCCGGCACAAACAGCGGGCGCGCGTCCAGACCTGCGTGCAACTGCATCTCCGGCGCATGCTTGTGCGCCAGCTCCAGGCCGTAGATCTGGAAGGCTGGCGGCTTGGCACCCCCCACGCCCTCATGCGCCTCGACCCCTGCGCGTCCGCGCCCGGAGTAGCCCGATACCGCATGCACGCTGAGCGGGTAGCTGGCAGGCAGCAGCCCGGCCTGCACCAGGGGCAGCAGCAAGCCGATGGCCCCCGTCGGGTAGCAGCCGGGGTTGCTGACCCGGCGGGCCTTGGCAATGCGCTCGGCCTGCGCTGCCGACATCTCCGCAAAGCCATAGACCCAATCGGCCTGCGTGCGGTGCGCAGAACTGGCATCGATCACCCGCACCGCAGGATTGACGATGGCCTGCACCGCCTCGCGCGCTGCGGCGTCGGGCAGGCAGAGGATGGCGATATCGCAGGCATTGATGGCTTCGGCCCGGCGCTGGGCGTCCTTGCGCTCAGCAGCTGGCAGGGTCACGACGCGGATATCGCTGCGCCCGCGCAGCCGCTCATGGATTTGCAAACCGGTGGTGCCCTGGTCGCCGTCGATAAAAACAAGAGGAGTGCGCATATGCAGATGACTTCCGAGAATGCGGGCGCTGGCCCATGGATGAAGCCGCTATGTTCCTCCGGGCCCTAAAATAATGAAAGTTGAATTTCACAAACCAGACATTCAGCTTTTCTGAATTTGGAGCCGCGATGCGAGAAATCAGCCTGGACCGTTTACGCACCCTGGTGGCGATTGCCGACCAGGGCTCGTTCATCCGCGCGGCGCACAGCCTGCACCTGGCAGCGCCCACGGTCAGCCTGCATATTTCCGAGCTGGAGGAGCGCATTGGCGCGCCGCTGCTGTCGCGCAAGCGCGGCCATGTCCGGCCCTCTGCGATTGGGGAGGTGCTGGTCGCACGCGCCCGCCGCCTGCTGGACGAGGCCGAGCTGGCCTTGAGCGACATCCAGCGCCAGGTGCAAGGGCTGGAAGGGCGTGTGCGGCTGGGCGCATCGACCGGGGTGATCGCGCATCTGTTGCCCCAGGCATTGGCGGTGCTGCGCGATCAGCATCCGGGCATCGACGTTCAGATCAGCGTCCAGACCTCGGAGGAGACGCTGGCGCGCCTGGTGGATAGCCGCTTGGACATCGGTGTCACCGCCCTGCCCCAGCCCGCCGTCGCAGGCCTGGTGATCAAGCCCTGGCGCCGCGATCCCGTGATGGCCTTTGTGCCTGCCGACTGGACCTGCCCGGCCCGCCTCACACCGCAGTGGCTCGCCGGGCAGCCGCTCATCCTCAACGATGCCAGCACACGCCTGTCACGCCAGACCAGCGAGTGGTTTGCCGCGGGCGGTCACCACCCGGTGCCGCGCATTGCGCTGAACTACAACGATGCCATCAAGAGCCTGGTGGCCGCAGGCTATGGCGCCACCTTGCTGCCGCACGAAGCCACCGCACCACCGCCAGATGCCCGCATCGCCATGCGCCCGCTGCGCCCTGCGCTGTGGCGCCGGCTAGGCATTGCCCACCGCGCCGGCTATGTGGAGCCGTCTACCCAGCATGTGCTGGATGTGCTGTGGGGCCTGCGCCTGGTGTGAGTGCCGCTACCGCAGGCCCATCGCCCTGCTGCTGGCCTCTAAAACAGCCACCAGCCGCACAAGGCTGCGCCCACCACCACCCATAGCGCGGAGAGCCGGGCAAACACCAAGAGGCCGAATGCGGCCAGCGCCAGGCCAAAATCCAGCCGTGAATGGATGGCGCTGGTCCACACCGGGTCATACAGCGCAGCCAGCAGCACGCCGACCAGCGAGGCATTGATGCCCGCCATCACCCGCTGCACGCCGGCCCCCTGGCGCAGCGATTCCCAGTGCGGCAGCGCAGCGGCCACCAGCAACAGGCCGGGCAGAAACACCGCCAGCAACAAGGCCAGGCCGGCCCACCAGCCGCCCCATGGCGCGGGCATGGCCGCGCCCAGGTAGGCGGCAAACGTGAACAGCGGGCCCGGCACGGCTTGGGCGGCGCCGTAGCCTGCCAGCAGCATGTCGTTGGACACCAGCCCGCCCGGCACCAAGCTGGCCTGCAACAACGGCAGCACCACATGGCCGCCGCCAAACACCAGCGCACCGGCCTGGTAGACCTGGCTGGCCATCGCCAGCAAGCTGCCCCCATACGCGGCTATCAGCCAGGGGCTCAGCCCCAGCAACACGGCGTAGACCAGCAGCAAGCAGCTTCCCATGCGCTTGCTGACGCCATAGTGCTGGTGCTGTGCCGCAGGCAGCGGACCCAGCTTCAGCGCCCAGCGGCCCAGTACCGCACCCAGCACGATGGCTGCCAGCTGCCCATAGGTGGAAGGCACGGCCAGCACCAGCAAGGCGGCGGCGATGGCCCATGCCCCACGCAACCGGTCCGGGCACAACGCCCGCGCCATGCCCCATACGGCCTGCGCCACCACCGCGACGGCCACGACCTTGAGGCCATGCACGGCGCCCGATGCGGCCAGCCCTGCCCATTGCGACAGGCCCAGCGCCAACAGCATCAGCGCCAGGGCCGATGGCAAGGTAAAACCCAGCCAGGCTGCCAAGGCCCCCCACCAGCCCGCCCGGCCCAGGCCCAAGGCCATGCCCACCTGGCTGCTGGCCGGGCCGGGCAGAAACTGGCACAGTGCCACCAGATCCGCGTAGGCGCGCTCATCGATCCAGCGCCGGCGCAGCACAAACTCGGTATGAAAATAGCCCAGATGCGCGACTGGCCCGCCAAACGAGGTCAGGCCCAGCTTTAAAAAAGCGGCCAGCACTTCCAGCGCAGAGCCCTTGGCGGGGGCGGCATCTGCTTGCGGTGAAGGGCAAGGCTCTGGGCGGGGGTGGGCGTTCATAGGGAGGCACAGTCGCGGTGGTTGGCCAGCAGCATAAGCGGGCTCGCTGGCATTGCCAAGACCGCCATGGATCAACCTGCTTGCGCAGGCCTTGGCAGCAAGCGCATGCGGCCCGCATTCATCAGCCCCATGCCGGCAATCGCCGCAGCACCACCCACCAGCAAGGAAGCCGTCAGCGGCTCGGCCAGCCACAGGCTGGACAGCAGCATGCCAAACAAGGGCACGAGCGACATATAGGCAGCCGCAGCACCGGCGCCCAGCTCCTGCACGCCCCGCAAGTACCAGGCATAGGCCAGTGCAGTAGCACCCAGCGCGAGCGCCATCAGGCTGTACCAGGCATGGGCCGGCGCATGCACCAGGCCGGCCCAGGCGGCCGGACCCTCGACCAGCAGGCTGGCTGCCAGCAGCAACAGTGCACCAAGGCTGGCGGTCGCGGCCGTCGTGGTAAGGGGATCGATGCGGGCCAGCACCAGCCGTCCCAGCAAGGTGTAGCCCACCCAACAGGCCGCGCAGCCCAGCAGCAACCACACTCCGCCCCCCGCAGCGCCGCCCAGGCCCCAGGCCCAGTGACCGCCGCTCAGCGCATACAGCGATCCGCCCACGGCCAGCGCAAGGCCCAGGCAGATGGGCAGGTTCATGCGCTCGCGAAACAGCAGCACCGCAAACAGCATGGTCAGCACCGGGTTGAGCGCCACCACCATCGCCGCCTGGCCTGCGGGCACGGTTTGGAGCGCCAGCAAAAAGAACAGCGAGTAGCCCAGCACGCCCAGGGCCGATGCGGCCGCCAGGCCCAGCCACTGGCGCCCCGCCAGGCTGCGCAAACGCCCCATGCGCCCGGTGCGCGCAAGCCACAGCAGCAGCACGGCACTGGCCAGCAAAAAGCGCAGGCTGGCCGCTGCCAGCGGTGGCATGGCTTGCGCCACAACGCGGCCCCAGGGCCAGGACGCGCCCCAGAGCGCTGCCATGCCAATAAGACCCAGATGGGTGGAGTATTTTGCGGAGTTCATGCGCTGCTACTATCCGCTAATCACTATCAATGGTCGAATGAGCAAATGCTCATAGCCATCCCAGCTTATCCGCGCCATGACCTTCACCCAGCTCGAAGTTTTTGCCACCCTGGCCAAGGTGGGCAGTTTTTCCCGTGCGGCGGCGGTGCTTGGCATCTCGCAAAGCGGCGTCAGCCATGCGATCAAGCAGCTGGAAACTGCCCTGGGCGTGGGCCTGTTCAGCCGCAACGGGGCAGCGGTCAGCTTGACCGAGGTGGGCAGCCGCCTGCTGGTGCGCGCCCAGGACATGCTGCAGCAGCAAGAAGCGCTGCGGCAGGAAGCCCAAGCCGCGCGCGGCATTGCAAGCGGGCGCCTGCAGATCGCCTCGTTTGGCACAACCTCCTCGCTGCGCCTGCTGCCCCAGCTGCTGGCCGCATTTCGCCAGGCCCATCCACTGGTCGAGGTGCATATCGAAGAAGCGGTGGACAGCGTGGTGCTGCAGTGGCTGCTGGAGCGCCGCGTGGAGCTGGGCTTTGTCGTCTTGCCCGACGAGCGCTTTGACACCGTGCCGCTGATCGAGGACGAGCTGGTGGCCGTGCTGCCCGCAGCCCATCCACTGGCCCAGAAGACCAGCATCAGCGCGCTGGATTTTCATGGCCAGCCATTTATTCGCACCTCGGCGGGCTCCGGCCCCCGGGTGGACGCGTTTTTGGCGGAGAAAGGCGCCGTGCCCAACACCTTGTACCGGTTTGAGCAGCTCAGCTCGATGATGGGCTTTGTCGCCCAAGGCGATGCACTGACGATTGCCGCGCGCCTGGCACTGCCCGCGCCCCCAGCCGGCGTCACCTACCGCCCGCTCATGCCGCGCAACCACCGGCACATCGCGCTGGCGGGACTGCGCTTTGACCGCTTATCGCCCGCAGCGGCAGCCTTCGTCGAGACCGCGCGAAAAGCCCGCAGGCGCCTGGTGCTGGAATAAATCGCCTGGATGCCAGAAGCTGGCCGGATTTATTCTCCGCTCAGCGCAATCACCACGGCCGAGGGCTCCACCGTTACCTGCACCGCAGAGCGGGCACGCAGCGAGGATGCCTCGCGGCTAAAGCCCACCAGCTGCACGCCGGACTGCAGGCGCACGGCCAGCTCCTGCACCGTGCCGCCGCGCGTGGCCCGTGTGACCGCACCCTGCCAGCCGTTGCTGCCCGGCGCCAGCGCGGCAGCGGCCGATGCCGCTTGCACCGTGACAGCGGTGGCCTTGCACATGGCGAGCACCGGCAGGCCCTGGCGCAGGCCCAAGAGCTGCGCGCTCTCATCGGTGATATGGGAATGCAATACAAACTGCGCGCCAGCATCGGCCCCCTGCAATTGCACCTGCACCAAGGGGCCGCTGCGGCTGAGTTGGGCCACGACACAGGGCCATTGGTTGCGCATGCTGGTCATCACCTGCAATCGCGCCAGGGTGGTGGCCACTGAGATGCCTGCTTGCCCGGCACTGCGTGCCTGGGGGTCTGCAGCCGTTGGCAGCTGGCGCGCATGCTCGAGCTGCACATGCAATTGCTCGCGCGCATGGCCCATGGCGTCGGCCGCCTCCAATAGCAGCAGTGCATCGGCCGTGAGCTGCGCGCCCCCGCCGCCCTTGCCGCCCACGCTGCGCTGCACCAGCTCCACCCCTGCCAGGTTGGACAAGGTATCCAGGGCCTGCCAGGCCGCCTTGTAGCTGATGCCCACACGGCGCGCGGCCTCGGAGATGGAGCCGCAATCCTGGATATGGCGCAGCACATCCATGCGGCGGTCAGAGCGCTTCTCGGCGAGCGCGGCAGCGAGCGATGCTTGGGGGATCATGGCGCGAATCTTCGCATGGTTTAGCGCCTCGGTACCCATAGCGTGCCTTCAGAAAAGCACTGCCCAGAATATCGCGCCAACATGGTGGCCTTTGACCCCCATCATTTGTTGCCTCTCGACAATCTCGTTACACTCGCGCTATTCATTAACAGAATAGCGATTTGATAACTGCCATGACCCAACGCCGCTTCGCCCCCCTCGCCCTGACCCTGTTTGCAGCCTTCGCTGCCAGTGCCCATGCGGGCGAAGTCTCGGTGGCCGTGGCCGCCAACTTCACCGCGCCGATGCAAAAGATTGCCGCCGAGTTCGAAAAGGACAGCGGCCACAAGGCCGTGCTGTCCTTTGGTGCCACCGGCAAGTTCTATGCCCAGATCAACAACGGCGCGCCCTTTGGCATTTTGCTGGCCGCCGATGACACGACGCCGGCCAAGCTGGCCCAGGAAGGCAAGGGCGTGGCCGCCAGCCGCTTCACCTACGCCATCGGCCAGCTGGTGCTGTGGAGCAAGCAAGCGGGCTATGTGGACGACAAGGGCGCCGTGCTCAAGACCGGTGATTACCGCCACATCGCCATCGCCAACCCCAAGCTGGCCCCCTACGGCCTGGCCGCGATGGAAACGCTGAAGAACCTGGGCCTGACCGACCAGGTGACCCCGAAGATCGTGCAAGGCGAGAACATCGGCCAGACCTACCAGTTTGCAGCCAGCGGCAATGCCCAGCTGGGCTTTGTGGCGCTGTCGCAGGTGATGGAAGACGGCAAGCTGCGCGAAGGCTCTGCCTGGATTGTTCCATCGGCCATGCATGAGCCCATCCGCCAGGACGCCATTGTGCTCGACAGCGCCAAGGACAATGCCGCCGCCACCGCCTTGATGGACTACCTCAAGGGAGACAAGGCGCGTGCCATCATCAGGTCCTACGGCTACGCGTTCTAAGGCGCGGCGGGCCACCGATCTGGCGGGTCTGATCCCGCCGGTCTCTGCTCGGCCATTGACATCAGCGCGTTGGTCCGGCCAAACACTGCCCTTGCCGGGCAGGCGCTGCGCGTGCACCATGTGCGCAGCCGCCGCTTCCTTTTTCCCACCTTGCCACGACCCCGCCTGCCGTGAGTACCTCCATTCTCAGCCCCGACGATTGGGCCGCCATCTGGCTGACGCTTGAGCTCGCCAGCGTCACGACTGCCCTGCTGCTGGTGCTGGCCACGCCGCTGGCCTGGTGGCTGGCGCATACGCCATCACGCTGGCGCGGCCCCATCGGCGCGGTGGTGACCCTGCCGCTGGTGCTGCCGCCCACCGTGATCGGCTTTTACCTGCTGGTCACGATGGGGCCCAATGGCCCGATGGGCCACCTCACCAACGCACTGGGCCTGGGCTATCTGCCCTTTACCTTTGCCGGGCTGGTGGTGGGCTCGCTGGTCTATTCGCTGCCCTTTGCGGTGCAGCCGCTGCAGCGGGCCTTTGAAGGCCTGGGCCGCCGCCCGCTGGAAGTAGCGGCCACCCTGGGCGCCAGCCGTATCGACAGCTTCTTCAGCGTGGCGCTGCCGCTGGCGCGCCCGGGCTTTATCACCGCTGCGGTGCTGACCTTCGCCCACACGGTGGGCGAGTTCGGCATCGTGCTGATGCTGGGCGGCAATATCCCCAGCAAGACCCGCGTGGTCTCGGTGCAGATCTACGACCATGTCGAAGCCATGGAGTATGCCCAGGCGCACTGGCTGGCCGGCGGCATGGTGGTGTTTGCCTTTGTGGTGCTGGTGGCCTTGCAGTGGCTGCAGCCCCGCGACAAGAACAATGCGAGTCCCCTATGACGCAAGCCCAGAACGCCCACGACGGCATTCACGCGCGCCTGCAGCTTGAGCGCGCGTCGTTCCAGCTGCAAGTCGATCTGCAGATGCCCGGCCAGGGCGTCACCGCGCTGTTTGGCCCCTCGGGCTGCGGCAAGACCAGCTGCCTGCGCTCCATTGCCGGGCTGGAGCGCGCCCTGGGCCAGGTTACGGTCAATGGCGAGCGCTGGCAGGACGATGACAGCGGCCACTGGCTGCCCACGCACCAAAGGGCGCTGGGTTATGTGTTTCAGGAAGCGAGCCTGTTCCCGCACCTGAGCGCCCATGACAACATCCGCTACGGCCTGCGCCGCACCCCGGCGGCGCGCCAGCGCGTGCAGATCGAGCGCCTGGTCGAACTGCTGGGCATTGGCCCGCTGCTGCCGCGCAAGCCCGCGACCTTGTCGGGCGGCGAACGCCAGCGCGTGGCCATTGCCCGTGCACTGGCCACCAGCCCACGCGTGCTGCTGATGGATGAGCCGCTGGCCGCGCTGGATGCCGAGCGCAAGGCCGAGGTGCTGCCCTACCTGGACCAGCTCAGCGATCAGCTCAAGCTGCCGATCCTGTACGTCGGCCACTCGATCGACGAAGTGGGCCGTCTGGCCGACCAGGTGGTGCTGCTGCAAACCGGCCGTGTCGTGGCCCAGGGGCCGGTGGCCGACATGCTGACCGCGCTGAATGCCCCGCTGGCCCAGGCCCTGCCCGATGCCCAGCAAGCCAGCCTGCTCGAAGGCCAGGTCTGCGGCCACGACCTGCAAGACCACCTGTGGTCACTGCAAATCGGCACCCACCCACAGCTGCAGCTGCATTGGACCCAGGCCGATGCGCATTACCGGCAAGGCGAGCGGGTGCGCCTGCGGGTGCTGGCGCGCGATGTCAGCCTCTCGCTGATGCCCCAGACGGGCAGCTCCATCCTCAACAGCCTGCCAGCGGTGGTGACTGCCCTGCAGGCCAGCAGCCCGGGCCAGGTGCTGGTGCAGCTGCGCCTGGCGCCAGGCACTGGAGATGACATGCCCCATCTGCTGGCCCTGGTGTCTGCCCGCTCGGCGCGCCTTTTGCAGCTGGCGCCCGGCCTGCGGGTGCATGCGCAGCTCAAGGGCGTCGCCGTGCTGCGCTGACGGCCCTGGCCCACTTGGGGTGCCTGGGGCCTGGCCCCAGCAACAAAAAAGCCCGGACGCATCCGGGCTTTGTCGTGTCTGGTGGGGCCGATTAAGGGGCCAGCACCACTTCCACGCGGCGGGCTTGGGCATTGTTGCCAGCGTTCTCCACCGCTTCAGGCTTCTTCAGCTCCAGCTTGTCTTCGGTCACGCCCAGGGCCAGCAGCGCATCGCGCACGGCAAAGGCGCGTTGCTTGGCCAGCTCGGCGTTCTTGTCGGCGTCGCCGGTGGCATCGGTGTAACCCGAGATCACGGCACGTTGGCCGGCCTTGACGCCAGCGATCACGTCGACCAGCGCTTCGTTGGCACCCTGGGCCAGCTCGGCCTTGGCGGTGGCAAAGTAGAACTTGACCACGCCGTTTTCGATCACCACGGCAGCGGCGTCGTCTGCCACCACGGCAGCGCCGCCAGCAGCAGCGCCAGTGGCGGAAGCGCCAGCAGCATTGCCAGCCTCAGCCGCAGCGGCTGCACGGGCGGCGGCCACGGCCGGGTCCGTACCACCCAGCACGGCGCCACCCTTGGTGCCGGTCTGCGCGGTCAACACGCCCGCTTGGCCAGACTTAGCGCCATGCAGGCCCTTGTAGGCGCCAAACCAGATCACGCCCAACACCACCAGGGTGATCAGGGCAAATACCAGGCCCAAGGCAAAGCGCTCATCACCGTCATTATTTTGCGAAGAACTCACAGTCAGACTCCAGGCACCCGTGGTGCATTAAAAAAGAAATTGTTGTGGCTGCATGCCGTGGCCGCGCAGGCCCTGCACACCCCCATGGCAGATACGCGCGAGATTGTACCTTGCAGCACTGGCGCCGCGCAGCGAACCGCCCCCCATTCGTGCAGCCAAACCGGCCCGCAAAGCGGCCACCAACCAGGTAGTAACCCGGTATCCGGCGCTCGAAAATAGATAGCAGGTAATCGCGCCACCATGCCCTTTAACTAGTGATTACCCTTGAGTTGGCGGCTTTCTCTGAAATATTTTTTCATCCTTGCGCCTGTTCGCAACATCGGCAAGCTAATTTGTATGGGGAAGCGCGTAGTTATTCGTAAAATCAGTGCTTTTCGAAAATGTGCATTTGCTTACCAGCAATGAGCACGTGTGACAGGACTAGCCAACCATTGGAGACACCATGCAGGCTTTACTCGCCCTATCCAGGGCTATCGACAGGCTCAATGCCTTCGTCGGCAAATACTCAATCTGGCTCATCTTTGCCGCCACCTTCATCAGCGCCGCCAACGCCATCGTCCGCAAGGCCTTCGACGCCAGCTCCAACGCCTTCCTGGAAGTGCAGTGGTACCTGTTCGCCTGGTCCTTCTTGCTGGCCGCCGGCTACACCTTGCTGCACCGTGAGCATGTGCGCATCGACGTCATCAACTCGCGCCTGTCCAAGACCAAGCAGGTCTGGATCGACATCATCGGCTTTGCGCTGTTCCTCACTCCGCTGTGCGTCACGATTCTGTGGCTGAGCATGCCGGTGGTGATCCAGATGTACCAGTCTGGCGAAATGTCGGGCAATCCGGGCGGCCTGATCCGCTGGCCGGTATGGGCCGCCATCCCCGTGGGCATCACCTTGCTGATGCTCCAGGGCCTGTCCGAGCTGGTCAAGCGCATCGCGTTCTTGACGGGCGACGGCCCTGACCCGATGGGCAAGCTCAGCGACAAGAGCGCTGAGGAAGAGCTGGCCGAAGCACTGCGTGCCGAAGCTGAAATCAAGCAGGCCCAGGCGGCTGCAGCAGTCCAGGCTGCTGCGCGCCAGCCTTGAAGGTAGCACGAGGATCTCACCATGGAATTTATCGCTACCAACTACGCCCCGATCATGTTCGCGGGCCTGATCGTCTTTCTGCTGCTTGGTTTTCCCGTGGCGTTCAGCCTGGGCGCTGCCGGCCTGATGTTCGGCTTTATCGGCATTGAGCTCAATGTGTTTCCCTCGTCGGTGATGGCCTGGTTGCCCCAGCGCCTGATCGGCATCATGGCCAATGACACCTTGCTGGCCGTGCCCTTCTTCACCTTGATGGGCTTGATACTGGAGCGCAGCGGCATGGCCGAGGACTTGCTCGACACGGTGGGCCAGGTCTTTGGCCCGATCCGTGGCGGTCTGGCGCTCGCCGTGATCTTTGTCGGCGCGCTGCTGGCCGCTACCACCGGTGTGGTGGCCGCATCGGTCATCTCCATGGGCCTGATCTCGCTGCCCATCATGCTGCGCTACGGCTATGACCGGCGCCTGGCATCGGGCGTGATTGCCGCATCGGGCACCCTGGCCCAGATCATTCCGCCATCGCTGGTGCTGATCCTGATGGCCGACCAGCTGGGCAAGAGCGTGGGCGATATGTACAAGGGCGCCTTCATCCCCGGCTTCATGCTGATGGGACTGTATGTGCTGTGGGTCGCCTTCCTGGCCATCTTCAAGCCCAAGCTGGTGCCAGCGCTGCCCGTTGAAGCCCGTATCTACCGCGAAGCCAATGGCAATGCCGGCTACACCTCGCTGATCGTGGTAATGGGCCTGTCGACGATTGTCGCGATCTTCCTGGCCAACCACATGGCCGACATCCACACCTGGTGGGAAGGCAAGCTGGTCACCGATGTGGCCACCGACGAGAAGATTGTCACGGCCATGTGCGGCGGCACCTTCATTGCCTTTGTCATCGCCTCGATCAACCGCGTCTTCAAGCTGGGGCTGCTGTCCAAGCTGGCCGAGCGCGTGACCTTTGTGCTGATCCCGCCGCTGCTGCTGATCTTCCTGGTGCTGGGCACCATCTTCCTGGGCATTGCCACCCCCACCGAAGGCGGCGCCATGGGTGCCATGGCCGCGCTCGTCATGGGCTTTGCCCGCAAACGCCTGAACATGAACCTGCTCAAGCAGGCGCTGGGCTCGACCACCAAGCTCGCCAGCTTTGTGATGTTCATCATGATTGGCGCGACCACCTTCAGCCTGGTGTTCCAGGCCGCAGACGGCCCCAAGTGGGTGGAGCACCTGCTGACCAGCCTGCCAGGCGGCCAGACCGGCTTCCTGATCGTGGTCAACATCATGATCTTCTTCCTGGCCTTCTTCCTGGATTACTTCGAGCTGTCGTTCATCGTCGTGCCGCTGCTGGGCCCTGTCGCTGACAAGATGGGCATCGACCTGATCTGGTTCGGTGTGCTGCTGGCAGTCAACATGCAGACCTCGTTCATGCACCCGCCGTTCGGTTTTGCGCTGTTCTTCCTGCGGTCCGTGGCGCCTGACAAGCAGTATGTGGACCGGGTCACGCACAAGGTCATCGAGCCGGTAACCACGATGCAGATCTACAAGGGTGCCGTGCCGTTTGTGCTGATCCAGCTGGTGATGGTCAGTGTGCTGATCGCCTTCCCGGGCATCGTTACGGGAGCTTTGGAAAAACCGGCGGTCGTCGACATGCAAAAGGTCAATGAGCAGATGATGAACCAACTGGGCAACGCAGACGGGGGCTACGGGGACAACCCCTTTGCCACCCCCGATGCGCCCGCAGATGCAGGCGCAGCGCCGGGTACCGATGCAGGCGCAATGCCCGCTCCTGCCGCAGAAGGCTATGGCTCGGACGACCCGGCCAAGGCCTTGCAGGACTCGCTGGGCACTGCCCCTGCAGAAAGCAAATAAGGGGCGCCCAAGCGCTTCCCACCCAAACCCTGGCTTGCCAGGGTTTTTTTATGGCTGCCCGCCGCTGGGCGCCACAACGCCCAGTGCGCCGGTAGCCCGGCGAACCGGCAGCACGGCACTCCGGCTGCATCCCGCCATGAATGAGAGCGAAGTACCCAAGCCGCATGCCGATGCACGCACGCAGCCTGTATGGACGCAAAAAAGCCGCAGCAAGCTGCGGCTCCTGGTTTGTGCGGCCAAGCCCCAATGGCCTGGCGCATCTTCCCAATCAGGGCAGTTTGACCTGGGCCATGTACTGGTTGAAAGGGTACTCGGAGAAGCGGTTCCACAGGATCTGGTCCTTCTGGAAGGCGCGCATGTCCTGGTGAATCTTCTTGAACTCGGGCGACTTGGCCTCGTGCTCGGCAAAGGTTTCCATCGAGGCCTTGAAGCCGGCGTCCATCAGTTCCTTGGAGAAAGGCTTGAGCTGGGTCTTGTTGGCCACCAAGTTCTTCAGCGCGATGGGGTTGAGCACCTGGTACTTGGCGGTCATGTCGGCTGCGGCCACACGGGTGGCGGCGTCCAGGATGGCCTTGTTCTCGGGCGACAGCGCGTTGTACTTCTTGATGTTGATGAAGAACTCCAGATCGGCCGAGCCTTCCCACCAACCGGGGTAGTAGTAGAACGGAGCGACCTTGTTGAAGCCCAGCTTTTCATCGTCGTAGGGACCAACGAATTCCACCGCGTCCAGCGTGCCCTTTTCCAGCGCCTGGTACACGTCGCCCGCTGGCATGTTCTGCGCGACCACGCCCAGCTTGGCCATGGCCTCACCGAACACACCGCCGCCCATGCGCATCTTGAGGCCCTTCAAGTCGGCCACGGTCTTGATTTCCTTGCGGTACCAGCCGCCCATCTGGGTGGTGGTGTTACCGGCCGATGCGGTCTTGAAGTTGTACTTCTCAAAGAAGGCATCGAGCAGCTTGCGGCCGTTGCCATGGTCCTTCCAACCTGCCATCTGCAGGGTGGTCAGGCCAAAGGGCACCGCGCAGCTGAATGCGAAGATCGGGTCCTTGCCGGTGAAGTAGTAGGCCGCGGTCTGGGCCATGTCGATGGTGTCGCCCTGCAGCGCATCGACCACGCCGAAAGCGGGCATCAGCTCGCCAGCGGGGTGGACCGAGATTTCAAACTTGCCGCCGGACATGGCCTTGACGGCCGCAGACAGCTTTTCAGCGCTGCCGAAGATGGTGTCAAGCGACTTGGGGAAGCTCGAGGCCAGGCGCCAGCGCACTGCAGCCTGTGCATGCACGGCCGGTGCCACTCCTGCGGCCAGAACGCCAGCGATACCGGCATTTTTGATAAGCGAACGACGATCCATTCGTGTCTCCAATTATTTGTTGAAAGTAAAGGTAGCTATCCTGCCATAGGCGCGAGCCGCTTTTAGCTTTGCAAATTGTAGAAATGGTTGCAGAAGTGACTTCAGCGGGTTTTCCCCAGAGTTTTGCAAAGGATTCTGTCCGCATTGCGCCACAGGCGGCGCAGGCCACAAAAAAGCCCGGTACGCAATGACCGGGCTTGTCGGGAGAACCAGGCGCGTGCCCGGCGGCCGATCAGGCTGCTGCGCTCTGGCCGGGCGCCGCCTCTTGCAGCGCAAAACGCTCGCGGATGCTGCGCTCGATGCCGCTGGCATCCAGGCCCTGCATGGCCATCAGTTTGACCGGGTCACCATGCTCGATAAAGGCATCGGGCAGGCCCAGCTGCAGCACCGGCACATCGATGTGCAGCTGCTGCAGCGCTTCGAGCACCGCGCTGCCCGCGCCACCCATCAGGCAGCCGTCTTCGACAGTGACCAGCGCCTCATGGCTTTGCGCCACTTGCTCGAGCAGCGCGGTATCGAGCGGCTTGGCCCAGCGCATGTTCACCACCGTGGCATTGAGCGCCTCACCGGCCTGCAAGGCCGGGTAGAGCAGGCTGCCAAAGGCCAGGATGGCGATGCGCGGGCGGCCCGCCACCGCAGGCTGCGCCTGGCGGCGGATCTCGCCCTTGCCAAAGGGCAGGCCTTCCAGCGATTCGAGTGGCGCGACACCGGCACCGGCACCACGCGGGTAGCGCACGGTCACCGGGTGGTTCTGCGCAAAGGCGGTGCTCAGCAGCTGTCGGCATTCGCGCTCATCGGCCGGGCAGGCCACGCTCATGTTCGGAATGGCACGGGTAAAGGCGATGTCGTAGTTACCGGCATGGGTGGCGCCATCGGCACCGACCAGGCCGGCGCGGTCGAGCGCAAACACCACGGGCAGGTTTTGCAGCGCCACATCGTGGATCAGCTGGTCATAGCCGCGCTGCAGGAAGGTGGAATAGATGGCGACCACGGGCTTGAGCCCTTCGCAGGCCAGGCCAGCGGCGAAGGTCACGCTGTGCTGCTCGGCAATGCCGACATCGAAGTAGCGTTTGGGAAAGCGCTTTTCAAACTCGACCATGCCCGAGCCTTCGCGCATCGCCGGGGTGATCGCGACCAGGCGCTCGTCCTGGGCGGCCATGTCACACAGCCAGTGGCCAAACACCTGGGTGAAGGTGGGCTTGGGTGGCGTGGCGGGCTTGACCAGGCCAATGGCCGGGTCGAACTTGCCCGGGCCATGGTAGGCAACGGGATCGGCCTCGGCCAGCTTGTAGCCCTGGCCTTTTTTGGTGACCACGTGCAAAAACTGCGGGCCCTTGAGCTGGCGGATGTTTTCCAGGGTGGGGATCAGCGAATCGAGGTCATGGCCATCGATGGGGCCGATGTAGTTGAAGCCGAAGTTCTCGAACAGGGTGGCGGGCACTACCATGCCCTTGGCCTGCTGCTCCAGGCGCTTGGCCAGCTCCAGGAGCGGTGGCACCTGCTTGAGCATGCTCTTGCCCACGCCCCGCGCCTTGGCGTAGAACTGGCCGCTCATCAGCTGCGCCAGGTAGCGGTTGAGCGCGCCCACCGGCGGGCTGATGCTCATGTCGTTGTCGTTCAGGATCACCAGCAGATTGGCGTCGCTCACCCCGGCGTTGTTCAGCGCTTCGAAGGCCATGCCGGCCGTCATGGCGCCATCGCCAATGATGGCCACGGCCTGGCGGTCGCTGCCCTGCAGCTTGAAAGCCTCGGCCATGCCCAGCGCCGCCGAGATGCTGGTCGATGAGTGGGCGGTGCCAAAGGCGTCGTATTCGCTCTCGCTGCGCAGCGGGAAGCCCGAGATCCCGCCCCACTGGCGCAGGCCCTGCATGCGGTCGCGCCGGCCCGTCAGAATCTTGTGCGGGTAGGTCTGATGGCCCACGTCCCAGACAAAGCGGTCATGCGGCGTTTCATAGACGGCGTGCAGCGCAATGGTCAGCTCCACCGTGCCCAGGTTGGAGCTGAGGTGCCCGCCGGTCTTGGACACGCTCTCGAGCACGAACTCCCGCAGCTCACGCGCCAGGGTCTTGAGCTCGGCGCGCGACATCTTGCGCAGATCCGCCGGGTCGTTGACGGTGGCTAGCAGGGGAAAGGTCTTCGTGGACATACTATGGTTTGGTCACTTGCTACGCATACCTCGGAAGCATCCGCGCAGTTCTTTTTACTGGAAAGGCAAGGGGCTATGTTAGCGCCTTGAGGCTGGTTAAGCCGCCACAAGGCGCATTTGGCCTACTCAATGGCTGCGGCGCACCACCATGTCGGCCAGGGCAGCGAGCGCAGCGGTCTGCGGCAAACCGCTGCCCGCCAGCGCCTGCTGGGCCTCGGCCAGCAGCTCATGGGCATAGTCGCGCGCGGGCTGCAGGCCCATCAGCGATACATAGGTGGGCTTGTCGTTGTCGGCGTCCTTGCCGGCGGTCTTGCCCAGGGTGGCAGAGTCGGCCACCACATCGAGCACATCATCGATCACCTGGAAGGCCAGCCCCAGGGCGGCGCCGTACTGCTGCAGCGCTGCCAGCGCTGCGCCCTGGATGCCGGCGCAGGTGGCGCCCATCTCGACGCTGGCCTGCAGCAGCGCGCCGGTCTTGAGCTTGTGCATCTGCTGGAGCTGCTCACGCGTGAGCTGCTTGCCGACACTGGCCAGGTCGATCGCCTGGCCACCGGCCATGCCGTTGTAGCCCGCTGCCCATGCCAATTGGCGGCACAGGCGCGCCTGCACCGCATCCGAGATGGCACTGCCCTCGGGCACCAGGATCTCGAACGCCAGCGCCTGCAGCGCGTCGCCCGCGAGCAAGGCCTGGGCCTGGCCAAACTGCACATGGACCGTGGGTTTGCCACGGCGCAGCACATCGTTGTCCATGCAGGGCATATCGTCATGCACCAGCGAATAGGCGTGGATCAGCTCCACCGCGCAGCCGGCGCGCAAAGCAGCCTCTGCCTGGGCGGCATCCAGCTTGCCCACGGCCTGGGCAGCGGCCAGCACGAGCAGCGGGCGCAGGCGCTTGCCGCCATCGAGCACGGCGTAGCGCATGGGCTCGCCCAGGTTGGCGGGGGCATCGGCGGCAATCCACAGCGTGAGGGCGTCTTCGACGCGGGCGAGTTCCTGGCTGCACCAAAGGGCAAAATTATCGTGCGCTGAAGTCATGGTTAGCACTTATTCCTCGCTGGTCCAGGGCTTGAGCTGGCCCTCATCCAGTACTTTGATCTGGTCCTGCACCGCCTCGAGCTTGCCCCGGCAAAATGCCAGCAGCACGGCGCCGCGCTGGTAAGCGGCCAGCATGTCGCCCAAAGGCAGCTGACCCGACTCGATGCGTGTAACCAGGCCTTCGAGCTCCTGCAGCGCGCTTTCGTAGTTATCGGGTTCGGGCAGGTCCGGCGTGGCAGACGTCTTGGAGGCGGTGGCCTTGGGCATGGGCAAAGGGGGCAGACAGCGTGCCCAGGTGCATGGATGTAAAGGCTCGATTTTAGGCGCAGGACAAGCGGCTGCGGACGCAGCGACCGCCGCGCACCGCCCAGCCCACTGCTGGCCCGGGCCAATTCCCACAAAAGATCCCGGCGATCTATCGTGAAATATGAGGCTGCAGCTATCAATTTGATAATATTGGCCCCCTGTCGATGCCATGGTGGATCGGTGACAAGCTGTGTCACCTTCAGCCAATTCACGCATGGACAGAACGGGAATAACCCCACTGGGTATAATCCCATTTTTCGCGAAACCGGCCATCCTTTGTTGTTGCTGCCGGTTTTATTTTTTTCTCCGCGTGCGCACGCGCACCCTCCCTGTGGGGAGTCTTTAGGTCAGGTCACCCATGTCTGATTTAAGTCTTCAACTGCAGCAGGCCGCAAGCCAACTTCCAGTTTCAAGCTACTTTGATCAAGCGCTTTTCGAGCGCGAGATGCAAACCATCTTCCAGCACGGTCCCAAATATGTGGGCCACCAGCTGGCGATTCCCGAGATTGGCGACTACTACGCCCTTCCCCATGAGAAGGAGGGGCGGGCCCTGGTGCGCAATGCCGCAGGCCAGGCCGAGCTGATCTCCAACGTCTGCCGCCACCGCCAGGCGGTGATGCTCAAGGGCCGGGGCTCGCTCAACCACCAGCAAAAAGGCAGCGCCGGCGGCAATATCGTCTGCCCGCTGCACCGCTGGACCTACAGCCCCAGCGGCGAGCTGCTGGGCGCGCCGCACTTTGCCCAGGACCCCTGTCTCAACCTGAACAACTACAAGTTGCAGGAGTGGAACGGCCTCCTCTTTGAGGACAACGGCCGCAACATCCAGGCCGATCTGGCCAATATGGGTCCGGCCGCTGCCTTGAGCTTTGATGGCTTTGTGCTCAACCATGTCGAGATGCATGAGTGCAACTACAACTGGAAGACCTTTATCGAGGTCTACCTGGAGGACTACCACGTCGGCCCCTTCCACCCCGGACTGGGCAATTTCGTCACCTGCGACGATCTGAAGTGGGAGTTCGCCAAGGAGTACTCGGTGCAGACGGTCGGCGTGGCGCCCACCTTTGCCAAGCCAGGCTCGGACATCTACAAGACCTGGCACGAGGTGCTGCTGAACTTCCGAGGCGGCAAGATGCCCGAGCATGGCGCCATCTGGCTGACCTACTACCCCCATATCATGGTGGAGTGGTACCCGCATGTGCTGACGGTCTCGACCCTGCACCCCATGGGACCGGACAAGACCATGAACGTGGTGGAGTTCTACTACCCCGAGGAAATCAGCGCCTTCGAGCCCGAGTTTGTGCAGGCCCAGCGCGCCGCCTATATGGAGACGGCCATCGAGGACGACGAGATCGCCGAGCGCATGGATGCCGGCCGCAAGGCCTTGTATGAGCGCGGCGACAACGAAGTGGGCCCCTACCAGAGTCCAATGGAAGACGGCATGCAGCACTTCCACGAGTGGTATCGGGGTATGATGCAGGCCGCTGTTCCAGACAAGTGATCTGCCACAGCCAGGCACTCCCAACTATTTAGACCCTCAGATAGCTGCTAGCGCACTGCGATAGCAGCTTTTTTCATTAAAGATCTCCCATGCAAGCCCTTTGGATGGTGGCCGCTGCGTTCATGTTTGCACTCATGGGCGTGTGCATCAAGTTCGCCTCTGTGTATTTCAATGCGGCCGAGATCGTGTTCTACCGCGGCCTCATCAGCATGGCGCTGATCTGGTGGCTCACCCGGCGCCAGAATATCTCCCTGACCACCCGCTACCCCAAGATGCATGCCTGGCGCAGCTGCATCGGCGTCACCTCGATGGGCATGTGGTTCTATGCGATCGGCAAGCTGCCGCTGGCCACCGCGATGACCTTGAACTACATGAGCAGCCTCTGGGTGGCAGCCTTTGTCGTGGGCAGTGCGCTGCTTACCTGGCGCCCCAAGGGCGAAGGCGACCAGCCGGCGCTGAACATTCCGCTGGTGCTGACGGTGATCAGCGGCTTTTGCGGCGTCATTCTGATGCTGCGCCCCAATATCGAGGCCGACCAGATGTTCGCCGGCCTGGTGGGCCTGATGTCCGGCCTGATCTCGGCCTTTGCCTATATGCAGGTGGTGGCCTTGTCGCGCATGGGCGAGCCCGAGCAGCGCGTGGTCTTCTACTTTGCCGTGGGCTCGGCCATTGCTGGCGGCCTGGCGACCTTGTTTGTCGGCACCTCCAGCTTCCCCGGCTGGCCGGCGCTGTGGCTGATCCCCGTCGGCATTCTGGCCGCTGGTGCCCAGCTGGCGATGACGCGTGCCTACGGCTCGGCCACCACGCGCCGCGCCACCCTGGTCGTCGCCAATCTGCAGTACTCGGGCATTGTGTTTGCGGGCCTCTTTAGCATCGTCGTCTTTGGCGACCAGATTCCGGCGATTGGCTGGATGGGCATGGCCTTGATCGTGGGCAGCGGCATCGTCGCCACGGTGCTGCGCAAGCGCTGACCCGGGCCTGCCGCTACTGGCGGGGTTAGGCGGCACCCGTTGCCTGCAGCGGGCGCGGCGCTGCCACATAATGTTTGCAAGATTTTTCTTGGAGCACCTGCCATGGCCACCACACCCCTCACCGCTGCCTATACCACCCTGATCACCGTTGCCCAATTGCAGGCGCTGCAGCAGTCCAGCCCCCAGCAGGTGATGGTGTTTGACTGCAGCTTTGACCTGAACCAGCCGGCCGCCGGTGCCGAGCAGTTCGCGCAGAGCCATATCGCAGGCGCCGTCTACGCCAACCTCGACAAGGACCTGAGCGCCCCGCACGGCGCCCTCAGCCACGGCCAGACGATTGCCGCCACCGACCTGGGCGAGCCGGCCTCGGGCGGCCGCCATCCACTGCCCAGCCGCGAGCGCTTTGCGGTGTGGCTGTCGCAAGTGGGCTTTCGCAATGACATGCAGGCCGTCGTCTATGACCGCAATGGTGTGAACTATGCCGGCCGCCTGTGGTGGATGCTCAAGTGGGCCGGCCATGATGCCGTCGCCGTGCTCGACGGCGGCTTGCAGGCCTGGCAGGCCGCAGGCGGCGCGGTGGAGGCGGGCGAAGCAGTCAGCCATTTCCAAAGCAACTTCGAGCTGCGCCCTGCGCTGCGCACGCTCAAGACCGCCGCCCAGGTACAGCAAGCCCTGGGTACGCCGCAAACCATCATCGACGCGCGTGCACCCGCGCGTTACCGTGGTGAGGTCGAACCGCTGGACCCGGTGGCCGGCCATATCCCTGGCGCGCTCAACCGGCCCTTTACGACCAATATCGCTGCGGATGGCCGCTTCAAGCCCGCCGCCGAGCTGCGCGCCGAGTTTGATGCGCTGCTGGCCGGGCACGACCCGCAGACGGTGGTGCACCAGTGCGGTAGCGGCGTCAGCGCCCTGCCCAATCTGATCGCGATGGAAATCGCCGGCTATGCGCCCACGGCGCTGTTTGCCGGTAGCTGGAGCGAGTGGTGCAGCGACCCATCGCGCCCCGTCGAACGAGGCTGATGGGCCACTGCTAAATGCCGGGTCAGACCGCCCTCCAGCTGGCGGTAAGTTCCGGTTGGTGCCGCCTTACTGGCTGCCCCAGACGTAGTAGGCCACGCCTTCGAACAGGAACTGCGGATAGGTCGCCACGACAAAGTCACGCTCGGACGGGTTGGTGGTATAGAAGTGCGCGCCAGTGAGCGTATTGTAGAAACGGTACATCGGCACCGAGCCGTCGCCTTGGGCCTGGCGTGCATACCATGCAGTGCCTTCCACGCTGAACTGCGGGTAGTTCGCAATCACGAAGGCGCGCTCGTCGGCATTGATCGTGTAGAAGTGCGAGCCCGAGTTGTTGTTGTAGAAGCGGTAGACGGCATTGGGCGCTGCAGCCGTTTGCGTGGACGCATAAAAGCCAATATTTTCATATTGGTAGTTCGGGTTGCCCTGGATCACCGCATCGCGCTCCTGCGCGCTGGCCGTGAAGAAATGCGTGCCGTTTTGCGTGTTGTAGAAGCGGTAGACCGGCATGCGGCCCGCGACCGGGGTTTGCGTGCCGCCCGCATCCACCAGCCATTTGCGCAGGGCCGGCATCACGCTGTTCAAGCTGGGGTAGAAGCTGTAGGCGCCGGCGCCGCCCGCACGGCAGCTGACCTCTGAGCCGGCGGTCAACACGCCTGTCACTGCGCCATTGCTGAACAGCGGCGAGCCGCTGCTACCCTGCTGGGTGAGCCCCATGGACCATGCGACATAGTAGTACTTGCCGGTGCTCGGAGCAGACATGCAGGAAACATTCTCCCCATTGATCGTGCATTCAGCGCGGGCGGACATGACGCCCATGCTGATTTTCTGCAAACCGCCATCCGGGTGGTGTATGCCGACGACCGGTGTGTTGTCCGGCACGATACCGCTGTTCCAGCCCAGGAACATGGCACCTGGGGGCGGCGTATCGTTGAGCTGGAGCAGGGTCACATCCGGGTTGGCATTGGTGTACAGCAGCCGCGAGCCATTGCGCAGGTTGACGCTGCTGGGCGACAGACTGTTGCTAGAGCAGCGGGTGGATGTATAGAACCAGTCGGTCTCCAGCGCAGAAGCGTTGGTCTGGGTGGAGATGCAGTGCGCAGCCGTCAAAAAGTAGGGGGTGCCAGAGCCCTGGGCATCATTGAGCAGGCTGCCCGTACACAGGCCATAGTAGTAGCGACCATCGGGCAGGCGCTCGGTCACATATGCCATGCGGGCCACACCCTTGCGTTCGGCTTGCAGCTGCGTAAAACAATTGACATCCAAATGGCAATCCACTGGGTTGCCAACAGGCATGGCCTTGGCGTCCTCTTGCGCCGCGTCCGATTCCTCCGTGCCCAGCGGCAGCGACAGGTTCTCATAGATATGCATCACTTGCGGCAGCGACACCTTGAGCTGGTCGGGCGCTGTGCCCGGTGGCAGCTCGATCTCCAAGGTCACCTGCTCGCCGGAGCTGCTGGGCGTCCACCAGGTGCGGCCCGCTTCGCTGTTGTCGCCAGCATCCAAGTTCGCCTGCAGAATCTGCATGACGCGCTGGCCCGCGATCTCAAACACCGCAGCGGGCTGGTGATCGGTATAGAGGCGCAACATAGCGCTACCGGGCAACTGGTCGACCAGCAAGCCCAAGCGCAAACCTTCGGCGCCACCGGAGCGTACGCTCAATGCCGCCACGGCACCACCCTTGGCCGATGCTTTCCATTGCAACAACTGCGCAGTCTGTGCCGGCGAAGCGGCTTGCTGCACTGCGCGTGATGCGCCAATGATCTGTACGGGCATCGCTGGGGCCGATTTCAGGCCGACCCATTCGCCCAGGTCAATCGCTACCGGCTGTACGGCCAAGCCCACGGCCATGCTCTTGGTAGGCACAAACTCCTGGGGCACTCCGACCGGCTGCTCCTTGGCGGGAACTTCGAAAACCTGGTCGGTTGCAGCCGCTCCCGCGACGCCCGCCATTACCCCCCAGGTGACCAGACTGACCAACCCTATTTTTGCCATCCATCGCATGCGTGCTACCCCTCCAAATCTGTCAACACAAAACCAGGCATTCTAAGATTAATTTTATAAATCGAAGATGGAAATTCTGTGTCAATCTTTGCAATCAACGCATCTGTGGGGATCACGCATCAATGCCCTGCCGACTTCGAAAACAGATTGATCACCAGCACCCCGGCAATAATCAGCCCCATGCCTGCCATGGCGCCGGCATCGAGCTTTTGCCCATGCAGGGCCCAGGCGATCAGCGAGATCGCCACGATCCCCACACCCGACCAGATGGCATAGGCAATGCCGGTGGGTATGGTTTTCAAGGTCTGCGCCAGCAGGTAGAACGACAGCACATAGCCCAGGCCGCAAATCAGGCTGGGCACCAGCCGGGTAAAGCCCTCGGACGACTTCATCGCCGTGGTGGCCATCACTTCCAGCGCAATCGCGCCGCCCAGGTAGACATAGGCATTCATCACCATTCCTTCTTTCCTTCTTTGATTTGCAGCTGTGCGTCAAAGCTCCACAGCTGCAGGTATTGGCATCCAACGCAGATAACCCACCTGCCCCGCAAAAATAACAAAGGCCCCGGCTTGGCGCCAGGGCCTTATCACTTGGGCGGGCCCTTGCCAAAGGCAGCGAGCCCAGCCCACATCCGGAACACCTCAACCGGTATTGCGCAGCGCCGCCGCAATGCCGTTGATGGAGATATGGATACCGGTCTTGACCCGCTCATTGTCCTCGCCATTGCGCCAGCGGCGGATCAGCTCCACCTGCAGATGGTGCAGGGGATCGATATAGGGGAAGCGGTGGCGGATCGAGCGCTCCAGCGCCGGGTTGTTGGCCAGGCGATTGGCCTCTCCGGTGATCAGCGCCAGCGCCTCGGCCGTGCTTTTCCATTCGGCCTCGATCGCCTGGAACACGCGCTTGCGCAAGCGGGTGTCTGCCACCAGCTCGCTGTAGCGCAGCGCCAGCGCCATATCGCTCTTGGCCAGCACCATGTCCATATTGGACAGCAGGGTGCGGAAAAATGGCCACTGGCGGTACATCTTCTGCAGCAAGGCCCATTGCAGCTTGGCGGTCTTGCCCTCCTGGCTGACAAAGGCCTGCACGGCCGAACCAAAGCCATACCAGCCCGGCAGGGTCAGGCGGCACTGGCCCCAGCTAAAGCCCCAGGGAATGGCACGCAAATCCTCGATGCGCTGGCTGGCCTTGCGCGATGCGGGGCGCGAGCCGATGTTGAGCTCGGCAATCTCGCGGATCGGGGTGGAGCTGAAGAAATAGCTCTCAAAGCCCTTGGTGCCGTAGACCAGGTCGCGGTATGCGGCCATGCTGGCAGCCGACAGGTCAGCGGCCGCCTCCAAAAACGCCTGGCTGGCGGGCTTGGTGGGCTGCAGCAATGTGGCTTCCAAGGTGGCGGCCACCAGCGTTT
Organism: Comamonas sp. MYb69; assembly: GCF_037479315.1. Classification (NCBI taxonomy): domain Bacteria; kingdom Pseudomonadati; phylum Pseudomonadota; class Betaproteobacteria; order Burkholderiales; family Comamonadaceae; genus Comamonas; species Comamonas sp. MYb69. Next base: position 30,678 of record NZ_JBBGZG010000015.1, read on the forward strand.
CCAGATTGCGCCGGCCGATCTCGGGGTTGGCGTACTTGGAGGCAATCACCTCGCCCTGCTCGGTCAGGCGGATCTGGCCGCGCACGGTGCCTGGTGGCTGGGCCAAAATTGCTTGGTAGCTCGGGCCGCCGCCCCGCCCCACGGTGCCGCCCCGGCCATGGAACAGGCGCAGTTGCACGGGGTTGGGCTGGCTCAGCTCGTCAAACAACGCGACGAGCGCCAGCTCGGCCTGGTACAGCTCCCAGTTGCTGGTGAAGATGCCGCCATCCTTGTTGCTGTCGCTGTAGCCCAGCATGATGTCCTGCTCGGCGCCGCTGCGCTGGATCAGCGCCGCAATATGGGGCAGCGCATAGTACTCGCGCATGATGGTCGCCGCATGGCGCAGGTCATCGATGGTCTCGAACAGCGGGCTCACGATCAAGGTTGCGCGCGACTGACCGTCGTTGATGCGGCCGCTGAGCAAGCCCACTTCCTTTTGCAGCAGCAGCACTTCGAGCAGGTCGCTGACCGATTCGGTGTGGCTGATGATGTAGTGGCGGATCGCGTCCTGGCCATAGAGCTGCACCGACAGGCGCGCGCGCTCGAAAATCGCCATCTCGCTTTGGCAGCGCTCGCTGTAGCTGGCGCCCACCACGCGCAAGGGGCGCGCATCGCTCAGCAATTGCAGCAACAGCTCGCGCTTGGCCGCCTCGCTCAGCTGGCTGTAATCGGCCTGCAGGCCGGCCGTGGCCAGCAGCTCGCTGATCACAGCCTCATGCTGGTCCGAGCTTTGGCGCAGATCGACGGTGGCCAGGTGAAAGCCAAACACCTGCACGGCGCGGATCAGCGGTGACAGGCGCTGCTCGACCAGCGCGCGGCCATGGTTGTCGCGCAGCGAGTCTTCAATAACGCGCAGATCGGCCAGAAACTCGTCACTGGTGGCATAGGGGTTCTGCGGCGCCACCGCATGGCGGGCCGCTTCACCACCGCTCAGGTTCTTCAAGGTCGCGGCTAGGCGCGCATACACGCCAATCAGCGCGCGGCGGTAGGGCTCGTCCTCGCGGTGCTGGCTGGTATCGGGCGAGCGCGCCGCCAGCGCCTGCAAGGCGGCGGTATTGCCGGCCAGGCGCTGGGACATCGACAGCTCGCCGCCCAGGTAGTGCACCTCGGTCAGGTAGTGGCGCAGCACCAGGTCGGACTGGCGGCGCAGTGCTTCCTGCAGGCTCTTGGCGGTGACATTGGGGTTGCCGTCGCGGTCACCGCCAATCCACTGGCCCATGCGCAAGAAGGTGGCCAGGTCGCGCTCGCCCAGTTCGCGCTCGAGCGCAGCGTAGAGCTTGGGGATCTCGGTCAGGAACGTCGCCTGGTAGTAGCTCAGCGCGTTGTCAATCTCGTCCTCGACCGTCAGCTTGGAGTAGCGCAGCAGGCGCGTCTGCCACAGCTGGGTGACCTGGGCACTCAGCTGCAGCTCGTTGTCGGCCAGCTGGCGCGGGGTCAGCGTGTCCTTGCTGCTGTTGAAGAGCTGGGCACGCTGGGCGATATCGTCGCGCGCCACCAGCAAGGCGGCAATCGCACGCTCGGCATCCAGAATGCTCTTGCGCTGTACCTCGGTCGGGTGGGCGGTGAGCACCGGCGAGATCAGGCTGTGCGCCAGCGTCTGCGAGACCGCCTTGACGGGGATACCGGCCCAGCGCAGCCGCGCCAGCGCGACCTCGATGCTGCCCTCCTGGGTATTGCCTGCTCGCTCATGGATCTCGCGGCGGCGGATATGGTGGCGGTCTTCGGCCAGGTTGGCCAGGTGCGAGAAGTAGGTGAAGGCACGGATCACGCTGACCGTCTGGTCGCCCGACAGGCCCTTGAGCAGCGACTTGAGCGATTTCTCTGCGTCCTGGTCGTCATTGCGGCGGTAGGCCACCGACAGCTGGCGCACCTGCTCGATCAGATCGAACGCGGCCTGGCCCTCCTGCTCGCGAATCACATCGCCCAGAATCCGGCCCAGAAGCCGGATGTCATCCATCAAAGGCTGGTCCTTGTCCGCGCGGCGCGTGACGGCCTGGGGAGCGGCAGGGCTGCTCGCCTTGGGTTTGCGCGCCGGGGTCTTGGCGACTGCAGGGGTGTCTTTTTTGCTGGCAGTGGTCATGGGCGAAGAAGCATAGGGCTGAAAGATCCACGCCGCCCAAAGTCGCACTGCGCCAAAGAGCGGCGCTGCACATGCTAGCATCAGCCGCCTGTTGTGAACCGCTTGTTGACCACGTAAGGTGTCCGGCCGCCGAGAAAGAGGAGACCGGGCCTGGCGTGGTCCCCCATCCCATGAGCTCCTTGTCCCTGACCATCGCCACGCGCGAAAGCCAGCTTGCCCTGTGGCAGGCTGAACATGTGCAACATATCCTGCAGCGCCTGGGCCACCAGGTCAGCCTGCTGGGGATGACCACCTTGGGCGACCAGATTCTGGACCGCACGCTGTCCAAGGTGGGCGGCAAGGGCCTGTTTGTCAAAGAGCTGGAAACGGCGCTGGAGACCGGCCGCGCCGACCTGGCCGTGCACTCGCTCAAGGATGTGCCGATGGAGCTGCCACCGGGTTTTGCGCTGGCAGCCGTGCTCGAACGCGAGGACCCGCGCGATGCCTGGGTCTCCAACCACTACGCCAGCCTGCAGGACCTGCCCCAGGGCGCGGTGGTCGGCACCTCCAGCCTGCGCCGCCAGGTGCTGCTGCGTGCGCTGCGCCCTAACCTCGATATCCAGCCACTGCGCGGCAATGTCAACACCCGTTTGCGCAAGCTCGACGAAGGCCAGTACGACGGCATTGTGCTGGCCGCTGCCGGCCTCAAGCGCCTGGCACTGGATGCGCGCATCCGCCATGCTTTCGACACCGACACCATGCTGCCCGCTGCCGGCCAGGGCGCGCTAGGCATTGAGGTGCGCAGCGACCGCCAGGACCTGTTGGAGCTGTTTGCCGGCCTGGCCGATCCGCGCACCTGGCAGACCGTGACGGCCGAGCGCGCCGTCAGCCGCTGCATGGGCGGCAGCTGCTCGATGCCGCTGGCCGCGCACGGTGAATGGCAGGACGACCAGCTCTGGCTGCGCGCCGCCTGGGGCGACGAAGCCAACCCAAACGCGCCCCTGGTGTCTGCGCAGGCCCGCGCGGCCGTCACCGACCTGGCCAGCGCCGATGCACTGGGCCAGCAGGTGGCAGCGCTGCTGCAGCAAGCGGGCGCGCAGGTGCGCCGCTGAGCACCCGGCCGCCGTCCGCCATGGCCCTGCCCCATCACCGCACCATCATCACCCGCCCGCAGCCCGAGGCGGACGACTGGGTCGCCCAGCTGCGCCAGCGCGGGCTGCGGGCCGATGCGCTGCCGCTGATCGATATTGTTCCAGCCGACAGCCCCGCCCACCAGGCGGCGCGGCTGCAGGCGCGCCAGCATTGGCAGCGCTATGGCGCGCTGATGCTGGTCAGCACCAATGCGGCGCGCTTTTTTCTGGACCCGGCCCTGGTGCAGGCGCTGGCCCAACAGCAGCGCAGTGCGCCCCATACCCGGCTGTGGTGCCCGGGCCCAGGCACGGCACGCGCAGCCCAAGCGCTGGGCGTGCCCATCGATTTGATCGACCAACCTGCCACCGATGCCCCGCAGTTCGACTCCGAATCGCTGTGGACCGAGGTCGGCGCCCAGGCTGCAGCGATGGCGGCATCGGGCCAGCGCGTGCTGGTGGTGCGCGGCGCCAGCGCCGGCAGCGCGATCGACCAGTTGGTGTCCGGCTCAGGCCGTGAATGGCTGGCGCGCCAGTTGCAAGCGGCCGGCGTGGGCGTGGATTTTGTCGGTGTCTACGAGCGCCGTGCACCCGCCTGGACGCCAGCGCAACTGGCGTTGGCAGCGCAGGCGCTGACCGATGGCAGCATCTGGCTGTTCAGCAGCTCCGAGGCGGTGATGCATTTAAGCAACAGATTCAGTGCCGCCGCATTGGCGCCTGCCCAGGCGCTCAGCACCCATGCACGCATCGCGCAGGCGACCCGCGCGGCAGGATTTGTCCACATTCAGCAGTGCCGGCCTTCGCTGGAAGACGTGGTGGCGTCGTTAGAATCTGCCCTATGACGCTGCCCGAGCACGCACCGAACCCCACGTCCCCCCACCCGGCCACCGCCTCCCACCAGGCCCACCCTGCGGGCAGCCGCATGCCGCAAGCCTGGGTCTGGACGTCGCTGGCGCTGGGCATTGCCGCCACCATTGCGATCATCAGCGCGGCCATGCTTTGGCAGCGGCTCAACAACATCCAGCAGCAGCTGGCGCTGCAAAGCGCCGACTCGCGCGGCCAGGCCGTGGAAGCGCGCACCCTCGCCCGCCAGGCCGAAGATGTCTCGCGCGACACCGCCTCGCGCATGTCGGTGATGGAGGCCCGCGTGGGTGAAGTCGCGCTGCAACGCGGCCAGCTCGAAGAGCTGGTGCAAAGCCTCTCGCGCAACCGCGATGACACCATGGTCGGCGATATCGAAAGCGCCGTGCGCTTTGCGATGCAGCAAAGCCAGCTGAGCGGCAGCCCCGACCCGCTGGTCAGCGCCCTCAAGATTGCACAGCAGCGCGTGACCGTCTCGGCCCAGCCGCGCCTGGCGCCGCTGCAACGCGCCATTGCCCGCGATCTGGACCGCATCGCCGCGAGCAAATCGCTGGACACCGCCGGCCTGCTGGCCCGCATGGATGACCTGCTGCGCCAGATCGATGATCTGCCGCTGCAAAACGATGTGCTCGACAAGAACGCCCGCCGCACGGCGCCCGCCCGCAACCGGGGCAACCAGTCCGCCGCACCGGCCGCAGCGAGCGCCCCTGCCGAGGCCGCAACGGACGACAGTGCCAGCCCCAGCTGGTGGCTGTCGGCGCTGTCCACCGCCTGGGGCGTGGTGCATGAGGAGGCCCGCAGCCTCGTGCGCGTGCGCCGCATCGACTACCCCGATGCGGTGCTGCTCTCGCCCACGCAGGCCTTTTTTGTGCGCGAGAACCTCAAGCTGCGCATCCTGAACGCCCGCATGGCCTTGCTGGGCCGCCAGATGAATGCCTCGCGCAATGACCTGGCTGCTGCGGCTGACGCCGTGCACAAGTATTTCGATATCTCCTCGCGCCGAGGCCAGCGGGCCGCCCAGCAGCTCAACCAGCTGCAGCAGGCCATGCAGGATGTGGAAGTGCCACGCGCCAATGACACCCTGGCCGCATTGGCCACGGCGGCGGCAGGACGTTAAGCGATGAGAGCCGCACTTTGGTTGATCGGTCTGTTTGCCGTGGCCGTGGCCGCCGCGCTGTTTGCCGGCAGCAACCAGGGCAGCGTGACCCTGCACTGGCCGCCCTACCGCATCGATTTCTCGCTGAACATGGTGGTCGTGCTGCTGCTGCTGGCCTTTGTGCTGGTCTACGGCGCGCTGCGCGGCGTCAGCGCCATGTTCGAGCTGCCGCGCCAGGCCAAGCGCTGGCGCATCCAGCAAAAAGAGCGCGCCATGCATGGCGCAGCGCTGGATGCCGTGACCCAGCTGCAAGCAGGCCGCTTTGTGCGCGCCCGCAAGGCAGCGCTGTCGGCACTGGCCCAGGAGCAGGCCTTGCAGGACAGCGGCGCCGCCATCCCCAACGGCCTGCAGCTGCGCGTGCTGGGCCATGTGCTGGCCGCCGAGAGCTCGCATGCGCTGCAGGACCAGGCCCAGCGCGACCAGCACTGGGAGCTGGCGATGCAGGAAGCGGCCACGCCCCAGGCCAAGAACCTGCCCGAACTGGCTGAAGGCACCCAGCTGCGCGCGGCCCAGTGGGCGCTCGATGACCACAATGCCCACAGCGCGATCGAGCAACTCGCGCGCCTGCCCCAGGGTGCGGCGCGCCGCACCCTGGCGCTGCGCCTCAAGCTCAAGGCCGCGCGCCAGCTGCGCCAGGCCTTGACCGCGCTGGATACCGCCCGCCTGCTGGCCAAGCACCGTGCGTTTTCGGCCGCTGCGGCGCAGAGCATCATCAAGGGCCTGGCGACCGAGCTGATCAACGACGCCCACGACCCCGAGCAGCTGATGCAGGCCTGGCGCAACCTGGATGCGGCCGAGCGCAACCTGCCCGAAGTGGGCATCCATGCGGCGCGGCGCCTGCAGCAGCTGGGCGGCAACCCGCAGCAGATGCGCGAGTGGCTGCTGCCCGCCTGGGAGCGCTACACCACCAGCAACAACGGCCTGCCCAGCCTGCAGGCCGAACGGCTGGTGCGTGTGCTCGAAGACAGCATGGGCGCGCTCGACGCCAGCTGGCTGGCCCGCATCGAGGCGGCCCAGCAGCGCCGCCCCCATGACCCCTACCTGCAGTACCTGGCCGGCTGCGCCTGCCTGCAGCGCCAGCTCTGGGGCAAGGCCCAGCAGTGGCTGCAGCAGGCTGCCCCTTCGCTGCAAGAGGAATCGCTGCGCCGCCGCGCCTGGCAGCACCTGGCCCGGCAGGCCGAGTACCAGGGCGATGCTGCTGCGGCCGCCCAGGCCTGGAAGCAGGCAGCCCTCGCCGGCGAGCAAGCCTGAGGCAGGCCCGGTCAGGCCCCGTTGCGCCCCGTATGGGGCGCCGCTGCCCCAGCACGGTATACAAGGCGATACAAAGTCCCGGCCCCCCGCTGTTGTATGCGTACCAGTGCGCAGCGCGGGTTTGCGCCTGCTCGGCATATGCTTATGTGCATTGGTTCTGGAACTCGCCACCAGGCTATCGATCAATTCAATTAATTTGAACTTCGCCATCAATCAGGCTGAACTTCTACCGGTTGATCCGCTCCTACACTCGCTTCAAACAATACCGCTGGGCCTACCGCTGCAGCGTTTTTTATGGCTACCACGACGAATAACACCCGCTACACCGGCACGGCGATCGCACTGCACTGGATTTTGGCCCTGGCCCTGATTGGCATCTTTGCCTTCGGCCTGTACATGACCAGCCTGCCCTTCTCCCCCACCCGCCTCAAGTACTTCAACTGGCACAAATGGGCCGGTATGACGATCTTGATTTTGTCGGCCGTGCGCATCCTGTGGCGCTTCACCCACCGCCCGCCGGCGCTGCCCGAGGCCACCGCCCGCGCGATGCCCGCCTGGCAGCATGTGGCCCACCACGGCGTGCACCACCTGATGTATGCACTGTTCTTCGCGGTGCCGCTCGTGGGCTGGATCTACAGCTCGGCAGCGGGCTTTCCCATCGTGCTGTTTGGCGTGATCCCGCTGCCCGATCTGGTGAGCAAGAGCCCCGAGCTGGCGGAAGCCCTCAAGCCCTGGCATGCCTACCTCGCCTACACCTTGGCTGCGCTGGTGGTCATGCATGTGGCCGCACTGCTCAAGCACCAGCTGATCGACCGCGATGGCCTGCTCTCGCGCATGCTGCCCGGCCGCGCCTCTTGATTCGTACTGTTTTGCACCGTTTTTTTACTGGAGTCTGATCTGATGTCCAAGCTCTCCCCCTTCGCCCTGTTCGCTGCCGCCCTGACCGCAGCTGCCTTTGCCGCCCCCGTGATGGCCCAGCAAGCACTGGTGCCCGCGCAAAGCGCCGTCAACTTCGAAGCCAAGCAGATGGGCGTGCCAATCAAGGGCCACTTCCAGAAGTTCGATGCCAAGATCGCCTTCGACACCGCCAAGCCCGAAGCCAGCAAGATCCATTTCTCGGTCGATACCGGCAGCGCCACGATGGGCGTCAAGGAAACCGATGCCGAGCTGCCCAAGGCAGAATGGTTCAACGTCGCCAAGTTCCCACAAGCCACGTTTGACTCCACCGCCGTCAAGGCGCTGGGCGGCGGCAAGTACCAGGTCGATGGCACCTTGACGATCAAGGGCAACGTTCAGAAGGTCAGCCTGCCTGTCACCCTGACCCAGTCGGGCACGACCACCACCGCAGCGGGCACCCTGCCCTTGAAGCGCCTGACCTATGCCATCGGTGATGGCGACTGGAAGGACACCTCGATGGTGGCCGACGAAGTGCAGGTGCAGTTCAAGCTGGCCCTGACCGGTGTGGGCAAGATTTAAGCCACGTTTTTCCCTGTTCTCAGCTCTTTAACCCCTTTTTTTAGGAGATTCCTGATGCGCACTTCCCTGTTGGCTCTGGCCGCTGCTTCCCTGTTCGCCGGTGCCGTGCACGCGGCTCCAGCCACCTACGCGATCGACCCGACGCACACCTTTGCGACCTTCGAGATCGACCACAACGGCGCCAGCACCAACCGTGCACGCTTTGACAAAAAAGAAGGCACCCTGACCCTGGACCGCGCTGGCAAGACCGGCTCGGTGGACATCAGCATCGACACCGCATCGGTCAACTCCGGCACGCCCGCTTTTGACAAGCACCTGCAAAGCAAGGACATCTTCAACGTGGCCGAGCACCCCAAGGCCCGTTTCCAGTCCACCAAGTTCGTGTTTGACGGCGACAAGCTCGCCTCCGTCGAAGGCAACATGACCTTGCTGGGCAAGACCCAGCCCGTGACCTTCAAGGCCAGCAAGTTCAGCTGCTACCCCAACAAGATGCTGCAGGACCGCGAAGTCTGCGGTGGCGATTTCGAAACCACCTTTGACCGCACCGCCTTCGGCCTGGACTACGGTGTGAACTATGGCGCTGCCAAGAATGTGCGCCTGGTCGTGCAGATCGAAGCTGTGAAGCAGTAACCCAGCCGATACCCACGCTGAAATCCTCCGCACAGGAGTGCAGACTGCCAGTGGCCGATTGACGGCCCCTGGCAGTTTTTTTATGGCCAGTGCAAAGGGCTTGTGCTGCTGCCAACGGCAGCACAAGCCCACGCGGGCCGGTCATGGCCGCAGGCGGGCTAAAATCAGCCTATTCTTTCCAAGCTATCCAACGGCATCTCGATCTGTGGTGCCGTTTTCCATTGATCACACCATGAGCGACACCAACAGCCAACCGATCTCCCAACCAGGTCTCGATAGCCTGTCCAAGTCTTTTGAGCCTGCGGCCATCGAGGCCCATTGGGGCCCGGAATGGGAAAAGCGCGGCTACGGCAACGCCGGTTATCGCGGCACCGGTGCGCCCAATGCGGAATCGGTTGCGGCGCAGCACAACTTCTCCATCCAGCTGCCGCCCCCCAATGTGACCGGCACCTTGCACATGGGCCATGCGTTCAACCAGACGATCATGGACTCGCTCACCCGCTACCACCGCATGAAGGGCTACAACACGGCCTGGATTCCGGGCACCGACCACGCTGGCATCGCCACCCAGATCGTCGTGGAGCGCCAGCTGCAAGCCGCCGGCCAAAGCCGCTATGACCTGGGCCGCGAGAACTTTGTCGCCAAGGTCTGGGAGTGGAAGGAGCAATCGGGCAACACCATCACCACGCAGATGCGCCGCATGGGCGATACGGTGGACTGGAGCCGCGAGTACTTCACGATGGACGACAAGCTCTCCAAGGTGGTGACCGAGACCTTCGTCAAGCTCTACCAGCAAGGCCTGATCTACCGTGGCAAGCGCCTGGTCAACTGGGACCCGGTGCTGCAATCGGCCGTGTCCGACCTGGAAGTGGAAAACCAGGAAAAGGACGGGTCGCTGTGGCACATTGCCTACCCGCTGACCAGCGGCGAAGGCCAGCTGGTGGTGGCCACCACCCGCCCCGAGACCATGCTGGGCGACGTCGCCGTGATGGTCCACCCCGAGGACACGCGCTACCAACACCTGATTGGCCAGACCGTGACCCTGCCGCTGGTGGGCCGCCAGATCCCGATCATTGCCGACGACTATGTGGACCGCGAGTTCGGCACCGGCGTGGTCAAGGTCACGCCCGCGCATGACCAGAACGACTACCAGGTGGGCCAGCGCCACAAGCTGCCGATGATTGTGGTGCTGACCCTGGAAGCCAAGATCAACGACGAGGCGCCCGAGAAATACCGCGGCATGGACCGCTTTGTGGCGCGCAAGGCCATCGTGGCCGACCTCGAAGCCCAGGGCCTGCTGGTCGAGACCAAGAAGCACAAGCTGATGGTGCCCATCTGCGACCGTACCGGCCAGGTGATCGAGCCCATGCTGACCGACCAGTGGTTCATCGCAATGAGCAAGGTCAGCGACCAGGATCCTACCGGCAAGAGCATTGCACAAAAGGCCATCGACGCCGTGGCCTCGGGCCAGGTGCAGTTTGTGCCTGAGAACTGGGTCAACACCTACAACCAGTGGATGAACAACATCCAGGACTGGTGCATTTCGCGCCAGCTGTGGTGGGGCCACCAGATTCCGGCCTGGTACGACGAAGAAGGCAACATCTATGTCGCCAAGAACGAGGCCGAAGCCCAGGCACAGGCGCCGGGCAAGGTACTGCGCCGCGACGCCGATGTGCTCGACACCTGGTACTCCTCGGCGATGGTGCCCTTCAGCACCATGGGCTGGCCCGAGCAAGGCGACGCCGCCGATGACGACTTCAACCTCTACCTGCCCTCGTCGGTGCTGGTGACCGGCTACGACATCATCTTCTTCTGGGTCGCCCGGATGATCATGATGACCACGCACTTCACCGGGCGCGTGCCGTTCAAGCATGTCTACATCCACGGCCTGGTGCGCGATGCGCAGGGCAAGAAGATGTCCAAGTCCGAAGGCAATGTGCTCGACCCCGTCGACCTGATCGATGGCATTGCACTGGAGCCGCTGCTGGACAAGCGCACCGTGGGCCTGCGCAAACCGGAGACCGCGCCCCAGGTGCGCAAGAACACGCAAAAGGAATTCCCCGAAGGCATTCCCGCCTATGGCGCCGATGCGCTGCGCTTTACCTTTGCAGCGCTCGCGTCGCTGGGCCGCTCGATCAACTTTGACAGCAAGCGCTGCGAAGGCTACCGCAATTTCTGCAACAAGCTGTGGAACGCTTCGCGCTTTGTGCTGATGAACTGCGAAGGCCATGACTGCGGCCTGCTCGAGCACAGCAAGGACCAGTGCGCCACGGGCGACTACCTGCAGTTCAGCCAGCCCGACCGCTGGATCGTCTCGCAGCTGCAAAAGGTCGAGGCCGAGGTGGCCAAGGGCTTTGCCGAGTTCCGCCTGGACAACGTCGCCAACACCCTCTACGACTTTGTCTGGAACGAGTTCTGCGACTGGTACCTGGAAATCGCCAAGGTGCAGATCCAGACCGGCAACCCAGCCCAGCAGCGCGGCACCCGCCGCACGCTGATCCGCACCTTGGAGACCATCCTGCGCCTGGCCCACCCGATCATCCCGTTCGTGACCGAAGCGCTGTGGCAGAAGATGGCGCCTGTGGCCGGCCGCGAAGGCGCATCGATTGCGATTGCCGCCTATCCGCAAGCCCAGCCCGAGAAGATCGACAACGAGGCCATCGCCTATGTGGAGCGCATCAAGCAGATGGTGGACGCCTGCCGTGCGCTGCGCGGTGAGATGGCCGTCTCGCCCGCCCAGCGCCTGCCGCTGCTGACGGTGGCCGGCTCTGCCGATGGCGCCGCCTTCCTGCGCGCCAACGCCGATGTGCTCAAGAACCTGGCCAAGCTGAGCGAGGTCAAGGTGTTCGACGACGAAACCACCTGGGCGGCCGAGGCCCAGCATGCACCCGTGTCGGTGGTGGGCGATGCGCGCCTGGCGCTGTTTGTCGAAGTGGATGTGGAGGCCGAGAAGCTGCGCCTGGGCAAGGAGATCAAGCGCCTCGAAGGCGAGATCACCAAGGCCAACGCCAAGCTGTCCAACGAGGCCTTCTGCGCCAAGGCCCCCGCTGCGGTGCTGGACCAGGAGAAAAAGCGCATGGCGGACTTTGGCGCCTCGCTGAGCAAGCTGCAAGAGCAGCTCCAGCGCCTGGGCTGAATCGGCCGGGGCGGTGCAAAAATCAGCACATAATGCCCCTTGGCCCTGCACACAAAGGCGCAGCTTGCTGCGCCTTTGTCACATCCAAGTCCTAGAACCCGAGTATTTATGACTACACCGACCCGTGTCCGCAAAGCCGTTTTCCCAGTCGCTGGCCTGGGCACCCGCTTTTTGCCTGCCACCAAGGCATCGCCCAAGGAAATGCTGCCCGTCGTGGACAAGCCCCTGATCCAGTACGCGGTGGAAGAGGCCTACGAGGCCGGTATCCGGGACATGATCTTTGTTACCGGCCGCAGCAAGCGCGCCATCGAAGACCACTTCGACACCGCCTATGAGCTGGAAAACGAGCTGGAAAACGCCGGCAAGCAAGCCATGCTGGACCTGGTGCGCAGCGTCAGCCCCGATGACATGAACTGCCTGTTTGTGCGCCAGCCCCGCTCGCTGGGCCTGGGCCATGCGGTGCTCTGCGCCGAGCCGCTGGTAGGCAACGAGCCTTTTGCCGTGCTGCTGGCCGACGACCTGATGACCGGCGCGCCAGGCGGCCCGGGCGTGATGGCGCAGATGACGGCCGCCTTCTCCAAGCAAGGCCGCTCACTGCTGGCCGTGCAGGAGGTGCCGCTGGAACACACCAAGCGCTATGGCATCGTCAAGGGCGAGCCCGCAGGCGGCCCGCTGATGCGCATTGACGAGATCGTTGAAAAGCCCGCCCCGGAAAAAGCCCCCTCCCGCATGGGTGTGGCCGGCCGCTATGTACTCACCCCCGGCATCTTTGACGAGATCCGCAACCAGCCCAAGGGCGTGGGCGGCGAGATCCAGCTGACCGATGCGATCGAGCGCCTGATGCACAGCGAGACGGTGTACGCCTACCAGTACAGCGGCAAGCGCTATGACTGCGGCAGCAAGGAAGGCTTTTTGCAGGCCACGGTGGAGCTGGCGCTGCAGCACCCCGATGTGGGCGATGATTTCCGCGCCTTTTTGAAGAACCTGCAGATCTGAATCTGCGCTGAAACTCCCACAAAACAAAGGCCTGCAGATGCAGGCCTTTGGTGTTTTAGCAGCGTGGGGAGCGCCTAGCGGCGGCGCAGAATATGGATGAACTCCTCACCCACCGTCTGCTGCTCCACCAGCTCATTGCCGGTCTGCTTGGCAAAGGCCTGAAAATCCCGGATCGAGCCGGTATCGGTCGCCACCACCTTGAGCAGTTGCCCGCTCTGCATGGTGGCCAAGGCCTTCTTGGCCTTCAAAATCGGCAGCGGGCAGTTCAGCCCCCGCGTATCCACTTCCTGGTCAATATCCATCGTGTTCATTCGTTGTTGATGCCAAGCAGGGTCTAGCCCAGGCGGGGCGCCACCACAAAGCGGGCATCCTCTTGCCAATAATTCACCGGCCATTTGGCCGGATCGGGCTCAGGGTTCTGGTTGGGGCGGAAGGCGCCAAAGCGCACCGGCTCGCCCTTGCTCTTGACCCACTCGGCCATCGCATAGCCGGTGCCGGAGGGCCAGCACAGCACATCCTGCGCCGTCTTCCACTGGTATTCCACCAGCTCGGGCGACAGGCGCACGTCATCGGGCTGGCCCGCCACGCGCACATGGTAGGCGATCAACACCTGGTTCATGCGCAAAAACTCCCAGCAGCCAATCAGGCGCAGGGCCTGGGTCTGCAGGCCGGTCTCTTCCAGCACCTCGCGGGCAATGCCGGCCTCGGGCGATTCGCCAGCCTCCATGAAGCCAGTGATCAGGCCAAACATGCCCGGCTGCCACAGCGCATTGCGCGCCAGCAGCACCTGGCCCTGGTCGTTCTCGACGACAGCGGCCAGCACGGGCGTGGGGTTGCCCCAGTGCGTCCAGCCGCAGGCGGGGCAGCGCAGTCGGCTGACATCGCCGCTGTCCTCGGCCATCACCTTCCATTGCAGCGCCGTGGCGCAGTTCACGCAAAATTTCGTTTCGTATTGCATAGGGCTTTCATGCCGGCAACCGAGCGCTCATCGCTCGGCGCGCGTGCTCAGGCGGGAAACACGCCGGTGGACAGATAGCGGTCCCCCCGGTCGCAGACGACAAACACAATGGTAGCGTTGCGTTCGCGGCGCGCAATTTCCTGAGCGACATGGCAGGCGCCTGCCGCAGAAATACCGGCAAAGATGCCTTCGTCACGGGCGAGGCTGCGGGCCATGTCCTCGGCATCGTTCTGGGTTACATAGACCATCTCGTCGACCGCGCTCGGATCATAGATCTTGGGCAGGTACTCTTCGGGCCACTTGCGGATGCCGGGGATGCGCGAGCCCTCGGTCGGCTGGGCGCCGATGATGCGCACGGCCGGGTTCTTTTCCTTCAAGTAGCGCGAGACGCCGGTGATGGTGCCGGTCGTGCCCATCGCACTGACAAAGTGGGTGATCTGGCCGCCGGTCTGCTCCCAGATCTCAGGGCCGGTGGTCTCGTAATGCGCGCGCGGATTGTCCGGGTTGGCAAACTGGTCCAGCACAATGCCCTTGCCCTCGGCGACCATCTTGTCGGCCAGATCGCGGGCATATTCCATGCCGCCGCTCTTGGGCGTCAGGATCAGCTGCGCGCCATAGGCCTTCATCGTCTGCGCGCGCTCGATGGACAGGTCCTCGGGCATGATCAGCACCATGCGGTAGCCCTTGATGGCCGCGGCCATCGCCAACGCAATACCGGTGTTGCCCGAGGTCGCCTCGATCAAGGTATCACCGGGCTTGATCTCGCCGCGCTCCTGCGCGCGCTGGATCATCGACACCGCCGGCCGGTCCTTGACCGAGCCGGCCGGGTTGTTGCCCTCGAGCTTGCCCAGCACCACATTGCCATGGGCTTCGTTGTAGTCGGCACCGATGCGCTGCAGGGCCACCAGGGGGGTCTTGCCAATCGCATCCTCAATCGTTGGGTATTTTTTGGAGCTCATTATTTGTGCCATAATTGCGAGCTGCGATACAGACACAGCCCGGGTGGTGAAATTGGTAGACGCAGGGGACTCAAAATCCCCCGCCGCAAGGCGTGCCGGTTCGATTCCGGCCCCGGGCACCACATTCAAAGCCGTTAAGTTTAAACAACTTAGCGGCTTTTTCTTTGTCTGGCGTGGGGTGCTGCATGTCTAGGCGTTCGCGGTTAAAACCGATTGCGTTTGTTTAAAAACGATAGCAGCCGACATTCTAACCAGAGGGCAAGCCCCTTGTTGGGTTGGTGTTGGGGGTGCTTGGCATGCATCTGATTGAAGCATCGATGCATATCGCATACGCCTCCAGGCTTTCGCCATCACCACCCGCCAAATTGCGGCTGTCACCATCAGAGCACCCTGCAGCCATAAAAATTGCGGTGTGCATACGTTGGCATTGACCAGCTAGCCACTCCAGCACGAGCGAGAAAAAAGGCTGCATTGCCAAATGCGCCCACTCTGCACCACCAACGCAGCAAAAAGCCCTCACAAGGAGGGCTGGAACCAAACGATATGGCGCGGGAGGCGGCTTATTTCTCAACCCTCATGCGCTGATCCCTCTTGCGTCGCCAGGCCAGCAAACCCAAGGACGCCGTCAGGGCCGACAGCGCGCCCGCACCCAGGCCAGGCACGGCCTGTGCCACCGGGGGCGCAGCGGTGTAGCTGGGGCTCACGCTGGCGGAGCATCCGGTGCTGGCCGCGCACTCCCCACCGATGCCAGGGTTGACCGTAGCCGTGTTGTCCAGAGAAGCCAGGCCGGTTACGGTGCCCTTCAACGTAAACACCAGGCTGGAGTTGCCTGGCAAATCAAAGCTAGTGCCTGGCGCTGCTGGCACAGGGCAGACCGCAGCACCAGCGGCGGCAGCACAGCTCCACACCGGATTCGAGATACCAGCAGGCAGCGGATCCGCCAACATCAAGCCTGTCGCATTGGCAGTCCATTCGTTCGTAACCGTGATGGCGTACTGCACCGTCTGCCCCGGCTGGTAGCTTGCTTGATCCGCTGTTTTGGTGATGCTGATGGGAGAAGTCGACGAGGCGGTATAGGGCGGAGTGACCGTCGCTGAGCAGCCCGTCGTGGCAGAACACACGCCACCGGTGCCAGGGCTGATCGTTGCGGTGTTGTCCAGACTGGCACGGCCCGTGACCGTGCCTGACAAGCTGAACACCAGGCTGGATTGCGCAGGCAAGTCAAACACCACATTGGAGGTGACAGGGCTAGGACACATTGCCGTGCCCGCGCCTGCCGAGCAGGTCCACACCGGGTTGGCCACACCGGCAGGCACTGCATCTGCCAAGCTCAGGCCAGCAGCAGCTACCAAGCCTTGGCTTGTTACCGTTACGCTGTAGTTGATGGTTTCGCCCGGCACATAGCTGGCCTTGTCTGCCGTCTTGGTCACACTGATCGGTGATACTGAACAGACCGACTCCCCGGCAGTGCGGGCACGCGCCAGAAAGCCTGCGGCCCATCCGGTATCTGCCGTCGTAAATACGAGGGTATTGAGGCCAGCGACCCAGCCACTGTTCAGCGTGGTGTAAACCCCGCCGCCAAACCCGCCCCCTGAAAACGGAGCAACCGCAACGCCATTGACATAGGCCGCCTTGACCACGTCATCGCCCATGTATTCCATCTCGATGCGCAGGGCAGACGGCGGCACTTCGGGCGACAGGTTGAACTGGACCCGGTAGTGGTTGTTGAATGGCGTCGAACTAGGATTGGGACGCGGCCACCAGTTGCCCGGCGACGACTGATTGTTTGCTCCACCCACGCCCGTGAAGCCGGGACTGAGCCACTGTGCATCACCAAAAATAGCCCAGCTTCCGTCTACCGTCCCCGTCGTCCGGCCCTGCACCCAATTGGCGCCGTTAGGCGGGGGCGTTTGTGGCGAATTGGTGAGCTCCTGAAACTGGCTCCAAATGGGATCCTGCTGGAAAGTACCCAGCTTCGCTCCATTCAGAGCGCCGGTGTTGAGTTCGGAGACAAGGCTGGAGCACGATAGCGTCGGCACCGTCGTTTGCGCAAAAGAAGACAGCGCGCAGGCCGCAGCCGCAAAGGCCAAAAGTTGCTTTTTCATTGCCGTGGGTGAGATAGAAGAATGGGATTCGGGGGATTTCGCAACGGGACAGAACAACCACCACATCGCAGGCACTTGGACCAGCCATGAAAGAAACACATTGTCACACTTGTAGTCAAAAAGTGTTATATAAAGTTTCTTTTACGATTGAATATTTCTAAGCTATTTGCTTATAAGGGTGCCTGCTCCCCCTCAGGAAGGCGGGGACGCGGACGGTCGCTCAAAGTGTTCAAGCCGTTGCCGCACAACGAACGACCGTTGTGCCTCCGAGAGGGGATGCCTATTTGGTCGCAAGACGCTTGCATCCAGCGCCGCTGATGACCAGCGCATGTCCATTGTCGAACCCCACGAAGCCAGATAGCCAAGATGGCATTGACCGACCGCGCAAACCATCTGCAGAGGCGGAAAACCAGATGGAGCCCCATGGCAGTTGACCATGCGATTATTGGAATCGTCCCCCACAATCATCCAATACCATGGCGATTATTCATCCCCACCCGATTTACCACGCCCGCCCATTTGCTCGTCATAAAACTGGCCCAGGCCCAGGCTGCCCACATCGCGGCGCAAATGGATATCGTAGATAAAAATCTTGTTGAATACCCGGTCCAGCCGCACATACTGGTAGGTCGCCACCGTGGTTTCATTGACCACCAGCTTGATGGGATCCGTTCGGTACACGCCAAAATGGCTGGTGGGCTTGAGTTTTATCTTCGAAAACGGCTCTGACGACAAATACACGTAGACAGGGGTGTACATTGAGTAAATATTGTCTTTGCGAATTAGGGGCAGCAAATACCATTACCACCCATTACCTGCGCCACCATCAAAAATTCCGCACTGGGTTCTCCCCCAGCGCGGACGATAAATGATGAAACGGCTACAGCGATTAACTCTGCGCTAACACTTAGCTATAATTGATAGCTATATGATATTCGATTAAATCTATTTGCGGTTAACAACAACTATCAGTTTGCAGTTGTTTGCCATTCGTGTGAAATCTGTTTTAAGGGGGATGCAGCAGCAGCCGCAGACCACTTGGTTGAAGCACCAGCCCCGATGGCGCAGGGGCAGCTGTGCCAGTTGCGCTTCTACAGCGCAATATTTGCCATATTTTTATACAGTCCTATGCTTGGCGGCCTTCAGCACCATATAGCCACAACGCATTCATTACACTAGATAGTTAGCTTAAAAATTCATAGCAATTTCAGGCAACGGGTAGCAATTTGAGCCACAATACGGCAGTTGTCCTGCTGTGCTGGCTGAAGGTCGGCATGCCCCGGTTGTCGTAGTTCATGGCCTGCCCTCCTCCCCGTTCCGCCAAGCGCCCCGCCAAAAAGAAGAAAGCATCCAAGTCCGCCCCCGGCCTGCTGCGCGGTTTTTTGCGCGGCATGGTGGGCAAAGGGGCGATTGCCGCCTACAGCGCGGTCGCGGCCATCGCGTCGGCCGCCTATGTACCGCAACTCGACCATATCCGCCAATGGGCTGTCAGCCATAGCACCCAGTGGCTGCAGCAGCTTCCACCGGTGCAAACGGTGCAGCATTGGGTGGAAGAGGTCCAGTCCACCGCTGCAGACTGGCAAAGCCGCTTTATAGAAATTGCCCGGCAAAGCCGGGGCGCTGCGTCAGATGCCGGGCACGCCAACGCGCCTTCCTCAGCCGCCACCACCCCGCCCCCCTCCAGCCAGGCGGGCAGCGACAGGGGCAGCCAGGGCTTTGCCGACTGTGCCGAGCAGCTGCCCGCCAGCGCGCCGCTCAGTGCTGCCAGTGTGGGGCGCAACTGGATGCCCGTCACCCTGTGCTCGACCGGGTTTGCGGTGCTGTATTCGGGGCTGTCCAAAACGCCGATCGTCACGGTGGAGCGCTTGAGCCGCCAGCGGCTGCAAGGCGCGGCGGGCTTGCAGCGCACCGACCACTTTTATGCCGATGCACGCCTGCGCGCGGCCTACAAGGCCGAGCTGTCCGATTACCAGGCCAGCGGCTATGACCGAGGCCATATGGCGCCAGCAGCGGACCAAAGCACCGCCACCGGCATGGCGCAGTCCTTTGCGCTGTCCAACATGGTGCCGCAGGACCCGACGCACAACCGCCAGGTCTGGTCTAAGCTCGAAGCGGATGTGCGCAAGTACGCCAAGCGCGCCAGCGGCAATGTCTTTGTCTATACCGGGCCCTTGTTTGAGGGCCAGACCCCCACCATTGGCCGCAACCAGGTCTGGGTGCCCAGCCATTTGTACAAGCTGGTGTTTGATGAGCAGCAGCAACGCGCCTGGGCCTGGGTGCTGCCCAACCGGGGCGATGCGCAGCTGGGCGCGCCGATGAGCTATGCGCAATTTGTGCAGCGGACGGGGCGCAATTTTCTGCCCCATCTGCACTGAACCCTTTGGCTGAGCTTTAAGCGCCCGGCTTCATCCAATCGGCATGCCAGCCGCCCCCCAGCTCCTGGATGAGTTGGGCCGCTGCCAGCTGCTGGTTCAGCTGCAGCTGGATCAAGGACCGGCGCGCCGACAGCGCAGTCGCCTGGGCGGTGACCACATCGGTATAGGGAACCTGTCCTTCCTTGTAGCGGTTGAGCATCTGCTGCTCGACCTTCTCGGCCGAATCCAGGCTTTGCTGCAGCAGCGGCTTTTGGGCATTGAGCGCCGCCACATTGCTCAGCACATCCTCGACCGCCTGGAACGCCGCCAGCACCGACTGGCGGTAGCTGGCCGTGCGGGCCGCATGCGCGGCGCGGGCCGAATCGACCTGCGCGGTGGTGGCGCCGGCGTTGAAGATGCTCTGGCTCAGCGATGCCCCCAGCGACCACAGCAGGCCCGAGGCGCTGAACAGGTTGCCCAGGTTGGATCCCGAACGGTTGAGCGAGCCGCTCAGGCTCAGGCTCGGGTAATAAGCCGCCTGAGCCACGCCGATCTGGGCATTGGCCGCAGCCACTGCACGCTCGGCAGCGGCAATATCGGGCCGGCGCTCCAGCAGGGTCGAGGGCACCACGCCCGGAATCTCGGGCACGGTCACGTTCCAGGCGGCAGGAGGCAGGTCAAACTGCGCCGGCGCCTGGCCCGTCAGCACGGCAATCGCATGCTCATAGGTCTGGCGCGACTGGCGCAGGGATTCCACACTGGCCTGGGTCGTCGTCAAGGTGGTCTGCGCCTGCAGCACCGCGGTGCGCGCCTCCACCCCCACGTCGTAGCGGTTCTGAGCAATCAGCAGGCTGCGCTGGTAACCCTCGATCGATTGCAGCAGGATCTGCATCTCGGCATCGGCCTCGCGCAGGCGGAAATAGTTCTGCACCAGGCTGCCCACGGCCGACAGGCGCGCAGCGGCCAGATCGGCTTCACTCGCCTGGGCACTGCTTTGGGCAGCGCTCACCGATTCGCGCAGACGGCCCCACAGGTCCGCATCCCAGGCGGCGCTGATGCCCAGCGAGGCACTGCCATTGCTGCTGGACTGGCTGCCGCCCTGGCGCGTCTGGCCCAGGCTGCCACTGACGGTCGGCAGCAAGCCGGCCTGCTCCACGCGCAGCGCCGCCTGGGCTTGCTGCACGGCGGCTGCGGCCGCGGCAATGTTCTGGTTGTGCACCTGCACCTGCGCGGCGAGCTGGTTGAGCGGCTCGTCTGCGAACAGCGTCCACCAGTCGCCCCGGTCCACCGCATCGTTGGGCTGGGCGCTTTGCCATAGCGCGCCCGCTTCCTTGAAGCTGGCAGGTGCTGGGGTGGCGGGCACCTGGTAGACGGGGGCCACCGAGCAGGCGCTCAACAGCCCGGCGCAGCACAGCGCCAGCGCTAGGCTGCGCAACAGGGGGAGGCGAGAAGGCTTGGAAAGATCAAGAGAAGGCGTCATGGCGTATCAGTGTTCCAGAGTGGGCATGCCGTCGCTCGAGGCACGGCCCAGGTCACGCTCGTTGGGTGCGCGGCGGCGCAGCTTGTCCATCAGCACATAGACCACGGGGGTGGTGACCAGGGTCAGCAATTGGCTGGCCAGCAGGCCGCCAATGATGGCGATGCCCAGCGGTTGGCGCAGCTCCGAGCCCTGGCCAAAGCCAATGGCCAGCGGCAAGGCACCCAGCGCAGCAGCCAAGGTGGTCATCAGGATGGGGCGAAAGCGCAGCAGGCAGGCTTCGCGCACCGCGTCGATCGCGGACAGCCCCCGCGATCGCTCGGCCTCCAGCGCAAAGTCGATGATCAAGATGGCGTTTTTCTTCACGATGCCAATGAGCAAGAACACCCCGATGAGCGCAATCACCGTGAACTGCATGTCAAACAGCATCAGCGCAATCACCGCGCCCACCCCCGCCGATGGCAGGGTGGACAATACGGTGATCGGGTGCACCAGGCTTTCATAGAGCATGCCCAGCACAATGTAGATCACGACAATCGCGGCCAGGATCAGGTAGAGCTGCTGGTTCTGCGACTTCTGAAAGCTCAGCGCCGTGCCCTGGAAGCTGCCGCGCACATTGATCGGCATGGCGATATCGGCCTCGGCCTGGGCAATCACCTGCTGGGCCTCGCTCAGCGCCACGCCTGCGTCCAGGTTGAACGATATCGTTGTCGACAGCTCACCGTCCTGGTGGTTCACACTGGTGGGCGCGGGGCGCTCTAGCACCTTGGCAAAGCTCGACAGCGGCACCATGGTGGCCACGCTGGTGCTGATCACGCTGCCGGTCGATGCACTGCGCAGGGCCGGGTTGGCCGCGGTGCCCTCGGTGCCGCTCAGATTCGATGGCACATAGATATCCTGCAACGCCGGGGGCCCGCGCGTGTACTCCGGTGCCCACTCCATGATCACCGAGTACTGGTTCAGATCGCTGTAGATGGTGGCCACCGAGCGCTGACCAAAGGCGTTGTAGAGCGCATTGTTGATGGACTTGGCATTCACCCCCAGGCGTGCTGCGGCCTGTTTGTCCACCTCCACATAGACTTCCACACCGCTGTCGGACTGGTCGGTGTCCACATCCTGCAGCAAGGGCTCTTGCTTGAGCCGCTCGGCCAGGCGCGTGGCCCATTTCTTCATGTCGGCGGTGTTGTCGCTCTTGAGGGTGTACTGGTAGGTCGAGTTCGACGAGCGCCCGCCCATGCGCAAATCCTGCACCGGGTTCAGAAACACGCGCAGACCGGTGATCTGCGACAGCTGCGGCCGCAGGCGCGCCACCACCTGCAGGCTGGTCACATCACGCTCGCTGACCGGCTTGAGGTTGATGAACACAAAGCCGCCGCCCGAGCGGCTGCCACCGGCAAAACCCACCACCGTGTCGATGGCCGGATCCTGCTGGATGATGGCCAGCGCCTCCTTGAGCTTGCCGGCCATCGCGGTCGACGAGATGCTCTGGTCCGCACGCAGGCCGCCAGCGAGCTGGCCGTTGTCCTGCTGCGGGAAAAAGCCCTTTTGCACATGCAGGAACAGATAGCCATTCATGCCGATGACGATCACCAGGATCAGCATCACCACGGCCTTGGCATGCAAGGCCCAATCCAGGCAGCGCTCATAAACGCGCAGCATCGCGTTGTAGCTGTTCTCCAGCGCGCGGGCAAAGCGGCCGCGCGGCGCCGTCTCGATGGCATCCTCATTGCGCAGAAACCAGGCGCACATCATCGGCGTCGTGGTCAGCGAGATGACCAGCGAGATCATCACCGCGACCGACAAGGTCACGGCGAATTCCTTGAACAAGCGGCCGATCTGCCCCTCCATGAACAGCAGCGGAATGAACACCGCCACCAGGGACAGGCTGATCGACAGCACGGTAAAGCCCACTTCGCGCGCGCCCTGCAGCGCGGCGGCCATCTTGTCCATGCCCTGCTCGATATGGCGGCTGGTGTTCTCCAGCACCACAATCGCGTCATCCACGACAAAACCGGTGGCCACCGTCAGCGCCATCAGGCTGAGGTTGTTGAGGCTATAGCCCAGCAGGTACATGACGCCAAAGGTGCCCAGCAGCGAAACGACGGTGGCCACGGCCGGAATCACCGTGGCGCGCGCCTTGCGGATAAAGGCGCCCACCACCAGCACCACCAGGATCACCGACACCATCAAGGTGGTCTCGATCTCGCGCAGCGACGAGCGGATCGAGTTGGTGCTGTCGCTGGCCACCTGGATCTTCACATCCTTGGGCAGCTGGGCCTGCAGCTCGGGCAGGAGCTTGCGCACGTTGTCCACGGTATTGATGATGTTGGCGCCGGGCTGGCGCGTGATCAGCACCAGGATGGCGGGCTGGCCGTTGAACAGGCCCATCGTGTAGACATTGGCTGGCCCGTCGATGACCCGCGCCACATCGCCCAGCCGGACGGCCGCATTGTCGCGCCAGCCGACCACCAGGCCCTGGTACCAGCTGGCCTTGCGCTCGGGCGCGGGGGTGTAGATCTGCAGGCGGTTACCACCACTCTCGATGGCGCCCTTGGGCCGGTTGGCATTGGCCGCCTGGATGGCGGCGCGCACATCTTCGGTCGCAATGCCGTAGTGGCTCAGCGCCTGGGGCAGCAGCTCGACCCGCACCGCCGGCAAGGAGCCGCCGCCGATTTCCACATCACCCACACCATCGACCTGCGAGATGCGCTGGCTCACCACGTTGGAGACCTCGTCATACAGCTCACCGGGCGTGCGCGTGGGCGAGGTCATCGCCAAGATGATGATCGGCGAATCCGAGGGGTTCATCTTGCGGTAGGTGGGGTTGCTGCGCAGGTCAGACGGCAGATCGGTGCGCGCGGCATTGATGGCCGCCTGCACCTCGCGCGCGGCGCCATTGATGTCGCGGTTGAGGTCAAACTGCAAGGTCACATTGGCCGAGCCGGTCGAGCTGCGCGAGGTCATCTCGTTGACCCCGGCAATCACACCCAGGTGGCGCTCCAGCGGCGTGGCCACGCTCGAGGCCATGTTCTCCGGGCTCGCACCCGAGAGGCTGGCCGTGACCGAGATCACCGGGTAGTCCACCTGCGGCAGCGGTGCCACCGGCAGCGCAAAGAACGCGGCAATACCCGCCAGTGCCATGCCGATGGTCAGCAGGACCGTTGCGACCGGGCGTTTGACAAAGGGCTGGGACAGGTTCATGCCTGCACCTCGGCATGGCTGCCATCGGCATTGCCGGCTTGGCGGCGGCCAAAGCGGGCACCCAGGCGGTCAAACACCAGGTAGATCACCGGCGTGGTGAACAGGGTCAGCAACTGGCTGAGCATCAGCCCGCCAAAAATGGCCAGGCCCAGCGGGCGGCGCAGCTCGGCGCCCTCGCCCCAGCCAAACATCAGCGGCAGCGCGGCAAACAAGGCGGCCAGGGTCGTCATCAAGATGGGCCGAAAGCGCAGCAAGGCCGCCTGGTGGATGGCCTCTTGCGGGCCCATGCCCTGGTTGCGCTCGGCATCGATCGCAAAGTCAATCATCATGATCGCGTTCTTCTTGACGATGCCAATCAGCAAGATGATGCCGATGATGCCGATCACACCCAGGTCGTTGCCGCTGATCATCAGCGCCAGCAAGGCGCCCACGCCAGCAGACGGCAAGGTGGACAAAATGGTCATCGGGTGCACATAGCTCTCGTACAGCACGCCCAGCACGATGTAGACGCAGATGAGCGCTGCCAGAATCAAGACCAGCTGGCTGGTGAGCGAGTTCTGGTAGGCGGCCGCAGCGCCGAGGAACTCCATGGTCAGCGACGCGGGCATGCCAATATCCTTGGCCGCCTGCTTGATGGCATCGACCGCATGGCCCAGCGACACGCCGGGCGCGGTGTCAAAGCCCAGGGTGGCGGCCGGGTACTGCGACACGCGCGTCACCTGCAGCGGTGCCATCTGCTCCTCGATCTTGGCAATCGCCGACAGCGGCGTCGCGCCCGTGCTGCTGGCATTGATCGCCAGGTTGCCCAAGGTCTGCACGCTGTTGAGCTGCTCCTGCTGCGCCTCCAGAATCACGCGGTACTGGTTGGTCTCGGTAAAGATGGTCGAGACAATGCGCTGGCCAAAGGCACTGTAGAGGCTGTCATCAATGCTGCTGGCGCTGATGCCCAGGCGCGATGCGGTATCGCGGTCCACATTCACATAAGCCGACAGGCCCTTGCGCCCGGCGTCGCTGGTGGAATTGCGCACCTGAGCCACATTCTGCAACTGGCTGACGAGCTTTTGCGTCCAGTCATTGACCTGGTCGGTGTTCACGCCGCCAATCGAGAGGCGGTATTCGGTGGGACCGGTTTGCGAGTCGATGGTCAGGTCCTGCGAGGGCTGCAGAAAAATGCGCACCCCTGCCACCTGGCTCACCCGCTCGCGCAGGCGCTGCATCACCTCGTCCTGCGCATCATGCGGCCGGGTCAGATTGATCGACAGGCTGCCGGTGTTGAGCATGGTGTTGTTGGCGGCATCCACGCCCACCACCGAGCTGACCGAGGCCACATCCTTGTCCTGCAGAATGGCGCTCACCGCCTGCTGCTGCAGGTTGCTCATGCGGGCAAAGGACACTTCTTGCGCCGCCTCGATCTGCGCTTGGAGCTGGCCGGTGTCCTGCGTCGGGAACAGGCCCTTGGGGATGGCCAGGTAGAGCAGGCCCGTCAGCACCACGGTGGCCACGGCCACGACCAGGGTCAGCGCCTGGTGGCGAAACACCCAGTGCAGGCCCCGGTCGTAGTGGTGGATCACTTTGTCAAAACCGCGCTGCACCGAGCTGGCCCAGCCGCGCGTGTGCGCGCTGGTGTCCTCTTGTTTGAGCCAGCGCGCTGACATCATCGGCACCAGGGTGAGCGACACCACTGCCGAGATCAGGATGGTGATGGCCAAGGTCACCGCAAACTCGCGGAACAGGCGCCCGACGATATCGCCCATGAAGAGCAGCGGAATCAGCACCGCAATCAGCGACACCGTCAGCGAGATGATGGTGAAGCCGATCTGCGCCGCGCCCTTCAAGGCAGCGGCCATCGGCGTCTCGCCCTCTTCGATGTAGCGCGCAATGTTCTCGATCATCACGATCGCATCGTCGACGACAAAGCCGGTGGCAATGGTGAGCGCCATCAGGCTCAGGTTGTTCAGGCTGTAGCCCAGCAGGTACATGGCCCCGCAGCTGCCGATCAGCGAGATCGGCACGGCCAGGCTTGCAATGACAGTGGCACGCAGGCTGTGCAGGAAGAAGAAGATCACCAGCACCACCATCACCACGGCCAGCGCCAGCTCCATCTGCACATGCTCGACCGAGGCGCGGATGCCGGTGGTGCGGTCGGTCAGCACCTTGACCTCGACCGAGGCCGGCAGGGACGCGGTGAGCTCGGGCAAGCGCTGCTTGATCGCATCCACTGTCGCAATCACATTGGCGCCGGGCTGGCGCTGCACGTTCAAGATGATGGCCGGCGTCTCATCGACCCAGGCAGCGAGCCGGTCGTTCTCGGCGCTCGCCACCACACGGGCCACATCCTTCATCAGCACCGGGGCGCCGTCCTTCCAGGACACCACCAGGTTCATGTAGTCGGCAGCAGTCAGCAGCTGGTCATTGCTGTTGATCGAGTAGGAGCGCTTGGGGCCATCAAAACTGCCCTTGGCGGTGTTGGAGTTGGCATTGCTGATGGCAGTGCGCAGGCTGCTCAAGGTGATGCCATTGGCCGCCAGCGCCTGGGTGTTGGCCTGGATGCGCATCGCAGGCTTTTGCCCGCCTTCCAGGCTGACCAGTCCCACGCCGGTGACTTGGCTGATCTTCTGCGCCAGGCGGGTGTTGACGATGTTCTGCACCTCGGTGAGCGGCAGCTCCTTGGAGGTGATGGCCAGGCTCATCACCGGCGTGTCGGCCGGGTTGACCTTGGCATAGATCGGGGGTGCGGGCAGATCGGCCGGCAGCAATGCACTGCTGGCGTTGATCGCCGCCTGCACCTCTTGCTCGGCCACATCCAGCGACAAGCCCAGCTGGAACTGCAAGGTCACAATCGACACGCCCGCTGCGCTGGTCGATGCCATGCGGTCCAGGCCGGACATCTGGCCGAGCTGGCGCTCGAGCGGCGCGCTCACCGTGCGGCTCATCACCTCGGGGCTGGCCCCCGGGTACAAGGTCTGCACCTGGATCGTCGGGTAATCCACCTCGGGCAGCGCCGACAGCGGCAGCAGCCGAAAGCCCACCAGACCGGTCAGCACGATGGCCAGCATCAGCAAGGCCGTCGCTACCGGCCGCTGGATAAAGGGACGGGAAGGACTCATCGCTCAGCCCGCCTTATGGGTTGGCGCGCTGGGCGGGTTGCACGGTGCTGGCCGCTGGCGCCATGCCCTTGGGCACCTCCTCCGGTTTGATCGCGGGTGCGGTCTGGCCGGAGCCGGTCGCAGGGGTTGCTCCGCCCGAGCCACCCGAACCGCCAGAACCACTGGCGCCAGCGGCGGGTTGGTCCGGGTTCACCGCAGGGGCTGCGGCACTGGGCTGGCCAGCATTGGGCTCAACGGCTGCACCGCCACCACCACCACCGCCGGCGGGCGCGCCATTGCCCGCCGCACCGCCGGGTGCCGCACCATTGGCGCCACGGCCTTCGCCATTGCCTCGGCGTCCACCACCCTCGCGCGGGCCGCGCCGGCCACTGCTGGCGCCATGGGCCTGGGTGGGCGTATCGCCCTGCAGGGCCACCACGGCGCCATCCTTCAAGCGGTCGGCGCCCTCGGTCACCACCAGCTCGCCCTCCTTGAGGCCCGTGTTGATGGCCACCCATTCGACCGTGCTCATGCCCCGGATGACGGTGCGCTGGGTCACGGTGCGGTCGGCGTTGATCACGTAGACAAAATCGCCATTCCCACCGGTGCGGATGGCGGTGACCGGCACCACCAGCGCGCTCTCGTCCTTCAAGGTCAAACGGGTGTTGACAAACTGGTTGGGAAAGAGCGAGCCATCGCTGTTGTCGAACCGGGCCTTGGCCTTGACGGTGCCCGTCGCGGTGTCAACCAGGTTGTCCAAGGTCAGGAACACGCCCTGGGCCAGGGTCTTGTTGCCTGCGCGATCGAGCGCTGCCACCGGCAGCCGGGCATCGGCCTTTTGCGCGCCCAGCACCGAGGGGATATGGTCCTGCGGCACGGTAAAGCTCACATCGATCGGCGCAATCTTGGTGATGACGGCGATGCCGGTGGTGCCGCCGGCGCTGATGTAGTTGCCCGGGTCCATCGTGCGCAGACCGATGCGGCCATCGATGGGTGAGGTGATGCTGGCATAACCCAGGTTGAGCTGGGCGGTCTGCACCTGGGCCTGGTCGGTGAGCACCGTGCCTTCGAGCTGCTTGGCCAGCGCGGCCTGCGTGTCCAGATCCTGGCGGGCAATCGAATCCTGGTCCCACAAGGTCTGGTAGCGCTTGAGCGTCACGCGCGCGGCATCGAGCTGCGCCTGGTCGCGCGCCAACTGGCCCTTGGCCTGCTGCAGCGCTTGCTCAAACGGGCGGGGGTCGATCTGGGCGAGCTTCTGGCCTTTCTTGACCATCTGGCCTTCGGTGAACAGCACATCGCGCAGAATGCCCGAGACCTGGGTGGTCAGGGTCACCGTGGTGGTGGGCACCACCGTGCCCATTGCCGTCAGGGTCACCGGCAGGGTTTGGCGTTTGGCAGCGGCACTGCCCACGGTGACGGCCATCGCCCGCATCGCGCCCGGGCCCATGCCGGGAGGGCCACCGGCGCCCGGTGGGCCGCCCATGCCAGGTGCACCGGCTGCCATGCCGCTCGGGTTCTTCTTGCTCTGCACCAGGTACCAGGCCCCGCCTGCCAGCCCCGCCACCAGCACGATGGCGATCGTCGAGCCCAGCCAGCGGCTGCGCCGCTTGGGTGCTGCTGCAGCACCGGGGTTCAACCCGGCGTCTGCCGCGCCGGGGGTTGGGGTGGGACGGGTGGAATTATTGGAGTTATGGTCCATGGCAGCAATCGGTAGAGGTGAGTTACAGCAGCGGCCTGTGGCAAAGCTCCACCATCAGCACCGGCATGTAAAGAATGACCGCATCCTAGTGCAGCCATGTTGCACCTGCCCTGTACCGACTGCGAAGATAAGTAAACGCCACCGCCGCCAGCCCCGAGTCTACTGAGATTCCGTGGCAGCACGCCGCTGGCAAGGCTGTTGGACACGCAGGTTTTTTGCGGCGCAGTTTCTTGGCTGCCTGCAGCCACCCATCGCCATTCCTGGCGCGGCAAAGCGCAAGCCAGCCAACACGGCTGCAGCGGCCCAGCAGCTTGCAGATCACCCCTAGCCTGCGCATCGCGCAGCGGTCCCGCTTTGTCCCCATTGCACGGGCACAATGCTGTGGAAAGCTGTGAAGAAGCTTGTAGATAAGCAGGGCAAGCCGCTGATTCCTAAGCCAAATGCCAGCCTTGCTCAAAATTGAGGCATATGGGGCCTGGGCGCGTCATTCGCGCAGTTTCAACGCCACTACACTGCTGGCCCTGGCCTCTTCTGGCACTGGAGCACCGCTGTTTTGGCGCAGCGCAGCGTTGTCCCCAGTCCGTGGGCACAATGCTGTGGAAAGCTCTGTGCACAGCTGTAGATAAGCCACCCAAATCGTTGAAACTAAGACAAAAAGTTAACCATGATGAAAAAAAAGGCAGCCTGCTTGGGCTGCCTGGGTGCTGTGGAGAACAGCGGGCTGAGGATCAGGCATCGCGGCGCTTGATCTGTTGCAGGCCTTCTGAGGTGATGACCATGTAGCCCTCACGCTCCACCACCATGCCGCGTTCCAGTAAGCGCTTGGAGACATGTGCATGCACAGCATCCTGCAGCGAAATCTTTTCTCCCAGTTCCAGTTTCTTCAAAGCGGCCAACTCATCGACCGTGGGTTCGAACACGGGAGCGTGGTAAGCGGTATGGGTGGTGTTGGTAGACAACATGGCAACTCCTTATATGGTTGCGATACGTGCGTGTAGGCCTCGGACTTGCTCGGGGTCTGCGCGTTGGCGCATCTGGTCAATGAATGCCACGAAGCGTAAGACCGTTTTTCGAAAGCGCCTGTAGGCGAATACCGCTAGCCTATCGCACTGTGGAGCCGCATTGCATAACTTTACGACGGCGCTGCCGGAGCTTTACAGCGCAGCAGCGCAACGCAGTTTGGGTGCCGCTCAGCGCGTCGGCCAGCTTCCCAGCTGGTAGGCGCTGTCCCAGAACATCCATTCGAGCTCAGCACTGTAGCGGTAGGCCTCGGCCATGCGCGTGCGGGTGGCGCTGTCAGCGGCGTCCGCCACACGGTCGATCGTGGCGATGACGGCGCGCACAGCGGCGTGGAATTCTTCACTGGCATAGGTGTCCACCCAGGCCTGGTAGGGGTTACCGGGCTGGGAGCGAGCATGGATGTCCCGCCCCACTTCGGCATAGATCCAAAAGCAGGGCAAGAGCCCGGCCAGCGCCACCGGGTAGCTCTCCGACCAGCTGTTGGCCAGCAAAAAGCTCGTGTAGTGGTGGCAGGCCGGTGTCAGTGGCGTGGCGGCAAAGTCCTGCGCGCTGATGCCGAAGTCGCGCATAAAGCCATCGTGCAGCTTGCGCTCCTCGACCACCGCCTCATTGGCGGCATTGGCAAACTGCACCACGCCCTCGGCCTGGTCGGCCTTGGCGGCAGCGACGGCCAGCGCACGGCCATAGGCCACCAGGTAATGCGCATCCTGGATCATGTAATGGCGAAAGCGCTCGACCGACAAGCTGCCTGCCGCCAGCTCGCGGTTGAAGGGATGGTCCAAGGTGCGCTGGTACAGCGCCTGGTTGGCTTGCCACAAGGCCTGGCAAAACGACATGCAAACTCCTCAAGAGATCGTGGACAAGCGCTGATTGTCGGCCAGTGCCGGGCCGCTGGGCAGTATCCAACCCCAGAACAGCCCGGGCATGCATGCAGCGCAGAACCGGCTACGATCCATCCACTGCAGTCCCTGGACCTTCAACCGAACCCGCCCTGCCCATGCCCAGCCCCGCGCCCTTGTTGACCGCCGCCCAGCAGCAAGCCCTGCAGGCCGTGCAGCGCCGTGGCGGCCCGGTGCGCGAGCACGCACCTGCACCCGCTTCGATTCACGTCCACTTTCATCCCGACTGGACCGTACAAGGCCAGCCGCTGCTGGCGCTGCTGTGCCAGCAAGGCCGCTACCTGTCGCAGTTTGAGAGCGGCCGCAGCAATGGCAGCTACAGCCCCCAGCCCCAGGGCGAGCGCTGGCAGTGGGAGGACCAGCAGTTTGCGGGCGCTTACAACCACGCCGATCCCGCCGAGCGGCCGGTGTACGGCGCCGTCGATCTGGTGCCCTTGGGCCGCCCCAGCCACCAGGGCTATGGCGCCGCGCCCCGCTTTGGATCGGCGTATCTGCAGCTGCACAGCTCTGCCACCGCACGCAGCAGCTTTTGCGACCCCGACAGCTACTGGCAGCCCCGCCATGTCGGGCTGTGGCAGCAGATGGACTGGCAGCAGCTGCAATGCCTGCAACTGGCCGACCCGCTGGACCACTATGTCGAAGCCCAGCTGCATGGCGGCCTGGTTCTGGCGCGCGATGTGGCCGCCATCTGGCTCGACCCCTGCTACCGCGATACGCCGCTGGCGCAGGCCGTGCAGACATCCGGTCTGCCCTTGCGCTTTCACCCCGGTTACCGGCTGCAGGCCGGGCAGCTGGCGCAAGCCAGCCAGTACCGGGGCGCCGACGTGGCCGAGGTGCTGGCCGAACTGCTGCAACGGGCGCCGGACGGTCTCACCCCAGCCGATCTGGGCCAGGCCCAGGCCCGCCATCGCTACCCGGCGCCGCTGCTGAAAAAAGCCTGGCATTGCATCGCCCACCTGGGCAGACAGTCGGGTTAGGGCCGCATCACCGATAATCGCTGCTTTTGTCGGCGCGGGCACTCCATAGAGAGGCCTGGCCATCTTCCGGATCCGCATGCCTTCTCCCGCTCCCACCCACCTGTTTGATACCGTCATCATTGGCGCAGGAGCTGCCGGCCTGTTTTGTGCGGCGCAGGCGGGCCAGCGCGGGCTCAAGGTGCTGCTGATTGACCATGCGGCCAAGGTCGCAGAGAAGATCCGCATCTCGGGCGGCGGGCGCAGCAACTTCACCAACCGCGATCTGGATGTGCGCCAGCCCCATAAGCACTTTGTCGGCCAGAACCCGCAGTTCTGCCGCTCGGCACTGTCGCGCTTTGGGCCGGCCGATTTTGTCGCGCTGGTCGACAAGCACGGCATTGCCCACCACGAAAAGCACAAGGGCCAGCTGTTTGCCGACCATTCGGCCGAAGACATCATCGCGATGCTGCTGGCCGAGTGCCGCGCGGGCGACGTGACCCACTGGCAGCCCTGCCCTGTCAGCGCCGTTGCGGCGCTGGATGCCGATGCGCAAGGCCAGCGCTTTCAGGTCAATACCGCCCAGGGCATGGTGCACTGCCGCCACCTGGTGATCGCCACCGGCGGCCTGTCCATCCCCAAGATTGGCGCCACCGACCTGGGCTACCGCCTGGCCCAGCAGTTTGGGCTGGCACTCGTGCCGCGTGTGCCAGGCCTGGTGCCGATGACCTTTGATGGCAGCGCCTGGGCACCCTACGCGCAGCTGGCGGGCCTGGCCTTGCCGGTGGTGATCGGCACCGGCAGCAAGAAAACCCGCATGACGTTCAACGAAGACCTGCTGTTCACGCACCGGGGCCTGTCGGGGCCGGCCATCCTGCAGATCTCGAGCTACTGGACACCGGGCACCTCCATCGACATCAACCTGGTGCCCGAGGTGGATGTGGCCGAGCAGCTGCTGCAGGCCAAGCAACGCTCGCGCAAGCTGATTGCCAATGAGCTGGCCAGCCTGGTGCCCGCGCGCCTGGCCGATGCCTGGGTGGCGCAGGATGCCGATTGGCAGCGCCCGATTGCCGAGGCCAGCGACAAGGCGCTGCTGCGCCTGGCCGAGCGCCTGACGCGCTGGGAGCTGACCCCCACCGGCACCGAAGGCTATAAAAAGGCCGAGGTCACCGTGGGCGGTGTGGACACGCGCGAGCTGTCACAGCAAACGATGGAAGCCAAGAAAGTGCCGGGCCTCTACTGCATTGGCGAGGTGGTGGATATCACCGGCTGGCTGGGCGGCTACAACTTTCAATGGGCCTGGGCGAGTGCCGCCGCCTGCGCGGCGGGCATGGCAGAAAGCCAATAGCAGCAGGACGCTGGGCGAGATGCAGGAGAGCAACAGCGCAGGTCTGGCTCCCCGCTTGCAAACCGTGACCCTCTTGCTTTCCTATCAAAAGCCGGATATAATCGCCCCTCTTTGCTGGCAAAGCCCTGTCTGCCAATACTAGTCAATATGACAGGGCAAAACCGCCATTCAAGGCTTTGGGGCGCGATCTTCCCCAAAACCCGCTGTTGGCACCAATGGAAACATTAGCTAATGACGACTATCCGTGTAAAAGAAAACGAACCCTTTGACGTTGCGCTGCGCCGCTTCAAGCGCACCATCGAAAAGCTGGGCCTGCTGACCGACCTGCGCGCTCGCGAGTTCTACGAAAAGCCAACTGCTGAGCGCAAGCGCAAGAAGGCTGCTGCCGTCAAGCGCCACTACAAGCGCGTTCGCAGCATGCAACTGCCCAAGAAGCTGTACTGATCGCAGCTCTCACAGGCCTGACGCAATTTGCCCAGGCTGTGACACCACCCGCGCTCGGGACGCCAGGCGCGGGTTTTTTGTTTTCTGGCCATCGCCAGATTTTTCAGGCAGACCGCTGCTTGCGTCGACGGCCTGCCAACAGGAGCCTGTTATGAGCTTGAAAGCACAAATCACCGAAGACATGAAGAACGCGATGCGCGCCAAGGACACGGAACGCCTGGGCACCATCCGCTTGCTGCAAGCTGCGATGAAGCAAAAGGAAGTCGATGAGCGCGTCGAGCTCGATGACGCGATGGTGATCGCCATCGTCGACAAGATGATCAAGCAGCGCAAGGACAGCATCGCCGCATTTGAAACTGCCGGCCGCCAGGACCTGGCCGACAAGGAAAAGTCGGAAATCGAGGTCATCAAGGCCTACCTGCCAGAGCGCATGTCCGCCGAAGAAGTGACCGCTGCGGTCCAGGCCATCGTGGCGGAACTGGGTGCCTCGGGCCCTGGCGACATGGGCAAGGTCATGGGCGCCGTCAAGACCCAGCTGGCTGGCAAGGCGGACATGGGCCAGGTCTCTGCCGCCGTGAAGGCCGCACTGGCCCCCTGATCGCCGGGAGGCAGGCCCCGGGCACGGGGCTGCCCGGAAGCCAAACATCAAAAAAACCACTGCAGCACCGAGCGGCAGTGGTTTTTTTGTGGGCGCTTTGCCGCTCAGTGGCGGCCGCGCTGGCGCATGCGGCGCAGGCCCAGCGCAGCGGCCCCGCCCAGCAGCAGCGACATCAGCAGCAGCCCCGCCAGCGATACCGTGGGTACCGCTACTGGCGCGGGCAAGGGTGTCGGGTCTGGATCCGGAGTCGGGTCAGGTGTGGGATCGGGCGCAGGTGGGTCCACATCGATGGTGTTGCTGTAGACCGCATCCTCGTCCTCACTGCTGCAAGGCGCGCTGCTGCTGCACTGGGCCGCATCGCTCACCCGGGCCAGATTGCGAACATGTGCAGGTGCCGTGGCCGTGATCCGGGCCTGTACCGCATAGCGCACGGTTTCGCCACCTGCCAGCGTCACGCCGCTGCAACCCGACGGGCTGCAGACACCAGCGGCGCTGTGGGCCCCGACCTCGGTCGCAACAATCTCAGTCACCACCATGCCGCTGGGAACATCGTCCCACTGCAGCTCTACGGGCATGCCACCTTCATTGCTCAGCGTCACCACATAGCGCGTGCTGCTGCCTTCCAGCACCTGGCTCACGCCATTGCTTTTGAGCACCGTGATATGGGCGGGGGCCAGCACATCAGTGCGCGCCTGGGCACAGCTGTCGGCAGGCAGGCAGGCAGCGCCCGGCACCGGCGGCTCGCTGCCCCCCAGCGGATCGATGGCGGCATGGTTGGTGATGCTGCCGGCCTGCGCTGGCGCGATGGCATGCAAGCCAAAGGCAGCATGGCCGCCTTGCTCCAGCGCGGCATCCAGCACCACCTCGCACACCAGCGGCTCGCCACTGCAGACCACCGATGTCACACCGGCACCGGGCGAGGCACCCGTCAGGCGCATGCCATCGGGCAGGGCCTCAGCCACGACCAGCGTTTGCCCGGCGGCAACGGCTGTCTGGCCGCTGTTGCCAATGCGGAACTGGTAGTCCAGCGCCTGGCCCGCTTCCACCGTTGCCGCAGCCGTTTTGCTCAGCGTCAGATGCACGGGGCTGCGCAGCGCGTCGGTATCCGTCACGGTGCAGGGGGATGCTGCCGTGCAGTTCGCCCCCGTCAGCGTGGCCGTATTGCTGACCGTGGCATCGGCACGGCCCTCCACCAGCGCCGTGACCCGCGCCCGCACCTGGTAGCTGACGCTGGCGTTGGCGGCAACCGTGATGCCGCTGCAGCCCATCGGTGCCTGCAGGCTGCAGCTGCCGGCATCACTGGGCACTGCGGCCGCCAGCGGCGTGATGGCCTCGATCTCCATGCCCTGGGGGCTGTCCAGCCAGGCGAGGCCGGCAGCGGGCATGCCGCCGCTGTTGGTAATGGTGACGGTATAGCTGCTGCTGGCGCCTTCGGTCAGCGTATCGACACCATTGCTCTTGCGGATGCTGACAGTGGCGGGCAGCACGATGGCATCGCGGTCTTCGGCACTGCAGCTGTTGCCGCCGCTGCAGCTCGCGCCACTCAAGGTCACCACGTTGCGGGCGCTGTCCACGCCCACCTCGCCGGTGACGGTCGCCTGCACCGCATAGACAATCGATTCACCAGCCGCGACCGCGATATCCGAGCAGCCGCTGACAGTGCACAGGCCCGCCTCGCTGTTGGCGCCAACCGTCGTGGCGCTGATGCGCTCAATAGCCAGGCCCACCGGGCTCTCTGCCCAACGCAGGCCCGCAGCTGCACTGCCGCCGGTGTTGTGCACAACCACCTGGTAGACCGTGCTGGCACCCTGGGCCAGTACATCCACACCATTGCTCTTGCTGATGCCCATATTGGCCGCCGTCACCACCAGGTCGGTATCGGTGCTGGCGCAGCCGCTCACCCGCTCGCTGGTGCAGGTGCCGCCTTGCACCACGGCCTTGTTGCTGACCGAGGCGCCTGCGGCTACGGCAGCATTCACTTTTGCGCTGACGATGTAGACGATGGATTGGCCCGCTGCCAAGGTGATGCCGGTGCAGCCCGTGGTGCTGCAGGTGCCCGCCACACTACCGGCCCCCACGCTGCCCGCGCGGATGCCACTGACCGTCAGGCCGCTGGGCACATCGCTCCAGCTCAGGCCCGAGAACGCAGTCGCTGCGCTGTTGCTCAGGGTCACGCTGTAGGTGGTCTCGCCACCCACGGTCAGGCGGTCCACCCCATTGGTCTTGACCACACTGACCGAGTCGGCTGCCACGATCAGATCCGCATCGCTGCTGCTGCAACTGGCGGGGCTGCCGCTGCTGCAGTTGGCGCCGTTCACAATGGCGGTGTTCGATGCCATCGCGCCCACCAAGCCGGTCACCTCCGCCTCCACGCGGTACGCGATCGATGCACCAGGCGCCAGGCGCAGGCCCGTGCAGCCGCTGCTATTGCAGACACCGGCATCGCTGCCCGCGCCCACGACACCGGCCTCAATGCCCAGCACGCGCAGGCCTTGGGGCAGATCCTGCCAGGAGACATCGCTGGCCAGCGAGCCGCCGGTGTTGCTGATCGTCACGGTGTAGACCGTGCGGCCGCCTGCGGTCACGGCAGCAGCCTCATTGGTCTTTTGCACGCTCAAGGCCGCCGGGGTGCTCACGGCCTCCTGGTTGTAGGCGACAAAGGCAATGTCGGAGTCGCCGCTCAAGGCCTGCACAAAGCCAGCCACCCGGCCCATGTTCTGCGGCGTGATGCCAAAGTCGGCGAAATAGTAAGCACGTATGCGCAGATCACGGCTGCCATCGCCCACCGTGGACTTGGTGTGGTTGGGGTTCCAGAACTGCCAGTTCTGCCGGGCGACGACGGGCACGCTGCTGAGCGCGATGCTGATGCTGTTCCCCACGACCGCACCCGTGTCGTCGATGAAATAAAAGGTGTCGGTCTTGCTCGATGGCTGGCCCACCTGGGTCACCAGCACATCGGGCACCGCGTCCGTCGTGGACTCGGGATTGCCCACACTCGCACTGAAGCGCAGCGAGCTCGCCGGGATATTGAACAAGGCGGTGCTGAGATCGAGCCCATGCCCGCCATCCGACAGGTAGGAGGCCCGGGTCTTGGAGATGTCGTAGCTGGCGCTTTGGGCAATGGCATTGAGGCCGCCCGCAGCGGGGAGCGAGCTGGGATTGGGCGTAAAGGCCTGGAAGACCGCCGGCTGAAAAGCCCCAGTCAGCACCGCGTCATTGACACCGGTCGAGTAGCGCACGCCCCCGGCCGTGAACGCCAGCAGATCGTTGTTCCCATTGGCTGCCGGCGCTGTGGCGGCATTGCTGGTACTGGCCGTCCAGCTGTTGCCGTTGAAGCTGCCCCAGACGGCGGTCACATTGTCAGCCGCATGCGCCAAGCCCTGCCCCACCACCAAGCAAAGCCCCAGCAGGCCACGCAGCCCTCGCGCACCCAGCGCCCACCTCATCACTGAACCCATCACACCTTGACCGTTCTTGTTGAAAACACCGGCACCGAAATGCCAAGACCCTGAAGCCTGTGCAGCCTCAGGGCCCGTGTCCATCAGTTGAAATTGAGAAAAATATATTAACTTAATCAATTATCAAAACCCAGCCTTCGATTCCATGTATTCACTTTGGTTAACAATGACTGAAATTTGACCTACGCCCAACCTTGACTGAAATCAATAAATTTCAATAAGTTATTTTTGTATCATTTTATTTCATTACCCAATACACCAGCAAGGCTGCGGTGTATGGGCAAGGCGCCCGGCCCTTGAGAGCCTTTAGCGAGCCGCGTTCAGTCCCACAGGATGGATGCCGGACCCGAGGAAACTGACATCGAACCCAGCGAGCCAGCAAGCTTCTGGCCCTGTGAGCACTGACCTTCAAATGCAGAAATTGGTAACGATTCCCTGCAAAATCCTTGGTCTTGCCATCGTGCTTTTACAATGCCCGGTTGGCTGCAGGCTTCCATGACACGCAGCTATGCGGTCGGTGCCGACTGCCTTGTTTCACTTCCTATGAATACACCCATGCGACTGATCTCCAAAAGCATTACAGCTGCGCTGATATCTTGCGCCGTCTCCGCAGGTTGGGCAGCCAACACGATTGCGCCACAAAACGGAAACTGGATCATTGCCGACGAATTGGGCGGCAAGCCCGGCCGCGGCATGGGCATTGATGTCCAGGATGGCATCTTCCTGATGCAGCTGTACAACTACAACAAGGATGGCAGCGCCACGTTCCACATGGCAACAGGCCCGGTGGTGGACAACAAGGTAGACACCCCACTCAAAAAGTACAAGGACGGGCCTTATTTTGGCGGTGGACGTCGGGATGGCGTTGAAGCTGAAGACGCCGGCAATGTGAAAATCGAATTCACCAGCCGCACCACCGCGATGATTCAGTTCCCGGGTGAAGAGGCCAAGTTGATGCACCGCTTCAACTACGAAGGCACGCCAGAGGACCAGTGGTCCGACCCCGCCTTCGTCGAGCGCTGGGCCATGGTGGCGATGGATGCCGATGGCAATCCCACTACCACCTTCTTTGCAGACACCGGTGTAGGCTCGCAAATGGCCATGAGCCCGGACATGGCTGCTGGCTGGCCCTACAAGTCGAGCAGCAAATTCACGGTGCATACCCTGGACGTGGGCAGCCCCAAGGTGCATGGATTCATGGAATGCGAGTACCTGGGCTCGAACCTGGAGTTCAGCTGCGTTGGCGAGCAAATCGACACCAGCTCCGGCACTTCCGTGCGTAAGCCTATCAGCCTGGTCATGCAACGCAGCATCGATGACCTGCAGGGTACGCTGACCCTGGACGGCAACGACACCAAGGTGATCGGCGCGCGTGTGGAGCAGACCTCCTACGCTATGGCGCAGAGCAAGGTAGTCACGACCGCCTACTTCCGCCGCAATTCACTGCCCGAGGCGGGTACCTGGATTGTCAGCAGCGAAGTCACCGGCAAGGCAGGCCGCGGAATCTCCCTGGATCTGCAAAAGGTGGTCGGCGCCAAGCACTTGCTGTTCATGCCGATCTACAACTATGACGAAAAAGGCAATGCCACGTTCCATATCGGCATGGCCATCCACAGCCCCAGCGCCGTCAATCCCACCTTGCCAGCCATTCCCGTGATGAAGTACAAGGGCGGGCGCTACCTGGGCGGTCCGGCGCAAGATGGTGTGGAAGACGTTTATTTTGGACCAGCGCAGGTCACTTTCAACACAACCGCGACCGGCTTGGTTCATTTCCCCAAGGAAGACCCTGTCAGCTTCAAGCGCTTCTACTTCGGTATCAACCAGGACCGTGTCGAAAGCCTCGTCGGAACCTGGGCATTGGTGCCACATGGTGGTGCTGTCAAGCACCGCATTCTGCACCTGACGAAAACCGCCAGCGGCGTCGTGGAAGACAAGGTTGCAGGCTACACCTGCACGGTGTCCTACTGGCTGGATCAGCGCTTTGTTTGCGAACCCAAGACCCTCACGTCAGACCAGCAGCGAATCCGTCTGGGTTCAGGCTACTACGGTGCTGCGCGCGCCATCCTGGGAGACGGCGGCTCGCTGCCCGACAGCACGCCCGAGCTGACCGCCATCCGCATCGCTGATGGCCAGGGCAATCTGGTGCAAGGCGGCCCGCTCTACCCCGTGGACGACCAAGGCAGCAACCCTGGCAACGGTGAGGCAGCAGCACCTACCGCCCAAATTGGCGCGGTAACCAGCACCGTGGAAGGCAGCACCGTCACACTTGAAGGCAGCGGTAAAGCTGCAGCCGGCAAGCGCCTGACCTACAAGTGGACTTTGAACTCTGCCCCTGCAGGGAGCGTGGCGCAGCTGACCTCTGCTGACACCATCAACCCCAGCTTTGTCGCCGACAAGGCTGGCAGCTATGTGATCACGCTCGTCGTCAATGATGGAAGCAAGGACAGTGACGCGGCCAAGGTCACTGTGACCGCCATCGCCAAGGACGGCATCCGTCTGCTGCTTGACGACGATTCTTCTGCCTCCGGTCAAGCGCTGAGCTGGCCTTACACAGGCTCGTCGGAAATCAGTGCCAATGTGGCATGCGTCGGCGCCTGCGACGCCACCTACAAGATTGCCCAGTACAAGCTGCAGGTCAATGGCGCGAACTACACCATTGCCAACCTCAAGGCCACCAATCTGACCGCAGGCTCCAACGTCAAGGCGTCCTTTGAAGGTCTGAGCGAAGGCCAGGTGATCTCCTCCGACAAGCCTGTGTCCTTCGGGCTGCGCAGCGCCTACACCAGTGGCAAAAGCGTGAATCTGAGTTTCAGCTTCACCATCAAGGAAACGGGTCAATCCTTCAACTACACCAGCACTTTCAAGACCAATTGAGGTCTGAAGCTGAGGCATGCATGACGCGCTGACACTGGCATGCCCAACACCATCAAGCCTTCTGCCCCTGCGGCAGAGGGCTTTTTTTGCACCGCATCTTCGCAACTGAGACAGGCCATGGTGCCTGGACTCAAGCGGTTGTGCTACATACGGCATACACCTCTTTCCCCACTTGCTGCACCCGCTGCGAGACACGCCAAGCCCTGCGCTGATCCCCCTGCCCGCGGACGCAATCTGCCTTTCTGAGCCATGCACCACACCGACGATTCCCCTCCCTCCACCACCTCTGCCACCACCTCAAACCTGCCACTCGCCGGCCTGCGTGTGGTCGAATTCAGCCATATGGTGATGGGCCCGACCTGTGGCCTGGTGCTCGCCGATCTGGGGGCCGAGGTCATCAAGGTGGAGCCGGTCGAGGGCGACCGCACCCGCCACCTGCTGGGCGCGGGAGCGGGCTTTTTCCCGATGTTCAACCGCAACAAGAAAAGCGTGGCCATCGACCTGCGCCAGGCCTCAGGGCTGGAAGCGGCAATCCGCCTGGCCAGCACGGCCGACATCGTGGTGCAGAACTTCAAGCCCGGCGTGATGCGCAAGTATGGGCTCGACTACCGCGCGCTGTCGCAACTCAACCCGCGCCTCATCTATGTGAACCACAGCGGCTTTCTGCCCGGGCCCTACGAGCACCGCACCGCGCTCGACGAGGTGGTGCAGATGATGGGCGGTCTGGCCTATATGACTGGGCGCCCCGGCGACCCGCTGCGCGCAGGCACCAGCGTCAACGACATCATGGGCGGCATGTTCGGAGCCATTGGTGCGATGGCCGCGCTGATGCAGCGGGCGCAAACCGGCCGGGGCCAGGAGATCGACTCGGCGCTGTTCGAGAACAATGTGTTCCTGGTCGGCCAGCACATGATGCAGTTTGCCGTGACGGGCGAGGCGGCCGAGCCCATGCCCAACCGCATCTCGGCCTGGTCGGTGTATGACGTGTTCACCGTGCAGGATGGCGCCCAGATCTTTCTGGCCGCCGTGAGCGATGCGCAGTGGACCACCATGTGCAGTGCCTTTGGCTGGGGCGATCTGCTGGCCAACCCCGGCTACTGCAGCAACAACGACCGGGTGCGCCTGCGCCCCCAACTGCTGCCCGAGCTGCGCCAGCGCTTTGCAGCAATGAGCGCCGCGCACATTGGCCAGGTCTTTGAGGCCAACGGCCTGCCCTATGCCCCGATCAGCAAGCCCGAAGAGCTGCTGGACGACCCACACCTGCTGGCCAGCGGCGGCCTGGCCCCCGTGCGCCTGAGCGATGGCGAACGCGCGGGGCAGACGGCCCCCACCACCTTGCTGCCGCTGCGCATGGCCGGTGAGCGCCTGGGCGTGCGCATGGACCCGCCGCAGCTGGGCCAGCACACGCAGGAGCTGCTGCGCAGCCTGGGCTATGGCGATGACAGCATTGCCGCGTTGCGGGACAGCCAGGCGATTGCCGGCTAGGCGCCAGCGCCTCCCGCCAAATGTGAATATCGATGAACCCGGACGATTGCGGCAGCCTGTCCTACAAGGCTCTGGCCTGCCGCCGCCTACGCTGTGGCTCTTTGTCGCGGCACCTGGGGCACCGGGGGCACTTGGGGATAAGCTAGGCCATCCGATGCGGCTTGTGGGCGCTGTTGAAACTTGCAGTCCAGCTCGCACTCCAAGCCCGGTGACCTGGGCACCCGCCTTTTGGCGGTATGTCCTCCGCGACTGTTTTGAACAAGGAGAATCCGATGAAAAAAATGCGCATGCTGGCAACCGCCGCCTTGATCGCCGCCACCCCTTTTGTAGCTTCCACCGCCATGGCCCAGAACCCCGCTCCCGCCGCTGCCAACGCAGACAAACGCCCCAGCCTGAACCTGGATGCCGAAGCGACCACCCGCGTGCCGGAAGACACGGCCTGGGCCCAGTTCAGCGTCGAGAAGGAATCCAAGGACCAGGCCCAGGCCCAGCAGCTGGGCAAGACCGCGCTGGCCGATGTGCTGGCCACCGCCAAGAAGTCCCAGACCCTGCAGGTCACGACCGAGAACCTGTTCACCAGCCCCGTCTACAACAAGGATGGCAAGGTCACCAGCTGGCGCACCCAGTTCAATGTGCAGCTCGAGTCCACCGACACGGCCGTGCTGGGCCAGACGATGGCTGCGCTGATGGACAAGGCCCGCCTGACCGGCTCGGGCTTTCGCCTGTCCGATGCTGCACGCAACAAGGCGCAGGACCAGCTGATCGCCGAGGCGGTCAAGAACTTCAACGCCAAGGCCAAGGTCACCGCCAATGCCATGGGCTATGCGCAGTACGAGTACGACACCATCCACCTGAACCAAAGTGGCACCAGCCAGCCGATGCCTCGCATGGGCCGGGGTGTGGCCATGATGAGCAAGATGGAAGACAGCAGCGCCCCCGTGGGCCTGGAGCCAGGCTACACCACGGTGTCGGTCAGCATGTCGGGTGCGGTGCGTTTGATCAAGTAAACCGCGCTGGCTGAGCTTGGTGGGGCCCGCCCATCAGCGCTTAGCCCCCGGAGCCAGGTAATGCCGCGCATCACCTGGCTTTTTTGCATCCCCTCACAAAAAGTGATTAACCACTTACCACCATCAACCACTCCCACCAGGCGTAAACATTTGTAGCAATATGGGCGCCATAGCCATCCCGGCTAGCAGGAGTGAAGCATGTCCCGTACTGTTCGCCCTTGGCTGCAGCGCAGCCCCCTGTTTCGATCTGCGGTGCTGGCCGGCACGATCGCCTTGGCGGCCAATCCGCCAGCGCAGGCTGCCAGCGATTTCACACCGCTACCGGGCACCTGGATCGTCAGCGCCGAGCAAGATGGCAGGCCCGGCCGGGGCATGGCCATCGATGTGCAAGATGGCGTGCTGGTCATGCAGGTCTACAACTACCGGGCCAATGGCACGGCCACCTTCCACCTGGCCGTCGGCAATATCGATGGCAACCAGGTCGCAGCCCCGCTCAAAAGCTACCGGGGCGGGCGCTATTTCGGCAGCGGGCCGCTGTCGGGCGTGGAGGATGGCGATGCCGGCGAAGTGCGCATCGAATTCACCAGCGCCACGCAGGCCCAACTGCGCTTTCCCGGCGAGCCCACGGTAGCCATACAGCGCTTTCGGTTTGACAACACACCGGCTTCTGCGCTGCCCTCCGCATACTGGCTCATGTCCATGCAAGACAGCAGCGGCAAGGCGGTGTACTCGGCCATTGCGCTCAGCGGCGTAGACACCAGCACCGGCCCCGCAATGGTGATGGCGCTGCCCAATGGCACCCAGCTTCCGATCTCCTGCAGCTACAGCGCCACCTTGCAAGGTTTTAACTGCAGCAATGGCAGTGCCACGCCCAGCGTCAGGTTGCAGTTCCAGACGGCGCTGCAGCAGCTGAGCGGCACGGCGCAGCTGAACGGCAGCAGCTTCCAGTTGGTGGGCCAGCGCATGCTCAGCCCGGATGGCTATGACTCGCTGGTGTTCAGCGAAACCACGCCCGTCCCCGCCAGCGGCACCTGGATCGTGACGGGCGAGAAAAATGGCCAGCCCGGGCGCGGCATGGCCATCGATGTGCAGACCGGCACCCTGGTCATGCAGGTCTACAACTACCAGGCCGATGGCAACGCCAGCTTCCACCTGGGTGTCGGCGCCTTTGCCAGCGGCCAGGCCAGCGCCCCGCTCAAGAGCTACCAGGGCGGCCGCTACTTTGGCAGCGGTGCGCTCAGTGGCACCGAAGCCGCCACGGCCGGGGATGTGTTTCTGGATTTCAGCTCGCCCACACGCGGCCATATCCGCTTTCCGGGCGAGGGGGCGGTGGCCATTGAGCGCTTCCAATTCGCGCCGGTCGCGCCAGACCCTGCCAGCCTGCTGGGCAACTGGACTTTCCACGACACGACGAACAAGGAAACCGCCCATGTAGCGCTGACCCAGGTCGATGGCACTGCCGCCACCACCGCTGGCGGAGGCGTGCGCTGCAGTTTTCTGAACCCTGCCACTGCCCAGGTGCGCTGTGTGGAAACCTTCACGATCTCCGGCCGGGGCAGTGTCTACCTCAAGGACTACCGCTTTGTGCTGCAGACCGATACGGGATCGGGCAAGGCCTTGCAGGCCGGTGAGCTGGCGCGCAGCGATGTGCTGCCCGATGACAGCAGCACGCAGAAAAACTCCTTGCTGGCGCTGCGCACGATGGACCGCCGGGGCATGAAGCTGGGTCTGGGTACGTCCTTCTAGCGCAGGCGCGCGGGGCGCTTCGGTCAGTGCCGCCGCGCCAGGATCAGCACCACGCCGGCCACGGTCAGCAGCGCGCCGGCCATGGCGCCCAAGGTGGGCGGCACCCTGGTCTTCCACCACAATAGTGGCAGCAGCAGGATGGGCGAGACGGAGGACAGCATGCCCACCAGCCCGGCGCTGCCGTACTTGAGGGCGGCGAGGATCAAGGTCATGCCCATGGCCATCGACAAAAAGGCGCTGCCCGCCAGCAATTGCCAGTCGCGCGGCGCCATCACCGCGGTCAGG
Organism: Comamonas sp. MYb69; assembly: GCF_037479315.1. NCBI lineage: Bacteria > Pseudomonadati > Pseudomonadota > Betaproteobacteria > Burkholderiales > Comamonadaceae > Comamonas > Comamonas sp. MYb69. The sequence continues at coordinate 75,365 of NZ_JBBGZG010000015.1, forward strand.
CGTGCCGGCTTCCAGCCCACGAGCAGCAGCAGCGCATGAAAGCCGAAGCCGGCCGCCATGCGCACGGCCGATGCAGCCACCGGGTCCACATCGGGGTCCATCACCGGCTTGACCACCAAGGTGCCCAGCGCCTGGCCCAAGGCGGATACCAGCCCCAGACCCACGCCCACGGCCAGCCGGCCGCGTGTGGCCTCCAGGCTCGATTCGCTGCCCGCGCGCTTGCCAAAGGCAATGGCGCACATCACGCCACTCAGCACCAGCGCGCAGCCCAGCATGGCCACTGCGCCCATACGCTCGCCCAAAAAGAGCGCCGCCAGCACGGCCGACATCATCGAATGGGTGGCAAACAAAATGCCCGAGCGGCGCGGTCCCAGCCGGTTCATGCAGGCAAACAGCACCGTGTCGCCAATGAAGATGCCGATAAAGCCCGACAGCACCAGCACGCCCGCCAGTGCCAGGTTCAGGCTGTCCCAGGTGCCTGCCAAGGTGGCCCAGCCGCCCAGCATCACGGTGGCAAACACCATGCGCCAGCGGGTAAAGGCAAAGGCGCCCATCTTGCGCGCCACCGGGGCGGAGAACAGCGCGGCCAGCGCCCAGCAGGCGGCGGCCAAGACGGCCAGGGATTCAGGGGGAAAAGGAAAAGGCGACACGGCAGGCGGCAAAATGGGGCGCCAGCGGTGCAAGCTGTCTCGCACCATGCTGCGCAGCTGCTCCAACAGCGCTAGGATGCCCATCCAGACACCCCAGCCCCGGCACCCAGGTGCAAGGACGAGCGATTGTAGAGCCCAGCGATGGCCTTTGCGAGCGCTGCCAGTCGCCCGGGCGGCCACCACCACCTTTTGACCAGACATTCAGGACCAGCATGAGCAAGAAACTACGTATCGCGGTATTGGCGGGCGACGGCATTGGCAAGGAAGTGATGCCCGAAGGCATCCGCGTGCTGGAGGCCGCCGCCAAGCGCTTTGACCTGCCGCTGGAGATGCAGCATTTTGACTGGGCGCATTGCGACTACTTTGCCGCCCACGGCCAGATGATGCCCGATGACTGGAAAGCGCAGCTGCAAGGCTTTGACGCGATCCTGTTCGGCGCTGTCGGCTGGCCCGCCACCGTGCCCGACCATGTCTCGCTCTGGGGCTCGCTGCTCAAGTTCCGCCGCGAGTTCGACCAGTACATCAACCTGCGCCCGGTGCGCCTGTTTGACGGCGTGCCCTGCCCGCTGGCCGGCCGCAAGCCGGGCGATATCGACTACTACGTGGTGCGCGAAAACACCGAGGGCGAGTACACCGCGCTGGGCGGCATCATGTTCGAAGGCACGGACCGCGAAATGGTGCTGCAAGAGGCCGTGTTCACCCGCAAGGGCGCTGACCGCCTGCTCAAGTTCGCCTTTGACCTGGCCCAAAGCCGCAGCAAAAAGCATGTGACCCTGGCCACCAAGTCCAACGGCATTGCAATCAGCATGCCTTGGTGGGACAAATGTGCCGAAGCCATGGCCAAAAACTACCCTGACGTGGTGCTGGACAAGCAGCACATCGACATCCTGACCGCCCGCTTTGTGCTGCAGCCCGGCCGCTTCGATGTGGTCGCCGCCACCAACCTGTTTGGCGACATCCTGAGCGACCTGGGCCCGGCCACCACCGGCACCATTGGCCTGGCGCCCTCGGCCAACCTGAACCCCGAGCGCAACTTCCCCTCGCTGTTCGAGCCCGTGCATGGCTCAGCGCCCGACATCTACGGCCAGAACATTGCCAACCCGATCGCGATGATCTGGTCGGTGGCGCTGATGCTCGACTTCCTGGGCAACGGCCAGGGCGCCTGGCGCAGCGCGCATGACGCCATCGTCGATGCGATCAGCCAGACCATTCTGAGCGGCCCGCGCACGCCCGACCTGGGCGGTCAGGCCAAGACCCCGGACGTGGGCAAGGCGATTGCACAAGTGCTGGCCTGAACGCCTGCCAGCCCAGGCGGCGCTCGCTGCGCTGGCCAGCGCCCTGCTGGCCTGGGCGCCGCTGGCGCAAGCCCGGGGCTACACACCCCAGGGTCGCTGCGGCGGCTATGAAAAAGTCAGCATCGGCAGCCCGGCTGGCAGCTGCGTGGCCCTGGTCGCTGATGAGCGCGACGGCCTGCGCGCACCGCGCCGGGTGCTGGAGATCAGCCCCGGGCGCCTGTGGATCATCGACATGGGCAGCTGGATGCCGCGCCAGGGCCGGCTGCTGGAGCTGCGCCTGCCTGCGCCTTCGGCCGCCGCTACCCAGCGCCCCCAGGTCCAGGTGTTGGCCGACAAGCTGGACCGGCCCCTGGCCTTGGTACGCGGGCCCGATGCCCAGATCTATATCGGCGAGGCCGGCCGCATCTGGCGCACGCCGGTGCCGGCCGCCGGCCAACCGATCCAGGCGCAAACGGTGCTGGACCAGCTGCCCGATGATGGCGCCCACCCGCTCAAGGAAATTACGTTCGGGCCCGATGGCAGCCTTTACGTCAACATCGGCTCGCTCACGGACCGTTGCCAGGACGCGCAAGGCACCCTGCCCCATCCCTGCCCCGAGCGCGGGGCGATGCAGTTCCGTGGCGCGGTATGGCGTGCGGTATTGCGCAGCCCTGCGCTGCAAGGACAAGCAGCGGTGCAACAGTTCGCGCCCTTTGCGCTGGGCCTGCGCAATTCCGTGGCCCTGGCCACCTTGCCCGATGGCCCCGCCCAAGGCAGCCTCTGGCAGGCGGAGAACAACATCGACTACCGCGACAGGAACGAGCCGCCCGAAGAGCTCAACGAGCTGCTGGAAGGGGCCGACTATGGCTGGCCTTACTGCATAGGCGCTCAGCGCCCGGCGCGCGGCTACGAGCAACGCGCGCGCTGCACCACCACCCAGGCGCCGCATATGCGCTGGCCCGCCCATACCGCCCCGCTGCACCTGCTGGCCACCACGCAGGCCAGCCCCTTCCAAGGCCAGTTGCTGGCCGCCTGGCATGGCCCGCAAGGCCACCGCGTCGTGGGCTTTGCGCGCCAGAAGGACGGCAAACCCGGCGGCAAGCCGATCGAATGGCTGGGCCACTGGACGGCCGATGGCAAGACCCGGCCACTGGGCCGCCCCACGGGCCTGGCACTGAACCATGCCGGCCAGCTGATGGTGGTGGAAGACTACAACCGCACCTTGCTGATGCTGCTGCCCGATACGGCAGGCGCCCTCGCCGCACAGCGCTGACCCGCGCGCTGGCCCGCCTGCCGCCAGCGCGACATCCAGCCGCACGCCCCGCTTGCCTCTCCTGCGCCTCGGCCTATCATCGGCCCTACTACATCCTTGTTGCGCAGGCCTTTTGACGAGCGCCTCGCGGCCCCCGCGACATGACAGCGCTCAATACCTCCCTGCCTCCAGGCCCCACCCCACCGTCCGGCCTCTATTTCGGCTGGGTGATCGTCGCCGCCTCCACCATCCTCACCTTGCTCACCGTGGGCATGCGCATGGGGATCGGCCCCTTTATCGTGCCGCTGTCGCAGGACCTGGGGTTCAGCCGCAGCCTGCTGTCGTCCATCGTCGCCTTTGGCATGCTGTGCTACGGCCTGGGCATGCCGCTGGCCGGCTGGCTCGTGGCGCGCCAGGGCACGCGGCGGGTGCTGCTGCTGGGCACCGTCATCGTGGTGCTGTCCTGCATCTGGGCGGTTAACGCCCGCACGCCCTGGCTGTTCTTCTGGTCCTACGGCGTGGCGCTGTCGCTGGGCCTGGCCTTCACCAGCCCGGTCGCAGTCACACCGATGATCAGCAGCTGGTTCACGCGCCAGCGCGGCATGGCGCTGTTCTTTCTGTCCACCGGCTCGATGGCTGGTATTGCGGTGATGACGCCGGTCTTCACCTTCACGATTGCGCGCTGGGGCTGGCAGCACACCCTGCTGGGCTTTGCGCTGGTGTTTGCGCTGATCGTCAGCGCGATGGCGCTATGGATTGTGCGCGATGACGCACCCGAGCACACCGACCTGACCCCGGCCGAGCAGGCAGCACGCCAGGAGCGCCTGCGCGCGATGGCCGGCCAGCCCGCCGCACCCACCTTGGGCTTTGCGCAGGCCGTGGCCACTGCACCTTTCTGGCAGATCTTTCTGGGCCTGTTTGCCTGCGGCTTCAGCATGAACCTGCTGGGCACGCATGGCGTGCCCATGCTGATGGACCATGGCTTTGATGCCGGCAGCAGTGCCGGCGGCATTGGCCTCATTGGCCTGGTCGCCATCTTCAGCACCCTGGGCCTGGGCAAGCTGTCGGACATGGTGCCGCGCCGCTATATCCTGGCCGTCATCTACCTGGTGCGGGGCCTGGGCTTTGTCGGCTTGGTGGCCGTCATCCACCACTGGCAGCTCTATGCCGTGGCCGCCCTGGGCGGCATTGTCTGGGCCGGCTCGATTGCCGCGTCTTCGGCCATTCTGGGCGATCTCTACGGCATCAAGCTGGTGGGCATGCTCTACGGCTGCGCCTACCTGGGCCACCAGATTGGCGCGATGATCAGCAGCTGGCTGGGCGGCTGGGCCTATGAGCAGTTCGGCACCCACTGGATTGCCTTTGGCGCAGCTGCTGCGCTGCTGATGCTGGCCGCTGGCGTGTCGCTGCTGCTGCCCACGCGGCTGGCAGCCAACGCGCGTTAAGGCTGTATCGGCCTCAGTCGATCTTCAGCTTGGTGGCCTGCGCCACGTCGCCCCAGCGCTTGATCTCGCTGTGGAAGAAGCGCTGAAAGCTGGCCGGTGAATTGGGCGCGGGCGGCAGCATAAAGCCATTGCTCTGGTACTTGGCCCGCACATCGGGGTTGGCGTTCAGTGCGCGGTTGATGGCCTTGTTGACGGTCTCCACCACCTGGGCCGGTGTACCGGCGGGCGCAAACACACCAAACCAGGCGGCAACCTCAAAGCCGGGCACGCCGGACTCGGCGACGGTCGGAATATCCGAGGCGAAATCCACGCGCTCAGCGGTCGTCACCGCCAGGCCCTTGAGCTTGCCGGCGCGGATCTGCGCGAGCAGCGGTGGCAGGTTGTCCATCATCGAATCCACCTGCCCGCCCAGCAGATCCGACACGGCCGGGCCGCTGCCCCGGTAGGGCACATGCAAGATGCTGGTCCCCGTCTTGAGCTTGAACAGCTCGCAGCCCAGATGGGCCGACGAGCCACTGCCGGGAGACGCGCAGGTCAGCTTGTCCGGGTGCTGCTTGCCATAGGCAATGTACTCGGCCACCGAGTTGACCGGCAGCTTGGCGCTCACGGCCAGAATATTGGGCACCACATTGAGCTGGGCCACAGGCACCAGGTCCTTGCCGGCATCAAAGCCCAGCTTGGTGTAGAGGCCCTGGTTGATCGCCGTGGAGATGGATCCCACAAACAAGGTATAGCCATCGGCTGGCGCACGCACCACATATTCGGCACCGATATTGCTGTTGGCGCCTGGGCGGTTTTCGACGATAAAGGACTGGCCCAGGTCCTTGCCCAGCGCGTCAGCCATCAGCCGCGCGCCAATATCGGTGGCACCGCCGGGCGCATAGCCCACGACCAGTTTGACGGGCTTGCTGGGGTAGCCCGTGCCTTGGGCCTGTGCGGCGGGCAACAGCGCCCATGCGGCGGCCAGGGCCAGCGCGGCCTTTCTCAGTGTCATCATTTTTTGTCTCCTTGATTGCAAATAGGTGCAGCGCTTTAGCGCTGACTGGAGGGCAGCGAAAAGTCGCCCTGGATGCGCAAATAGTCCGCTGTCAGCTCCTGCGGGCGGTTGACGCCCAGCAGCGCCAGGTTGGTCATCAGCTCCTGGCGGAACAGCTGCACCGCGTGCGCAATGCCCGCCTCGCCAGCGACTGCCGCGCCAAACAGCTGGGGCCGGCCGGTAAAGACCAGGTCAGCGCCCAGCGCGATGGCCTTGAGCACATCGCTGCCCCGGCGAAAGCCGCCGTCGATGAACACCGGATAGCCGGCAGGCACGGCCTGCCGAATCTCGGGCAGCGCCTGCAAGGGGGAGATGCAGGCATCGAGCTGGCGCCCGCCATGGGTCGAGACGATGACCGCATCGGCGCCATGCGCCACGGCGAGCCTCGCGTCCTCCGGGTGCATGACACCCTTGAGCACCAGCTTGCCCTTCCAGGCAGCGCGTATCTGGTCTATGCAGTCCCAGTCGAGCTGGTCGCGCTCGCCCCGAAAGCCGTTGGGCGGGTCGGCGGTGATGGCCGGCCCCGCCTCATGGGCCAGGTTGGCAAAGCGGGGCACGCCCTGGCTCAGGACCGTGCGCAGGAACACATCGCAGCTCCAGCGCGGGTGGCGCATTCCGTCGAGCAACAAGGTCCAGCTGGGGCGAAACGGCACGGTAAAGCGCAGGCGCTGCAGGTTCTCGCGGTTGGCGCCCACGCAGGTGTCGATGGTGACCACCAACACGGGCACCTGGGCTCTTTCGAGGCGCTGCAGCAGCGGCAGGATGCGCGCCATATTGCCCGGCAGGTAGGCCTGGTACCAGCAGCGCTGGCCATGGGCGCTTTGCAGCTGCTCCAACGGCACGGTCGACGCACCGCTGATGATGAAGGGCAGTGCCTGCGCCTGCGCCACCTTGGCCAGCGCGGCATCGCAGTCCTTCATCACGATGGCAGCAAAGCCGGTGGGCGCAAAGCCCATCGGCAGCGAATAGGTCTGGCCCCACAAGGTGGTGGCCGTGCTGCGCCGGGCCACATGGCGCAGGCCACGCGGCACAAAGCCCAGGCGCGAGAAGGCCTGCAGGCTTTGCTGCAGCGATACGCCGTCTTCCGTGCCGCCGCAGACATAGCCGCGCACACAGGCGGGCAAGCGCCGGCGGGCAGCGCGTTCCAGATCGGCAATCGAGAGGTAGTGGTGCAGCGCGGCCATGGTGCGCAGTCTCCGTCGTTGTTCTTGTTGAACCACGCATTGTTCGCAAGGCCGGGCTGCTGTGCAAACGAAATTAAATGATCGGGCTATTCCAAAATTTCATGCAGTGGGCGCGCTGGCATGCGCCTGCGCCAGCACCCAGTCGACAAAATGGCGGATCTTGGGCAAGGCCGCGCAGTAGCTGGCATGCGCCACATAGTAGGCGCCGTCGCTGGGCTGCACAAAGGGCCAGGGCTGCACCAGGCTGCCCCGGGCCAGCGCCTGCTCGGCAAACATGCGCGGCATGATGGCCAAGCCAATGCCTTCTTGCGCGGCCTGCAGGCACATCGAGAAAGTGTCAAAGCGCGGGCCCCGGTAGGCATCGACCGGCACAAAGCCCTGGCTACCAAACCAGTCGCGCCAGATCTCGGGCCGAAAGGAGCACTGGACCAGCGGCAACTGCTCCAGCTCAGCGAGCGACGCCAGGCCATTAACCGGCAGAATCTCTGGCGCACAAACGACTGCCACATCGGCCTCGAACAAGCGGTGGCAGTCCGCACCCGGCAGGCTGCCTTCGCCATAGAACAGTGAGATGTCGATGCGCGCCTGCATCAGGTCAAAAGGGCGGGCATCGCCCTTGGTGACGACCTGGATATGCGGGTAGGCCTGCATGAATTGCCGCAGGCGCGGAATCAGCCAGGTGATGCCAAAGGTGGGCTGTACCGCAATCGTCAGGGTTTCGTCCGCCTCGCCATAGCCCATCACATAGCGGGCCGAGGCATCGACCTGGTTCAAGATGCTGCGCACCTCGCCCAGGTACATGCGGCCGGCCGGGGTCAGTGCCAGCCCGCGCGCCGAGCGGTGGAACAGCGCCTGGCAGACGGTGGCTTCCAGCTGCGCAATCTGCTTGCTGATCGCGCTCTGGGTCAGACACAAATCCTGGGCCGCCAAGGTAAAGCTCATGTGGCGGGCCACGGCCTCAAAGCACTGCAGCGCCATCATCGACGGCATGACGCGTTTTTGCATATCAGGCCACTCCCTTGCGTGCGCGCTGCTGGGCCAGTTGCTGGTCCAGAATGCTGCCCAGGTGCTGGAGCAGCACACGGGCCTGGGCTTCTGGGCGGCGCTGGCTGACCAGAATCAGCGGCGCCACCAGACCGGGCGCAGCACTCAGCCGCCGGTAGGCCAGACCGTCGCCGCGCAGCTGCTGCAGCGAGGCCGGCACAATGCTCAGCCCCAGGCCTGCGGCCACCAGGCTCAGGGTCGCAGTCAGGCGCGGGGCCTCTTGCACCACCTGCGGATGAAAGCCCGCGCCCACACAAGCGGCCACAATGCCATCGTGCAGGCCCGGGCCCGCAGGCCGCTTGTACAGCACCAGCGGCTGGCCCCGCAACTGCGCCAGCGGCAAGGCGCGTTTGGACTGCATCAGCGCATGCCCGGCCGGCCCGGCCACCACCATCGGCTCACTGAGCAAAAGGCGGCTGCTGAGGCTGGGCTGCGCCTCCCAGGCCGAGCGCACCAGCGCGGCATGCAGGCGCTGCGCCAGCAGGGCCTCGAGCAGCTCGCCCGAGCCCGCCTCCTCCAGGGTGACCTTCACGCGCGGCCACTGGGCCCGAAAGGCCCGCAGCACCTGCGCCACCAAGGGGTGGAGTGCGGCCGAGCTGGTAAAGCCAATGGCCACATGGCCGCGCCCGCCCTGGGCGGCATCCTGCACCAGGCCGGCCATGGCCTCCACCCGGGCCAGCACCATGCGCGCCTCCTGCACCAGCGCCAGGCCAGCGGCGGTGGGCCGCATGCCCCTGGGCAGGCGCTCCATCAACGGCGTGCCCATCTCCGCCTCCAGCTGCTGCAGCAAGCGCGTCAGCGGCGGCTGCTGCATACCCAGCTGCTGCGCAGCCCGGGTCAGGTTGCCACATTCGGCAATGCAGACTAAGGCCTTCAAATGTCTCAGCTCCATCCAGCAATACCTCAAAAGTATGGATAAGGTTTTTATAGCGTATTTGTCAGCATGGGTAAAGCGCACTACAGTGCCCAACACCACACAAGGAGAACCCCATGACCTGGTCCGCCCAGCAATACAGCCAGTTTGAAGCCGAACGCACCCGTCCCGTGCGCGATCTGGTGGCTGCCATTCCGAACACCGAGGTGCAGACCGCAATCGACCTGGGCTGCGGCCCCGGCAACTCCACCGAGGTGCTGCAAGCCCGCTACCCCAGTGCCACTGTGACCGGCCTGGACAATGACGAAGACATGCTGCGCGCTGCACGCGAGCGCCTGCCGCAGACGCCGTTTGCGCTGGCCGATATTGGCAACTGGCAGGCTGCGCCGGCCGTGGATGTGATCCTGGCCAATGCCAGCCTGCAGTGGCTGCCTGACCATGCCCGCCTCTACCCACAGCTGCTGCAGCAACTGCACGCCGGCGGCAGCCTGGCGGTGCAGACGCCCGACAACCTGCAAGAGCCCGCCCATGTGCTGGCACGCGAAGTGGCCGCACAAGGCCCCTGGGCCTCGCGCATCGGCGCGGTGCGCCACCCCGACCGCCACAGCCTGGACTGGTACTACGCACTGCTGCAGCCGCTGTGCCGCCGGGTCGATGCCTGGCGCACCACCTATATGCACCCGCTGGCCAACCACGAGGCGGTGGTGGAATGGTTCAAGGGCTCGGCGCTGCGGCCATTTTTGGCGCAGCTCGATGCACAGGAGAAGACGCAGTTCCTGGCCGACTACCTGGCCGCCATCCGCCAGGCCTACCCGGCGCTGCCCAGCGGCACGGTGCTGCTGCCCTTCCCGCGGATCTTTATCGTGGCCACTCGTTGATCTAGACCTTGGGCATCAAGCCTTGGGCAACTGCGGCGGCGTGACCAGGTCATCCAGGCTCAAGCCCTTCTCGCGCAACAGCGCTTCGAGCAGGGGCTTGAGTTGGCCCAGGCTCTCATCCACCGCTTCGCGCACGGTGTCGACGACGACCTGGGTGCTGCGCTCGATCTCGATGTTCAGGCGGTCGCCGGCGCGCTTGTCGCCAAAGACGGTCATGCGCAAGGTCTCGGGAATCAGCCAGACCTCGAACCAGCCTTCCTGGCGGTTCACCTCGGCGACGGTCAGGCTGGCGCCATTGATGGCGATATAGCCCTTGGCAAACACATAGCGGCGAAAGGCCTCGGGTACCGCCACGCGCATCACATGGTTGTTGTCGAACTGGCGCACCTGCGCCAGCGTGCCGGTAAAGTCCACATGGCCCGACAGCGGGTGGCCGCCAATCTCGGCGCCATCCTTGGCAGCGCGCTCCACATTCACTGGCGAGCCCAGCTCCAGCGCGCCCAGGGTGGTGATGTTCAGGCTTTGCTGCATCACATCAAAGCGGGCATGGCTGGCGTCCAGCAGCTCGGTCACCGTGAGGCACACGCCGTCGTGCGAGACACTTGCTCCTATCGCCAGGTCTTCGCAAAAGCCCTCGGGGAAGGCCACGGTAAAGCTCCGCAGCCCCGGTTGGTCGTCGATCGCGCTGATGCGCGCCACTGCCTGAATAATGCCGGTAAACACAGCCCACTCCTTACGGCACTGGCCAGCCTTGGCCAGCTGCTCACTCAAAAAAAACAAAACCCGCCCGCCGCCCCTGGATTGGATGGCTCTGAGCGGGCTGGAAGCTATTGAACGGCGCGGGATCAGGACCCTGCCACCTTCATGCGGTTGACCAAGATACTGCCCAGGGTCTTGGAGCCGGCGTTGTACTCGTCGGCGCCCACGGCCTCGATGCCCTTGAACATATCCTTGAGGTTGCCGGCAATCGTGATCTCTTCGACCGGGAAGGCGATCTGGCCGTTTTCGACCCAGAAACCACTGGCGCCGCGCGAGTAATCGCCGGTGACCGGGTTCACGCCCTGGCCCATCAGCTCGATCACAAAGAGGCCCGTGCCCAGCTTTTGCAGCATGGCATTGAGGTCGTCCGAAGGGCGCGTCTTGGTCGAGTAGAAATGCAGGTTGTGGGCGCCGCCGGCGTTGCCGGTGGTGCGCATGCTCAGCTTGCGGGCCGAATAGGTGGACAGGAAATAGCCGGCCACCTTGCCGTCCTCGATCACCGAGCGCTTGGCCACGCGCACGCCTTCGTCGTCATAAGGCGCGCTGCCCTTGCCGCCGATGATGAACGGATCTTCGATCAGCTGGATATGCTTGGGGAACACCTTCTTGCCCAGCGAATGCAGCAAGAAGGAACTGCGGCGGTAGAGCGCGCCGCCGCTGATGGCCTGCACCAGCGAGCCCACGAGGCCAGCAGCCAGCGGTGCATCGAACAGCACCGGGCATTCGGTGGTGGCAATCTTGCGCGCGCCCAGACGCGAGAGTGCGCGCTCGGCAGCGTAGCGGCCCACGACGGCCGGATCGGCCAGATCGCCCGCACGGCGCATGCTGCTGTACCAGGCATCGCGCTGCATGTCGGCCCCCTTGCCGGCAATCGGCGCGACCGACAGGCTGTGGCGCGAGCTGGCATAGCCGCCGGCAAAACCATTGGTATGGGCGCTGTAGAAATGGCTTTGCTGGGCCGACACACCGGCGCCTTCGCTGTTGGTGATGCGCTTGTCGGTGGCAAAGGCTGCTGCCTCGCATTGCAGCGCCAATTGGGCCGCCGCCTCGCTGTCAATGGCCCAAGGATGGAATAGCTCGAGCGCACGGTGCTCGGCTGCTGGCACAATGTCGGCTGCGTCGGGCAGACCTGCGATAGGGTCCTCGGCGGTGAAGCGTGCAATGTCATAGGCCGCCTGCACGGTGCGCTGCACTGCTTGGGCAGAGAAATCAGACGTGCTGGCGTTGCCACGGCGTTTGCCCAGATAGACCGTCACCCCCAGTGATTTGTCCCGGTTGCGCTCCACCGTCTCCAGCTCGCCTTTGCGCACACTCACCGACAGACCGGAGCCTTCGGAGGCATCGGCCCCGGCGTCGCTGGCCCCCAGTTTTTTGGCATGCGAGAGCGCCTGCTCGACGAGATCTTTGAAAAATGCGCGGCTGTAGCTGAAGCCGGACTCAGCCTTGGCATCGCCTTGGCTGTTAGAGCTGGATACGGTTTTATTCATACTGCCCGCTATGATACTGATAACCGCCATCGCCCAGGCACTGCGCCGGGCGATGGCCTTTTGAACAAAAGCATTTAACCATGTCACGCAAACCCAAAAAAGGCTATTTCGTTCGCGGCAAGTTCGTGGCCGAAGGCAGCGAGCTCGATATCGAACTCAAGGCCGAGCTCAAAGGCACGACCGAGTCGAGCAAATCCGACCTGAAAAAAGAGATGGATGAGCTGCAAGACCTGGGCAAAGAGCTGCTGACCTTGCGCAGCGATCTCTTCAAGCGCCTGGAATTGCCCGAGATCCTGGCCAACGCGTTGACCGAAGCCAAGCGCATCACCAATTTCGAGGGCAAGCGCCGCCAGATGCAGTACATCGGCAAGCTGATGCGCAAGCTCGAAGACAGCGAAGTTGCTGCCATCAATGCCGCCCTGTCCGAGCAAAAGGAAGGCTCCAGCCTGGAAAAGGCCCTGCTGCATGCGGCCGAGCAGTGGCGCGACCGCATGATCGTCAGCGACGACGCCGTCGCCCAGTGGATCAATGAAGCCCCCGATACCGACATCCAGCAGCTGCGGTCGCTGGTGCGCCAGGCCCGCAAGGACATGCCCGGCGCCCATGAGGCCAATGTGCAGGAATCGACCGGCCAGGCGCCCCGCAAGGGCCGCGCCTACCGTGAGCTGTTCCAGCTGGTGCGCGACCATGTGATGGCCGCCCACAGCGCCAGCCGCAGCAGCGCCGATGCGCCCGAAGACGGCGATGACGACGATGACCAGGCCTGATGGCAGCGCAAGGGGTCCGGCCATGAGCAACACCTGCGACAGCGTCAAGATTGGCCTGGTCTCCATCAGCGACCGCGCCAGCCGTGGCGTCTATGAAGACAAGGGCCTGCCTGCGCTGCAGGACTGGCTGGGCCGCGCGCTGCGCAACCCGCTGCAGTACGAGACCCGCCTGATTGCCGACGAAGAGGCACTGATCAGCCAGACCCTCATCGAGCTGGTGGACGCTGGCTGCGCGCTGGTGTTGACCACCGGCGGCACCGGCCCCGCGCCACGCGATGTGACGCCCGAAGCCACCCTGGCCGTGGCCGACAAGGTGATGCCCGGCTTTGGCGAGCAAATGCGCCAGATCAGTCTGCAGTTTGTGCCCACCGCGATTTTGTCGCGTCAGGTGGCCGTCATCCGGGGCAGCAGCCTGGTCATCAACCTGCCCGGCCAGCCCAAGGCGATTGCCCAGACCTTGGAGGGGCTCAAGGACGCCGAAGGCCAGCAGCAGGTGCCCGGCATCTTTGCCGCCGTGCCCTACTGCGTGGACCTGATTGGCGGCCCCTATCTGCAGACCGACGAAGCGGTCTGCAAGGCATTTCGCCCCAAGGGCGCCGAGCGCCCCAGCGCGGGCTAACCGCTCTACAACGCCGATACCCCGCCCAGAGCGCGAAATGTGTACACAGTTTCGCGCTCTTTGCATTGCAGCGGGCCAATGTCCCAGCTCTTTGCGGCGGCGCCGCCAGCGGGCACAGGCAGCGGCATTTTTTGGTTAAATGCTTGCTTGCCACTTTGCCGCTTCCCTCTTCTGAGTGGCGGTGGTTCTTCATTTCGGCGCCTTAGCCCCCACCCGCTTCTTCCTCCATCCAAGCCTTTGGCCCGCAGGGCCAGGCAGCGCTTGCTGTGATCGCGGCCCAGGGCAGCGCCCAGCGCCCCATGCAAAAGTCACCCGTTACGCTCACCTTGCTGTTTGCCCTGTGCACCATGATTGGTCCGCTGGGCATCGATACCTACCTGCCCTCTTTCCATGCCATCGGGCAGGAATTTGGCGCCACGCCGATAGCGGTGCAGCAGACGCTGAGCGTCTATGTGTTTGCGATGGCCAGCACCATGCTGTTCTACGGCACGCTCAGCGACACCTTTGGCCGCCGCCGCGTGCTGATGGTCTCGGCCATCGGCTACTGCATCACCTCGCTGGCAGCGGCCTTTGCCGGCTCGATCGAATCGCTGGTGCTGATGCGCCTGGTGCAGGGCCTGTGCGCCGGCTCGGGCATGGTCATCGTGCGCGCGATGGTGCAGGACCAGCACCAGGGGGCAGAGGCGCAGCGCATGATGGCGCTGGTGATGATGGTGTTTGGCCTGGCCCCTGCGCTGGCGCCCGTGCTGGGCGGCTGGCTGCAAAGCCATGGTGGCTGGCGCTACAGCTTCTATTTCCTCTCGGGCTTTGGCGCGCTGCTGGCGCTGCTGATCTGGCGCCAGCTGCCCGAGACGCTGCCGCCCGAGCGCCGCACGCCTTTGAAGCTGCGCGTCATTGCCGGCAACTACCTGCAGGCGCTGCGCAATCGCAAATTCCGCACCATGCTCATTGGCCTGGCGCTGATGGCCGGCGCCAACTCCATCTACATCAGCTCCGCAGCCGAGTTTGTGATGACCATCCTGGGCAAGGACGAAACTGCGCTGGGCTGGCTGTTCATCCCGCTGATCGCCGGCACCATGCTGGGCTCAGCCGTCTCCAGCCTCTTTGCCCGCCGCATCCCAGCTGCCGTGCAAAAACGCATCGGCTATGCCTGCCTGCTCATCGCCTGCGCCAGCAACCTGCTCTACAACAGCCTGACGCAACAGCCCAGCGTCCCCTGGGCCGTCCTGCCGATCACGCTCTACACCTTTGGCATCTCGCAGCTGATGCCCATCCTGACCTTGGAAGCCATGGGCCATTTCCCCCAGATGCGCGGCCTGGCTTCGTCCTTGCAGGGCTTTAGCCAGATGATGGTCTTCACCATCATCTCGGGCCTGGTGGCGCCGCAGCTCTTTCACAGCGGCCTGTTGCTGGCGCTGGGCCTGGCGGTGACGGTGCTGCTGGGGATGGCGGTGTTTGCCTGGGCATCGCGCATGCCGGATGCACGGGGGGTTGGGCAGGTGGCTTGAAGGGTGTAGTGTCGCGAACCACATTGTTGGTCGAGTCGCAGAAGCACTATCGCGTGTTCACCCTCAAAGGTTGCACACTTCGGCCAGGTCGCAATGGATCGCATTGTTTGCATCAATTAATGGGATTCGCATGAAGCCCGACAATTTGCACTACTTCCAGGCTGCCCACCTTCCGCCCTCCTTCCATAAAGTAGCCGCGGGTACCGATCTCGATGCGTCCTTGATGGACAGATGCTCTCATCTCTGGAGACAAAATGGACATCGAGGCCCGTCCATCCAAAGGCACAGGAATTCCTTCTTCGATAGGTAGGCCATCCGCGCCGAGAAATTCAGGATAGATCATGAAAATTCCGTCGGAAGCAATGTCATAACCTTCATACATGAAGTCGCAGCGAAGGTGCTGATACGTTATCTTTCGCCCACCCTCAGAAGGAGCGTAGAGGTGATAGCTCACGATGAAGTCTGGTGGGTAACCCCGAATTTCTTCGTAAGTACGCATAAGTTTTGAAAGTTTGCAAGAAAAGCCGTTCTCCAGACAAGACTTCACGCAGAGCCAATCTGTCGCTAAAGCCTGTTGGATGGAGTTGGAACTAGAGACTTACCACCATACAAGCAAACTGCTCGATCTTCATAAAAAAACCGCCAGGGCACCCCAAGGCGCCACTGGCGGTCAACTACCCATCAAACCCTAACGATCAAACCAGCGCCTTGCGCTTGCGGCGCCAGGCCAGCAGGCCCATGCCGCCCGACAGCAGCGCGAGTGCTGCATGGCCCAAGGTAGGCACGGGGGTGGCGGTAGCGCCAGGGGTGCCAGGCGTGCCGGGGTCATCGGCCAGCACGGCTACACCACCCGGATCGCGGATGACGCCATTGGCCAGCAGGTCGTCATCGCCGGTCTGGCCGTCGGTGAGGGTCAGGATGACCTTGTTGCCGCTGATCGTGGCGTTGGGGTAGGCATACCAGTGGTCCTGGTTGTTGTCGGCGGTCTTGCCAAACTTGTAGTACTTGGCATTGGCCGGCAGCGCCTGCGGGTAGGTCATCTCTACCGTGGCGCTCTGGCCTGGCTGGCCACCGGTCAGCTGCAGGCTGACGACGCCAAACGGAAAGCTCAGGCCACTGGGCGCGGCCGCTGCCAGGCTTACGGCAAGCGCTTGCGCAGCATCAAAGGCCCACAGGCCCGTGCCGCCGCCTTGCACGGTGGCTTGCATCTCGCCGTCCTTGCCGATGGGGGTCAGGGATGCGCTGGCCGGCTTGGCCACAAAGTCAAAACGCACCTGGCACTGCGCTGCAATCGTGCCGGTGGTGTAGGCCGTTTGGTCGGCATTCCATTGGCCGGCCGGGCAGGTACTGCCTGCCGCCAGGCCCACCAGCTGGTAGCCCGGTTGGGGCACCACGGCGCAGGTGCTGGTCTGGCCGGGCACAGCGCTGCTGCAGCTTACATGACCGGCAGCAGGTGCATTGGGTGTGCCCACCACGCCATCGCTGCCATCGCCCACCACCAGGGTCAGCGGCTGGCCCATGATCACATAGCTGTAGGTGCCATCCATCTGGTAGCGGTAGCCGGGCATGACGATGGCCGTGCCTGCGCTGCTGAAGCTGAGGCCTCCTTTGCCATCGGGCACTGCCGTAGCGGTACCGCCCAGGTACACCAGCTCGGTGGCGGTAGCATCGCTTTGCGCACGCAGTTGGGTGGTCAGGGTCACACCCAGGCTCAGCGGCTCGTTCAAGGCCAGTGCGCCCGTTTGGGGCTGGGCAGCGATCTCGACCGGGAAGTTGCTGGCCAGGTAGGCGTGGTCGGTGGTGATGCCGTTGGTGCCCCAGCTGTAGTACTTGTAGAAGTCAGTGGCCGTATTCACTGTCCAGGGCCAGAAGGTCACGCCCCGGTGCTTGGCCGCTTCCATCGTGCTTTGGCGAATGGCGGTGTAGCTGGGGTTGAAGGTCGAGGAGTTGGCCTGGGTCGCTTCCAGCACATTGCGTACGCTGGCCGGCACATCGGCGCTGTCGGCAATGCTGTTGAGGAAACCGCCCGTCAGCTCGGGCATTTGCTCGCCGCTGCGCTTGAGCTGGTCGGCAATGAAGGAGATCGCAACCGACTGGTCCGCCACCCCCTCTTCGGCCATTTCCTTCTTGAGCTGGGCAATGATGCGCGGGTTGCTGCTCTTGAGCTCGATCACATGGGTGATCGGATTGTTCTTGAAGGCCTGGAAGTACTCACGCATGGTGGGCACTTTGTAGCCCTTGGTTTTGCTGGCAAGGGCTTTAACCTGCGCCAGCGTCATATTCTCGATAGCTCCAGTGCCATTGGTAGTGTTGTCTACTGTCGCGTCATGCATGATGACCAGGTGGTCATCGGTGGTGATGTAGATGTCGTTTTCCACGGCATCGGCACCGGCAGCCACTGCCGCCTTGGCGCTTTCCAGCGTGTTCTCGTCCTCGCGGCTGGGCATACCCCGGTGGCCGATGACCAGCGGCTTGCGCAGCAAGGTGTTGGCGGGCAGCTTGCGCAGCACCTCGGCGTAGGCGGCGCTGTTGGCAGAGACGACGCCGTTGACACCGCTGACCAGCACCTTCGCTGCTTGCTCGGGGGTGGCGGCCTCGGCATTGCTCCAGACCGTGATCAGCAGGCGCTGCAGGTGGGCGACAAATGCGCGGGTTGTCAGGCCCTCGGGCAGGATCGCGATCTTGGCGCCCGCCCGGTTGGTATCGCCCACGATGGTCAGCAGATCGGCCTTGGACGTGGTCAGCTTGCGCTCGCTGAAATCCACCGCCGTGCGCAGCTTGGGCAGCGCCACGCGGGCTTGCTTGAGCAGTGCCACATCGCTGGACAACAAGGTCAGGTCGGCGAGATTGTGCACCTGGTCGGAGAAAGTCACCAGCGCATTCAGGGTCGCTGCATCCTGGATGCGCAACAGCGGAATGGTGTTGCGGTTGGGCTGGGCAAAGTAGGCCGCCAGCGTACCCACGGTGGCGCCGCTGGCGTCAAGCAGGTTGAGGGCGCTGTCCAGCGTCCACAGCGCATTGCTGGCGCCGGTGCCAGCCAGCGATTGCAGGCCTTCTGCCGCCTGTACCAGGGTGGGTGCCATTGCCGCTGCGCTGCCGGCGTCCTGCACGGCCACAGGCATATCGAACTCAGGCAGTGGCGTGATCTGCTCGGTCACCTTGATGCTTTTGACACGCATGATGAGGCCGGCAGTCGACATGCCAATGCCCCCGTTGGCCATGTCGGCCGCCATCACCGTGTCGTGCAGCAAGGCGCCATCGAGGTACTGGCGCACCCGGTTGCCATAGACCACGACGCTGGCGGTATAGGTTTTCACGGCGCTGATCGCCTCGGTAAAGGGCTTGGTGCCCTGCACCGACCAGGCATTCGCCTTGCGGAGCGCAAATTCAGTGCCATTGTTGGCCGTGGCCGTCTGGCGAATCGCAAATTGGTAGTAGGGCTCGTGCGCCGGAGAATTTGTGGCGGGCGAGGTGCGGTACATCACACTGCCCCAGCGCGTGGTGTTGTTCTGCTGCTCGAAGCTGAACTCCACATCCACCCGGTAGTTGGACAGCTTCTCCAGCTCCACAGGCAGGAGGACTGCCGTCATCGCAGTGTCATTGGCCTTGCCGTTGATCAGCAGATTGCCGGTGCTGGCATCCATAGTCACCGTGCCCTTATTCCATGAGGCTGGGCGCCAGCCATCAGGCAGCTTGGTCGCTGCCGGGTCATTGAATACATGCGCAGCATAGACCTGGCCTTGCGGGTCAGCGGCGGCCAGCTTGGCCTCTAGTGCCTGGCCAGCGGGGGTCTGCACCGACAGATCTGCCGCTGGCGTGGCTTGTGTGGTGAGGATGAGCAAAGAGGCCATGGCGGCCACAAGGGGTAAGCGTCGCATAGGGATCCCAAAAGAAAGGCGGGAGTGTTGCAACGGCGGGTGACATCCTGATGAAGAAGATTTGACAGAGCCGCTCTTACAGCCGCATGCCCTCTGGACAAATATTCCTATGTGTTATTTGGTATTTATTTGTATTTATTAACTTATCAAATATTCCTCTGCACAGCGCACCCGGTAACGTGGGTGACAACCGCGGCGCGGCGCCGCGGCTTCTACCCTGTCGCCATCTGACATCTGCTCTTAGCATGGCTGTTGCACCACCAAAGCAACCCATAACAAAGGAGTCTCGTATGTCCACCCCAACCTCCCTGCGCTTTCGGCCCGCGCTCAGCGCCTGTGCCCTCGCCTGCTGCGCGATCACCGGCACGGCCCAGGCACAGGCCCCAGCGCCGGTGCGCCTGGGTTTTCTCACCGATATGTCCAGCCAGTATTCGGACGGCGATGGCAAGGGCGGCGTGACCGCTATCCAGATGGCCATCGAGGACTTTGGCGGCAAGCTCTTGGGCCGCCCGATCGAGCTCTTGTCGGCCGACCACCAGAACAAGGCCGATATCGCCTCGACCAAATCGCGCGAATGGGTCGACACCCAGGATGTACAGCTGCTGATTGCCGGCACCAACACCGCGACGGCGCTGGCGATGGGCCAGGTGGCCAATGAGAAAAAGCGCGTGCTGCTGATCAATGGCGCCTACTCCTCCAACCTGACGGGCAGCCAGTGCTCGCCGTACTGGGTGCACTACAACAGCGACACCACGGCCATTGCGCGCGGCACGGGCCGGGCGGTGTCAGAGCAAGGCGCCAAGACCTGGGCACTCTTGGTCGCCGACTACACCTTTGGCCACACCCTGGAGGCCGATGTGACCCAGGTGGTGCAGGCCCAGGGCGGCCAGATCGTCAAATCGGTGCGTGCGCCTTTCCATGCGAACGATTTTTCGTCCTACCTGGTGCAGGTGCAGGCCAGCAAGGCCGAGATCCTGGGCCTGGCCAATGCCGGCGGTGACTTCATGAACGCGCTCAAGGCGGCGCGCGAGTTTGGCATTACGCCCAAGATGAAGCCCGTGGCGCTGATGGTGTTCGCCAATGAGGTCGAGAGCCTGGGCCTCAAGCTCGCCGGTGGCCTGATGTTCACCGACAGCTGGTACTGGGACCGCTCGCCCGAGGCCCGCGCCTGGACCGACCGCTACTACGCCCGCACCAAGAAAATGCCGACCTCGCTGCAGGCCTCCGACTACTCCTCGGCAATGAGCTACTTCAAGGCCGTGGAAAAGGCGCAGAGCCTGGATGCCGACAAGGTGATGCAGACCCTCAAGTCTATGCCGCTGAACGACATGTTCGGCAAGGGCAAGATCGAGCCCAATGGCCGCTATGTGCATGACATGTACCTGCTGCAGGTCAAGACGCCTGAGGAGTCCAAGGGCAAGCATGACTCGTTCAAGCTGCTCAAGGCGCTGCCGGGCGAGACGCTGTTTGCGAGCAAGCAAGAGGCCCAGTGCCCCATTTGGAAGTAAGCGACTGAACCGGGAAAAGCAGCCTGCAGCCGGGCTGCGCCAATCCTCGGCAGGGTTTGAGGGATAAGGGTTAGCCCTATATTTAAGGGCTATCTCGCCTTTTGCTTGCGCCTGGTCAGAGTGGGGGCATGCGCTGCGCCCCAAGCTGGCAGGACTCTTGCTTGCCCTCTTCCCATGACCCGATACCGCCTCTTTGCCAGCGCAGGCTTTGCGCGCGTGAGCCAACTGACCTCCAACAAATTCCGCTGGGCGCTCAAGACCGGCTCCTCCGGCCATTCCTGGCTGGAGGATGGCATCGCGATGGCGGTCGGCATCTTGCTGATCTCCACCGCCTTGGTGCTGTACAAGAGCGCCGGCCTGCTGAGCGGCGGCATAGCGGGCATCGCCCTGCTGGGGCACTACGCCACGGGCACTGATCTGGGCCTGCTGTTCTTCTGCCTGAACCTGCCCTTCTACTGGCTGGCGGCCAAACGCATGGGCACTGCCTTTGTGGTCAAGACCTTTATCGCGGTGGTGGCCACCTCCTGGCTCACCGAGCTGCTGCCGGCGCTGCTTTCCATCTCCTATGTGTCCCAGCCGCTGGCCGGCATCCTTGGCGGTGTGCTGCTGGGTACGGGCTTTTTGATTCTGTTCCGCCACCGGGTCAGCCTGGGCGGCTTTGGCATTCTGGTGCTCTACCTGCAGGAGCGCCATGGCTGGTCGGCCGGCAAGGTGCAGATGGGCCTGGACTGCCTCATCGTGGCCTTCGCGCTGTGGCTGGTGCCGGCCGTGTCGGTCGCCTGGTCGATTGCAGGCGCCGTCATCCTGAACCTGATTGTGGCGATGAACCACCGCAAGGACCGCTATATCGCGGTCTGATGCTCCCGTTGAGCAGCTTCAGTCAAACCCGCGCATCTGCGCCCAGTCGCCAAAGGGTGCGCGGTCGGCGCGCAGGCTGTTGATGGGCGCCGACAGGTCTTCATAGCCCAGCGCAATGCCATAGGCCACACGGTAAGGTTCTGGCGCCTTGAGCACCCGCTCCACCGTGTCGCCATAGCGGCGCCAGTAGCCCTGGGCACAGGTGGCCAGGCCGCGCTCGGTGGCCAGCAGCATGAGGGACTGCAGGTAAATGCCCAGGTCCACCCACTGCGCATAACCCATGCGCTCATCGGCAAACACCAGGAGGCCCACCGGTGCGCCAAAGAAGCGACCGTTCTTGGCCAGCTGCTCCAGGCGCGCGGCCTTGTCCTCGCGCGGAATGTCGATGGTCTTGTACAGGTCCTCACCGTTCTTGAAGCGGCGCGTGCGGTAAGGCTCCCAGAGATTGGGCGGGTAGGTGTAGTTGTTGCCGCCTTCGGGCAGCGGCTGCGCGTCCGCAATGGCATCGGTCAGTTCATGCAGCGCATGACCTGCCAGCGCCACCACCCGCCAGGGCTGCAGGTTGCCGCCCGATGCCGCCTGGGCCGCATCGGCGATCAGGCTGTGCACCTCGTGGGCAGAGGGAACTTTGGGCAAAAAGGCGCGCACCGAGCGGCGCTCTTTCATGGCTTGCGTGACGTTCATGGCAAAGGGCTTTCTGGCGTTGAAAGGGGCTGGCAGATGGCAGTCCGCAGTTTAGTGCAGCGCAGCAAATGCTGCTGACACCGAGGCGCCAATGCGGCCACCAGGTGGTGGCCGCATGGGGTCAACGCCCGCCGCGTCCTTATCTGGCCGTGGTGTCGCTGGCGATCGGGATGTAGAAATCGCCGCCCGCCCGGTTGAACTCCGCCGCCTTGGCCTGCATACCCACGGCAATGCCCTGCTCTTCGGCCACGCCCTGGTTCTTGGCAAACTCGCGCACTTCCTGCGTGATCTTCATCGAGCAGAACTTGGGCCCGCACATCGAGCAGAAATGCGCCACCTTGGCACTGTCCTTGGGCAGGGTTTCGTCATGGAAGGCGCGGGCCGTGTCCGGGTCCAGCCCCAGGTTGAACTGGTCCTCCCAGCGGAAATCAAAGCGCGCCTGGCTGAGCGCATCGTCACGCGCCCGGGCCCCCGGGTGGCCCTTGGCCACATCGGCCGCATGCGCGGCAATCTTGTAGGCAATGATGCCCTGCTTGACGTCATCGCGGTCGGGCAGGCCCAGGTGCTCCTTGGGGGTGACGTAGCACAGCATGGCAGTGCCAAACCAGCCAATCATCGCCGCGCCGATGGCGCTGGCGATATGGTCATAGCCCGGTGCGATGTCGATGGTCAGCGGGCCCAAGGTGTAGAACGGCGCCTCATGGCAGTGCTTGAGCTGCTCGGTCATGTTCGCCTGGATCATGTGCATGGGCACATGGCCGGGGCCTTCGATCATGGTCTGCACATCGTGCTTCCAGGCCAGCTGGGTGAGCTCGCCCAAGGTGGCGAGCTCGGCAAACTGGGCCTCGTCATTCGCGTCCGACGCACAGCCCGGGCGCAGGCCATCGCCCAGCGAGAAGCTCACGTCGTACTGCTTCATGATGTCGCAGATGTCTTCAAAATGCGCGTAGAGGAAGCTCTCGCGGTGGTGGGCCATGCACCACTTGGCCATGATCGAGCCGCCGCGCGAGACGATGCCGGTGCGGCGCTGGGCCGTCAGGTGGATATAGGCCAGGCGCACGCCAGCATGGATCGTGAAATAGTCCACGCCCTGCTCGGCCTGCTCCACCAGGGTGTCGCGGAAGATCTCCCAGGTCAGGTCCTCGGCCACGCCGCCCACCTTCTCCAGCGCCTGGTAGATCGGCACCGTGCCAATGGGCACCGGCGAGTTGCGCACGATCCAGTCGCGCGTGGTGTGGATGTTCTTGCCGGTGGACAGGTCCATCACATTGTCCGCACCCCAGCGGATCGCCCAGACCAGCTTCTCGACCTCCTCCTCGATGCTCGAGGTCACGGCCGAGTTGCCGATATTGGCATTGATCTTGACCTTGAAGTTGCGGCCAATGGCCATCGGCTCGATCTCGGGGTGGTTGATATTGGCCGGGATGATGGCCCGGCCCCGCGCCACCTCTTCACGCACAAACTCGGGCGTGATGATCTTGGGGATGGCCGCGCCCAGGCTGTTGCCCGCCAGGCGTGCCTCGCGCGCGTCATCGCGCTGGTACTCGGCCATCCATTCGCGGCGGCCGTTCTCGCGCAGGGCGACGTACTCCATCTCGGGGGTGATGATGCCCCGGCGCGCATAGTGCATCTGGGTCACGTTGGCGCCGCTCTTGGCGCGGCGCGGCTGGCGCTGCAATGCAGCGGCCTCGGCCCGCAGCTGGGCCACGCGCAGGTCTTCTTCGCCGCGCTTGCCGCCGTCATCGAGCGCCACACGCTGGCGCCCCACATAGTATTGGCTGTCGCCGCGCGCAGCGATCCATTCGGCACGCAGCGCGGGCAGGCCCTGGCGCACATCGATGGCCACGGCCGGGTCGGTGTAGGGGCCCGAGGTGTCGTAGACGCTGACCTGCTCTCCATTGGTCAGCGCAATATCGCGCACCGGCACCTGCAGCTGCGGGTGGATGGCACCGGCCAGATAGGACTTGGTCGACGCGGGAAAAGGCTGGCGCGATTGGGCCAGCAGTTCGCCAAAGCGGGCGGCATCGGGGGCATCACCGGTGGCGGGGATGAACAGGGACTCAGGGGCGTTCATGGCAGTCTCCTCAAAGCGGTTGATTTCATCGAACGCTCCGAGACGTGCCGGCCCTCTTCTGCTGCAACACGCCAGGCATGGCTGCTTGGCCGCAACACGCCCATCGACTACACCCCGGCCCGGCCGTGCTGTGCGTGGTGCCAGGGCCGCTGTTAGGTGGCCATGGCGGCACCTGTTGCGCGCTGACAGGTGCCGTCCCCAAAAAAGACAAAACCCCAGTGCGCGAGGCGCCTGGGGTGTGCGTGGCAGGTGGCCGCAGGCGCGTGCCATGCAACGCTGCCTGCCTTCCACCGCTGTGCTTTCAGGGTCCCGCTCTTCTTCCGCCGGCATGAACCGGATCAAGTTCGTCGGGTTCACTACTCAGCAGTCTTGCAACTGCCTTTGGCATCTCAGCGCTTTCGCACACCCCGGAGCTGCGAGCAGTATAGCCGCTTCGCGCCGCGCGCAGCCCCGTTTTTTTCGCCGCGCTGGTGCTTACCCCAGTAGGCGCGCGCCAAGCAGCCTGCAACCATCGGGGCGCAGCAGCCCACGGGTGCGCCGCACCTGGCAGCCGCACTGCACGCCTGTCTATTTGAACAAGGAGACCTTCCGATGAATGTTCCTGCAATGCCCTCTTTGCGTTCTGCCCGGCCGCACCGGCGACGCGCGATTGCGGCCGCTGCCGCCGGCTGCGTGCTGGCCCTGCTCGCCCAAGGTGCGCTGGCGCAAGACAAGGTGCGGATCGGCTTCATCACCGACATGTCCAGCGTCTATGCCGATGTCGATGGCAAGGGCGGGGCGCTGGCCTTGCAGATGGCGATTGATGACTTTGGCGGCAAGCTGCTGGGCAAGCCGGTGGAGCTGATGGTGGCCGACCACCAGAACAAGGCCGACCTGGCCGCCTCCAAGGCACGCGAATGGTTTGACCAGCGCGATATGCAGATGCTGGTGGGCGGCACCACCTCCAGCACCGGCCTGGCGATGGCCAAGGTGGCCGAGGAGAAAAAGCGCCTCATCATCGTCAACGGCTCGGGCACCTCGGCGCTGACCAATGACCAGTGCAGCCCCTACACCGTGCATTACGCCTATGACACCGTGGCCCTGGCCAAGGGTACCGGCGGCGCCATTGTGGCGCTGGGCGACAAGGACTGGTTCTTTCTGACAGCAGACTACGCCTTTGGCCATGCGCTGGAGGCCGATACCACCAAGGTGATCAAGGCCGCAGGTGGCCGCGTGGTGGGCGCCGTGCGGCACCCGATCAATGCCTCGGATTTCTCATCCTTCCTGCTGCAGGCGCAAAACTCCAAGGCCCAGATTCTGGCGATGGCCAATGCCGGTGGCGACACCATCAACACCATCAAGGCCGCGCGCGAGTTTGGCGTGACCAAGACCATGAAGCTCGCCGGCATGCTGCTGTTCAGCTCGGACATCCACAGCCTGGGGCTCAAGCAGACCGAAGGCCTGATGTTCACCGACAGCTGGCATTGGGACCTGAACCCGGAAAGCCGCAAGTTCTCGGACCGCTTCTTCGAGAAGTTCAAGAAGATGCCCACCTCGCTGCAGGCGGCCGATTACTCGGCGATGATGACCTACCTAAAGACGGCCGACCGCATCAAGTCCACCGATTCGGACAAGGTGATGGCCGCGCTGAAGGCCGAGCCCCTGTCCGACTTCTATGCCAAGGGCGTTGTCCGCCCTGATGGCCGCTACGCCCATGAGATGTACCTGATGCAGGTCAAGGCCCCAGCCGAATCCAAAGGCGCCTGGGATTACTTCAAGGTGCTCAAGACGCTCAGCCCCGACGAAGTCTGGACCACCAAGGCCGAATCCAGCTGCAAGCTCTGGAAGTAAGACCGCCCTCCGCGCCCTCCGAAAAAACAAAGACCCGCGCAATGCGGGTCTTTGACTTGGGCGGGTCTGCAAGCCTCCGCTATTTCTTCTTGCGGTCCATGAAGGCGATCAACTCGCCCATGATGCCGCGGCGGAACGCCAGCACGCAGATCACAAAAATCAGGCCGGTCACAATGGTCACCGACTCACCCAAGGTGTTGAACCACTCGACGCCGGTCAGGCGCGACAGCCAGGTGCCGATATCGCCGATCTTGTTCTCCAGCGCGACGATCACCGCCGAGCCGACGATCGGGCCCGACAGCAGGCCCAGGCCCCCCACCAAGGTCATCAGGATGACCTGGCCCGATGCCGTCCAGTGCACGTCGGTCAAGGTCGCAAAGCCCAGCACCACGGTCTTGAGCGAACCGGCCAGACCGGCCAGCGCAGCCGAGATGACAAAGGCCAGCAGCTTGAAGCGGTTGACGTCGTAGCCCAGCGAGATGGCACGCGGCTCGTTTTCCTTCAGGGCCTTGAGCACCTGGCCGAAAGGCGAATGCACCGTGCGCATGATCAGCAGGAAGGCCAGCACCACGATGGCCAGGGCCACGTAGTACATGGTCCAGTCGCTCTCCAGGCTCAGCACGCCAAACAGCTTGCCGCGCGGCACCGCTTGCAGGCCGTCCTCACCACCGGTAAAGGGCATTTGCAGGCAGGCAAAGAACAGCATCTGGGCGAGCGCCAAGGTGATCATCGAGAAATAAATCCCCTGGCGGCGAATGGCCAGCCAGCCAAACACCACACCCAGCAAGGCGCCGAACACCACGCCGAACAAAATACCCAGCTCCGGCGTCAGGTGCCAGACCTTGATCGCATGGCCGGTGACATAGGCCGCACCACCAAAGAAGGCGGCATGGCCAAAGGACAGCAGACCGGTGTAGCCCAGCAGCAGATTGAACGCGCAGGCGAACAGCGCAAAGCACATCAGCTTCATCACGAACACAGGGTAGGCCCCCATGAACGGCGCAGCGATCATGCCGAGCAGCAGCAACCCATACCCCAGTTTGGCAAACTTCTTGGAATTCATCCCCTCACCTCACTTCGCTTTGCCAAACAGGCCAGCCGGGCGCACCAGCAGCACGATGACCATGATCACGAACACGACGGTGGCCGAGGCTTCTGGGTAGAAGACCTTGGTCAGCCCTTCGATCACGCCCAGTGCCAGACCGGTGACGATGGCACCCATGATGGAGCCCATGCCACCGATCACCACCACCGCGAACACGGTGATGATCAGGTTCTGGCCCATCAGCGGCGTGACCTGGTAGACGGGCGCTGCCAGCACGCCGGCAAAGGCGGCCAGGCCCACGCCAAACGCATAGGTCAGCATGATCATCAGCGGCACGTTGACACCGAAAGCCTCGACCAGACGGGGGTTCTCGGTGCCGGCACGCAGGTAGGCGCCCAGGCGGGTTTTCTCAATCACATACCAGGTGGCAAAGCAGACGATCAGCGAGGCCACCACCACCCACATGCGGTAGTTGGGCAGCAGCATCACGCCGACATTGGTGGCGCCTTCGAGCAGCTCGGGCGTGTCGTAGCCCAGGCCCGAGACACCGTAGATCGAGCGGAACACGCCCTCGATCAGCAGCGACAGACCCAAGGTCAGCAGCAGGCCGTAGAGGTGGTCGAGCTTGTAGATATGGCGCAGCAAAAAGCGCTCTATCAACACCCCGATGATGCCCACCAGAATCGGCGATAGCAGCAGCATCACCCAGTAATTGACCTGGAAGTAGGACGCCGCCATCCAGGTGAACATAGCCCCCAGCATGAACAAAGCGCCGTGGGCGAAATTGATCACGTTGAGCAGGCCAAAGATCACGGCCAATCCCAGACTGAGAATGGCATAGAACGAGCCATTGACCAGACCCAGCAGCAGCTGGCTCATCAAGGCCGGTAATGAGATACCAAAAATTTCCATGAAAAGCTCACGAGTCAGTGAATGAACACAACACGCCTGGCGTCATGCCGCTGCTTTTGCGACCCGGGCCATCAGCGATGGCGGGCAGCTGCAGCCAGCAGCAAAGACGCAGGTTAGGTGTGAGCGGTGCTTACTTCCAGAGCGCGCACTTGGATTCGGCCTTGGTCGTCCAGACCTGGTCCGCAGGCAAGGTGGACAGAACCTTCAGGTAATCCCAGGGCTTCTTGGATTCGGCAGGCGACTTCGCTTCGACCAGGTACATGTCGTGCGCGTAGCGGCCATCGGGGCGGATCACGCCCTTGCCGTAGAAGTCGTTCAGTGGCGTGCTCTTCAGGTAGGCCATGACTTTGTCGGCATCGGTGGTCTTGACCGCTTCGACAGCCTTCAGGTAGTTCATCGTGGCCGAGTAGTCCGCCGCATGCAGATCGGTGGGCATGCGCTTGGTCTTGGCGAAGAACTTGTCGGCGAACTTGCGTGTCTCGTCGTTCAGGTCCCAGTACCAGCTGGTGGTGTGCAGCAGGCCTTCGGTGTTCTTCAGGCCCATGCTGTGGATGTCGGAGAGGAAGACCAGCAAGCCGGCGGTCTTCATGCTCTTGTTGATGCCGAACTCACGCGCGGCCTTGATGGCATTGATGGTGTCGCCGCCGGCATTGGCCAGGCCCAGGATCTGGGCCTTGGAGCTTTGCGCCTGCAGCAGAAAGGACGAGAAGTCAGACGCGTTGAGCGGGTGGCGCACCGAGCCCAGCACCTGGCCGCCCTTGGCCTTGATGACGGCGGTGGTATCCGCTTCCAGCGAGTGGCCAAACGCGTAGTCGGCCGTCAGAAAGAACCAGGACTTGCCGCCACGGTCCACCACGGCGCCGCCGGTGCCCTTGGCCAGCGCCACGGTGTCATAGGCATAGTGCACGGTATAGGGGCTGCATTGCTCATTGGTCAGTGCCGAGGAGCCCGCGCCGCTGTTGAAGTAGACGCGCTTTTTCTCTTGCGCCACCTTGGCAGCGGCCAGTGCGGTGCCGGAGTTGGTGCCGCCAAACAGCATGGTCACGCCTGCGGTATCGATCCACTCGCGCGCCTTGGAGGCAGCGATGTCGGCCTTGTTCTGGTGGTCGGCCGAGACCATCTCGATCGGCTGGCCCAGCACCTTGCCACCAAAGTCATCGATGGCCATCTGGATCGCGACTGCGCCGTTCTTGCCTTCCACATCGGCGTAGAGGCTGGACATGTCGGTGATGAAGCCGATCTTCACCTTTTCTTGTGCCTGGGCAGCGCCTGCGGACAGGGCGACCAAACATGCCACCTGGGCAATGGCTTTGAGCTTTGCTTTCATCTTGTCTCCTAAAAAATATCTGTTCTCAATACATGGCGGCAGTCTGCGCTGCGCCAGGGTTGCAAAAAAGTGGGAGGCTAGACCCCCAGCAAGGTGTTGAGCAAAGGCATCTTGCCTTCGAGCTCGTCGGCGCTGAACTGCTCGACGATCTGGCCGTGTTCCATCACATAGAGGCGGTCGGCCAGGGGCGCGGCAAAGCGGAAGTTCTGCTCGACCATCACCACGGTGTAGCCCTTGGCGCGCAGGCTCACGATCATGCGGGCCAGCGCCTGCACGATGACGGGGGCCAGGCCTTCGGAGATCTCATCGAGCAACAGCAGCTTGGCGCCGGTGCGCAGGATGCGGGCCACGGCCAGCATCTGCTGCTCGCCGCCCGACAGGCGCGTGCCCTGGCTTTGGCGGCGCTCTGCCAAGTTGGGGAACATCTCGTAGATCTCTTCGACCGACATGCCGGCCGAGCCGGTTTTGAGGTCCGGCGGCAGCATCAGGTTCTCTTCGCAGGAGAGGCTGGCAAAGATGCCGCGCTCTTCCGGGCAGTAACCCAGGCCCAGATGCGCAATCTTGTGCGTGGGCATCTGGATGGTCTCGACGCCATGGATCTTGATCGAGCCCTTGCGCGCTCCGGTCAGGCCCATCACCGCACGCATCGTCGATGTGCGGCCCGCGCCATTGCGGCCCAGCAAGGTCACCACCTCGCCCGGCATCACGCGCATGTTCACGCCATGCAGCACATGCGACTCGCCATACCAGGCGTGCAGATCGCTGATCTCCAGTGCAGGCACTCCGTTTTTCTCATTCATGTCAGTGCGCTCCCTGCAGCTGGCCGTCGGTGGTTCCCATATACGCTTCCATCACCTGGGGGTTCTGCGACACCGTCTGGTAGTCACCCTCGGCCAGGATCGCGCCGCGCTGCAGCACCGTGATGCGGTCTGCAATCGTCGAGATGACCTTCATGTTGTGCTCGACCATCAAGATGGTGCGGCCAGCCGAGACCTTCTTGATCAGCTGGGTGACGCGCTCGACGTCCTCGTGGCCCATGCCCTGCGTGGGCTCATCGAGCAGCATCAGCTCGGGCTCCATCGCCAAGGTGGTGGCAATCTCGAGCGCACGCTTTTGGCCATAAGGCAGGTTCAAGGTGATCTCGTCGGCCAGGTGCGCCAGGCCCACCTCTTCGAGCAAGGCCACGGCGCGGCCATTGAGCTTGTCCAGGGTGCGCTCACTGCTCCAGAAGTGGAAGGACGTGCCCAGCTTGCGCTGCAAGGCGATGCGCACGTTCTCCATCAGGCTCAGGTGCGGGAACACCGCCGAGATCTGGAAGGAGCGGATCACCCCCCGGCGGGCAATCTGCGCCGGCTCTTCGCTGGTGATGTCCGTGCCGTTGAAATGGATGATGCCCTTGGTGGGCGTCAGAAACTTGGTCAGCAAGTTGAAGCATGTCGTCTTGCCGGCCCCATTGGGGCCGATCAGCGCATGGATCGAGCCCCGCTGCACCGACAGGTTGACATTGCTGACTGCTGTGAATCCCCGAAACTCCTTGGTGAGATCTCGGGTTTGAAGAATGACATCACTCATGGGCACCGCACCGCTTCGCTGGAAAAAAGTGCGACGCCATTTCCTGGATGGAAATATACGTCGCTTCGATGCTGCCAATACTAGGAAAGAATACTGCAACGCAACACTGGGGAAAGCCTGTAGGTGAGGCTGCGTACGCGTTAACCCGTGGGCTTTATGCGCTCACTTTTTGATAGTCACCTGAGGGACAAGTGGTCGTCTTTTTGTCATCAAAATCAAGCACGGGCGACAATGCACAGGCCCTGCCCCAGCCCATTCATACGCGCTGTGCATCATCAGCGCTGCAGCATGCCAGCCAGGCCGGCTGCTGCCAAGGCGACAGATAAAGCCTATTGCAGGCGGTGCTTGCTCGCTTCGGGCAGCAGCAAGGGCAGCACATCGATGCCCTCATCGACCAAGGCGCGCTGCTCCTCGGGGGTGGCAGTGCCCCGGATCGGGCGGGCATCGACCTCGCCCTCATGCATCTGCCGGGCCAGGTCGGCAAAGCCACTGCCTACATCGTCGGTGTTGGCTACGATCTGGCGCGACAGCTCCAGCCAGGCCTGTTGCAGGCGCTGGGTATCGCTGAGCGGGCTATGAGGGGCCTGGGACGGCGAGGACGCAGCCGGCGCGCTACCAGGCTGTGCAGGGGCTGCGCTGGATGAAGGTTGCGCAGCAGGCGCCGCTGGGGCCAGGGAATTGGATTTGCGCGCGAGATGCGGGGCGCTCAGGCCTTTGACGATCTCGTGCGAGTTGCACATCGGGCAGCTGAGCCAGCCCTGGCTTTGTTGCTGCTCGAACGCGGCGTCCGAGGCGAACCAGCCCTCAAAGATATGGCCCAAGGGGCAGCGCAGGTTGAAGACCTTCACAGGCTCACCCCGCTCGGCTCACCTTGCGCAGCAGGTACTGGTAGGCAAAACCGGGGAAGGCAAAGGTCAGGAACAAGGTGCCGGTGACGGCATAGAACTCCCAGCCCTGGCTGCTGCGCTGGCCGGCACGGCCTTCAAGCAGCATCGCAAAGGCCCCGATGAGGAAGTACAGCACGACGAGCTCAACCAGGCGGATCCACAGGGCCTTGCCGGCACTGCTGCCGTCATGGCACAGGGGCCCCGCGGCCAGGATGCGTTGGTTCAGAAACGGCAGATTGGCCGCAACAAAGCCCGCCACGATCACCAACCAGATGGATGCAGTGATAGACATGCGGGCTTTGTCAGGCTCGGTTGCCGAGCCGCTTAGCTGGCGAGTGCGCGCAGCACGGCGTCAGAGCACAGCTTCATCAGACCGCCGGGCATGATGCCCAGGATCAGCACCAGCGCGCCATTGACGACCAGCACGGCACGCACGTCCAAAGGTGCATGCACCTTGGCGGCGGTGATGGGCTTGTCGAAGTACATGACCTTGACCACGCGCAGGTAGTAGAAGGCGCCGATCAGCGACATGATCACCGCAAACACCGCCAGCGCAATGTACAGGCCACTGCCCGATGCCACCAGCGCCTGCAGCACGGCCAGCTTCGAGTAGAAGCCCACCAGCGGAGGAATACCGGCCATCGAGAACAGGCAGATCGCCATCACGCCAGCGTACAGCGGGCTGCGCTGGTTCAGACCGGCAAAGTCGGCAATCTCTTCGCTCTCGAAGCCTTCACGGGCCAGCAGCAGCACCACACCGAACGTGGCAAGGGTGGTCAGCACATAGCTCACGACGTAGAACATCGAGGCGCTGTAGGCGTTGCCAGCGGTGGCCGCTTCGACATTGCCATTGACCACGCCGGACATCAGACCCAGCAGCACAAAGCCCATTTGCGAGATGGTCGAGTAGGCCAGCATGCGCTTGATATTGGTCTGGGCGATAGCAGCCAGGTTACCGATCAGCAGCGAGAGGATGGCCAGCACGGCCAGCATCTGTTGCCAGTCAAAGGCCAGCGGCAGCAGGCCGTCCACCAGCAGGCGGATCACGATCGCGAAAGCTGCCAGCTTGGGCGCGCCGCCCACGATCATCGTGATGGCCGTGGGTGCGCCTTGGTAGACGTCAGGCACCCACATGTGGAAAGGCACCACACCCAGCTTGAAGGCCAGGCCAGCAACCACAAACACCAGACCAAACACCAGCACCTGGTGGCGGATCAGACCGGAGTTCACCGCCTTGAACACTTCACCGATATCGAGCGAGCCGGTGGCGCCGTAGATCATCGACAGGCCGTACAGCAGGAAACCCGAGGCCATCGCACCCAGCACAAAGTACTTCATGCCCGCTTCCACCGCCGCGGTGTTGTCACGGCGCAGGCAGACCAGCGCGTAGCTCGACAGGGTCAGCAGCTCCAGGCCCAGGTAAATGATCAGGAAGTTGTTGCCCGAGATCATCACGTTCATGCCCAGCAGCGCGAGCAGCGACAGGATGAAATACTCACCGCCCTTGAGCATGCCACGGTCACGCGAGTAACCACGGCCATACACCAGGGTCACAGCCATCGCGATGGCCGCAGCGCACTTGAGCCAGTTGCCCATGGCGTCGGAGACGACCATGTTGCCAAAGGCGTAGAAGGTATTGCCATTGCTGGCATAGATACCGGTGATCACCGCCACGACCACCAGGGTCAGCAGCGACAGAATGTAGGTGAGCGTGCGCCCTGCGCTCTTGACGCCCAGGTCCACGATGGTGATGACGCAGGCCATCACCAACAGCACGATTTCAGGATAGATAGCCAGCCAGCTGATGTTATCAATCATCTCAAGTCTCTCAATTCTGTCCGACCATCACAGCTTGGACGCAGCGACATGCTTGAGCAGGTCGGCCACCGAGGCACCCATCACATCGGTGAACGGCGCAGGGTAGACACCCATGATCAGCACGGCAGCAGCCAAGATGCCCAGGATTAGGAATTCGCGGCAACCGATGTCCTTGAGCTCGCGCACATGGTCATTGGTCACTGGGCCGAAGTACACGCGCTTGTACATCCACAGCGTGTAGGCAGCGCCCAGAATCAGCGCGGTAGCCGACAGCACACCAATCCAGAAGTTGAACTTGGTGGCGCCCAGGATCACCATCCACTCACCGATGAAACCGGCGGTGCCTGGCAGGCCGCAGTTGGCCATCGCAAACAGCAGGGCAAAGGCGGCGAACTTGGGCATGGTGTTGACCACGCCGCCGTAGGCAGCGATATCACGCGAATGCACGCGGTCGTACAGCACACCGATACACAGGAACATCGCGCCCGACACAAAGCCGTGGGCAATCATCTGCATCAGGCCACCCATGACACCGATGTCATTGAAGATGAAGAAGCCCAGGGTCACAAAGCCCATGTGTGCGACGGACGAATAAGCCACGAGCTTCTTCATGTCCTTCTGCACAATCGCCACCAGACCCACATAGATCACAGCGATCAGCGACAGCGCGATGATGAGCCAGGCCCATTCGTGCGACGCATCAGGTGCGATGGGCATCGAGAACCGCAGGAAACCATAGGCACCGAGCTTCAGCATGATCGCGGCCAGCACGGCAGAACCACCGGTAGGCGCTTCGACGTGAACGTCGGGCAGCCAGGTGTGGACCGGGAACATCGGCACCTTCACGGCAAACGCAGCGAAGAAGGCAAAGAAGATCAAGGTCTGCTCGGTCATCGACAGCGGCAGCTGGTGCCAGGCCAGAATCTCGAAGCTACCGGCCTTGGTGTACAGGTACAGCAGCGCGATCAAGGTCAGCAGCGAACCCATCAGCGTGTACAGGAAGAACTTGAACGCTGCGTAGATGCGGTTTGGGCCGCCCCAGATACCGATGATCAGGTACATCGGGATCAGCGTGGCTTCAAAGAACACGTAGAACAGCAGACCGTCCAGTGCGGAGAACACACCGATCATCAGACCCGACAGGATCAGGAACGCGCCCATGTACTGGTTCACGCGCTCGGTGATCGACTCCCAGGACGCCAGCACCACGATCACCGTGATGAAGGCGGTCAGCGGCACAAACCAGAAGGAGATGCCATCGACGCCCAGGTAGTAGTTGATACCAAAGCGTGGAATCCAGGACGCCTTCTCGACGAACTGCATCGCCGACGTACCCAGCTGGAAGCCGGTGTACAGCGGCAAGGTGACCAAGAGGCCTATCAGCGCACCGACCAGTGCGATCCAGCGCACCATCTTGGCCTGCTCCTGCTTGCCAAAGGCCAGCAGGACCGTACCAAAGACGATGGGCGTCCAAATTGCAAGACTCAACAATCCCATTTTTCTTCTTCCTTACTTGTTGAGCAGCACGAAGTACGTCATGGCCAGGAAGATACCCAGAATCATGACCAATGCGTAGTGGTACACATAACCCGTCTGCAGCCAGCGCACCAGGGCGGAGATGCGGCCCACCAGCTTCCAGGAACCGTTGACGAGCAGGCCGTCGATCAGGCCTTGGTCGCCCACCTTCCAGAACACGCCACCCAGCACGCGCGAGCCGCGGGCGAAGATGTTTTCATAGACCCAGTCCACACCGTACTTGCCTTCCAATGCCTGGTACAGGCCGACCTTCTCGCTCATGCGCTTGATGGCAGCAGGAATCTCGGGCTTGACCATGTAGAACACATAGGAGGTCACCACACCGGCCAGCGCCAGCCAGAACGGCGCAGCGGTGAAGCCGTGCAGTGCCATCGGGATCCAGCCGTGGATCTTCTCGGCCAGCTCGGCCATCGCGCCGTGCTTGCTGCCATCGACATAGATGACGCCCTTGAAGAAATCACCAAACAGCATCGGCATCAGCGCAATCGCACCGATCACCACCGAAGGAATCGCCAGCAGCACCAGCGGCAGGGTCACCACCCATGGCGACTCATGCGGCTTGGCATCGTGGCCATGGCCGTGGTGGTCATCGTGCGCGTGGTGGTCGTCATGGTGGGCATCGGGGTTCTGGTCGTAACGCTCTTTACCGTGGAACACGATGAAGTACAGGCGGAACGAGTAGAACGCAGTGATGAACACGCCAGCGAGCACGGCAAAGTTGGCAAAGCCGGCGGCAGGCAGATTCGAGGCGTGCACCGCTTCGATGATCGCATCCTTCGAGTAGAAGCCCGAGAAGAACGGCGTACCGATCAGTGCCAGGTTACCCAGCAGGAAGGTGATCCAGGTGATGGGCATGTACTTGCGCACGCCACCCATCCAGCGGATGTCCTGGTTGTGGTGCATGCCCATGATGACCGAGCCCGCGCCGAGGAACAGCAGTGCCTTGAAGAACGCGTGCGTCATCAGGTGGAACACCGACACCGAGTAGGCCGACACGCCCAGTGCGATGGTCATGTAACCCAGCTGCGACAGCGTGGAGTACGCGATCACGCGCTTGATGTCGTTCTGGATGATGCCCAGGATACCCATGAACAGCGCGGTGATCGAGCCAATCACGAGGATGAAGTTCAGGGCTGCGTCAGACAGCTCATAGAGCGGCGACATGCGCGAGACCATGAAGATACCGGCGGTCACCATGGTGGCCGCGTGGATCAGTGCCGAGATGGGGGTAGGACCTTCCATCGAATCGGGCAGCCAGGCGTGCAGCGGGAACTGGGCCGACTTGCCCATCGCACCGATGAACAGGCAGATGCAGATCACCGTCATCAGCGACCAGGTCGAGCCCGGCAGCGTCATGCCGCTCAGCTCATTGGTCTTGGCGAAGATTTCGGTGTAGTTCAGC
This sequence comes from Comamonas sp. MYb69, assembly GCF_037479315.1. NCBI lineage: Bacteria > Pseudomonadati > Pseudomonadota > Betaproteobacteria > Burkholderiales > Comamonadaceae > Comamonas > Comamonas sp. MYb69. The sequence goes on from NZ_JBBGZG010000015.1 coordinate 111,473, forward strand.
GTGCCGGTGTAGGCAGCGATCAGGCCGATGCCCAGAATGAAGCCGAAGTCACCGACACGGTTGACCACGAAGGCCTTCATGTTGGCGAAGATCGCGGTTTCCTTCTTGAAGTAGAAACCGATCAGCAGGTACGACACCAGGCCCACCGCTTCCCAGCCGAAGAACAGCTGCAGCAGGTTGTTGCTCATCACCAGCATCAGCATGGAGAAGGTGAACAGCGAGATGTACGAGAAGAAACGGTCATAGCCGTCGTCTTCCGCCATGTAGCCCATCGTGTAGATGTGCACCATCAGCGACACAAAGGTCACCACGCACATCATCATCGCGGTGATGGAGTCGATCATGAAACCGATCTCCATCTTCAGCGACCCGACGGTCATCCAGGTGTAGAGCGTCTGGTTGAAGGTCGCGCCTTCAAACACCACGCTCTGGAACGTCATCGCAGAGATGACGAAGGCAATGAACACACCCAGGATGGTGAGCGTGCGGCTGCCAACGCGGCCGATGCGGTTGCCGCCCAGGGCGGTACCGAAAATGCCTGCCAGCAAAGATCCTGCCAGGGGCGCCAGAGGCACCGCCAACAGTGTTGAAGCAGAAAGGGTTTGACTCATTCTTCTTAACCTTGCAAGTATTGGTGCCTCAACCCTTCAGGGAGTTGAGATCTTCCGCATCGATGGTGGACTTGTTACGGAACAGCAACACCAAGATTGCCAAACCAATTGCCGACTCCGCCGCCGCAACGGTCAGGATGAAGAACACGAAAATCTGGCCGTGCATGTCTCCCAGGTAGTGGGAGAAGGCGACAAAGTTCGTGTTCACTGCCAGCAGCATCAACTCGATGGCCATCAGCAGCACAATCAGGTTGCGACGGTTCAAGAAGATACCGACCACGGACAGCGCGAACAGCATCGCGCCCAACGTCAGAAAATGACCCAGAGTGAGCGTCATACCTTCTTCTCCTCGACCTCAGCGGCAGGCTGCACCACAGGGGCAGCGGGCTTGCTCGCTTCGACTTTGACCAATTGCAGGCGATCCGAAGCACGCACGCGCACTTGCAGCGATGCATCGATGGCCTTGGAATCCTTGCGCTGGCGCAGGGTCAGGGCAATCGCGGCAATCATCGCCACCAGCAAGATGACCGCAGCCACTTGCACAGGGAACAGATACTCGGTGTAGAGCATGGTGCCCAGCGCCTTGACGTTGCTGTAAGGCACCACCTTGCCGGCCGCATCCACCACCGCTGGGATGGCCTTGGGCGCGTCGATGGCGCTGAAGCCGCCGATCAGCACCACGCCCATCTCGAACGCGACGATGGCAAAGATCACTGCAGCGAGCGGGAAGTTCTTCCAGAAGCTCTTGCGCAGCTGGTCGATGCGGATATCCAGCATCATCACCACGAAGAGGAACAGCACCATCACGGCGCCCAGGTAGACCATCACCAGCACGATGGCCAGGAACTCAGCCTTGAGCAGCAACCAGATACCGGCCGCCTGAGAAAACGCCAACATCAGGTGCAGCACAGCGTGCACCGGATTTGGAGCAGTAACCACTCGGAATGCCGCATATAGCAGCACTACCGAGAACAGATAGAAAAAACCAGTTGTGACATCCATGTGGGGCTCTTTTCGATCAGTCTCCAAGTGCCGCGTTAGCGGTACTTTGCGTCCGCAGCCTTGGCTGCAGCAATTTCAGGTTCGTAACGGTCACCCACGGCCAGCAGCATTTCCTTGGTGAAGTACAGGTCGCCGCGCTTTTCTCCGTGGTATTCCAGAATCTGGGTTTCCACGATGGAGTCAACGGGGCAGCTTTCTTCACAGAAGCCACAGAAAATGCACTTGGTCAGATCGATGTCATAACGGGTGGTGCGGCGCGAGCCGTCATCACGCACATCGGACTCGATCGTGATCGCCATCGCAGGACAGACGGCTTCGCACAGCTTGCAGGCAATGCAACGCTCTTCGCCGTTTTCGTAGCGGCGCAGCGCGTGCAGGCCACGGAAACGGGGCGACAGCGGCGTCTTCTCTTCAGGGAATTGGACCGTGATCTTGCGCGCAAACGTGTAGCGGCCGGTCAGGGCCATGCCCTTCATCAATTCCCAGAGCATGAAGCTCTTGAAGAAATCCTTCACCGAGAAAGAGCGGGGAGAAACTGCAGTAGTCATGTTGTATTCCTCCGCTTATTTCCAGATGTTCCATGGCGACAGCAACCAGCCGCCGACAAAGACCAGGTACACCAGGGTGACGGGGATGAAGATCTTCCAGCCCAGACGCATGATCTGGTCATAGCGGAAACGTGGGAAAGTAGCGCGGATCCAGATGAACATCGACACCACGAGGAAGGTCTTGGCAGCCAGCCAGATCCAGCCTGGGATGAAGGACAGGAAATCGAACGGTGGCAACCAGCCGCCCATGAACATGATCACGGCCAGGATGGACACCAGCCACATGCTCGCGTACTCGGCCAGGAAGAACACGGCAAAGCCCATGCCCGAATACTCCACCATGTGACCGGCCACGATTTCCGCTTCGCCTTCGACGACGTCAAAGGGGTGGCGGTTGGTCTCAGCCACGGCCGAGATCAGGTAGACGATGAACATCGGGAACAGTGGCAGCCAGTTCCACGACAGGATGCTGGCACCCGACGATGCCATCATGCCCTTGCCCTGGGCCAGCACGATCTCGGTCAGGTTCATGCTGCCGGTGACCATGATCACCACCAGGAAGCAGAAGCCCATCGCGATTTCATAGCTCACCATCTGGGCCGATGCGCGCAGCGCGCCCAGGAAAGCGTACTTGGAGTTCGATGCCCAGCCGGCGATGATCACGCCATAGACTTCGATCGAGGTAATCGCCATCACCAGCAGCAGGCCCACATTCACATTGGCCAGCGCCACATCGGGGCCGAAGGGGATGACCACCCAGGCTGCCAGCGCAGGCATGATGGCCATGATCGGGCCCAGGCGGTAGAGGCCCGAGCTTGCCGCCGTTGGCGTGATGATTTCTTTGGTCATCAGCTTGAGGCCGTCGGCCAGAGGCTGGAGCAGACCAAAAGGGCCGACCCGGTTGGGGCCATAACGCACTTGCATGAAGCCCAGGAGCTTGCGCTCCCACAGGGTCAGGTAAGCCACCGCGCCCATCAAAGGCAAGACGATGCACAGGATCTTGACCAGGTTCCAGATCACGGGCCAGACCAGGGTCGCCCACCACTCTGCTGCGATCAGGGTCAGACCGCCGTTGTAGATTGCGTCGATCATGCTGCCACCACCTCCGAGGATTGGCGGGCATCCGCCGTCATTTGCAACGACGGCGCGCGACGCACGATGCCATCGAGTTGGTAGATGCTGGCCACCACCGGCTCCTGGCCTGCAGGTGCCGACACGGCCATGTTTGTCTTGGTGCTGTTGGACAGCAGCTCGGCAGGCACCTGGCCTTGCGAGCCAGTGGCCACGGCCAGCACATCCTGCGACGAATCAAAGGCCATGCCTGCCACGTCGAGCAGATTGCCCAGCACGCGCAGCACCTTCCAGCCCGGACGGGTATCGCCCAGTGGCTTGACCACGGCGTGGAAGCTCTGCACACGGCCTTCGGCGTTCACGAACGAGCCCGAGGTCTCGGTGAACGGCGCGATTGGCAGCAGCACATCGGCGATGTCCATGTTGGCCTTGAACGGGCTCAGGCTCACCACCATCTCGCAGCCTTGCAGCGCCTGGCTGCCAGCGGCCGTGTCGAACGCGGGTTCGCAGTTCAGCAAGATGGCCGCCTTGACGCCACCGGCGAGCATTTCGCCAGCGTGCATGCCATGGGCCTGGGGCACAGCACCCACCCATTGCGCGCCCACGGTGTTGGCCGCTTCGGTCAGGAAGCCCACGGTGGCACCGGTCTGCGCGCCAATCCAGTTGGCGATCGACAGCAAGGTGCTCGCTTGTGCATGGTGCGCGACGGCATTGCCCAGCAGGATGGCCTTTTGCTCGCCGTTTTGCAGCGCGCGGGCAATCTCGATGGACTCGGGCGTCACGGTACCGGCGTTGTTCGGCGCTTCCACACCCTTGGACTGGGCGAGGGCCGCTGCCACGGAGGACAGCGCATAGGCCCACTGCGCAGCAGGTGTGATCACCTGGTGGGCCAGCGGAATCGCCAGATCAAAAGCCTTGGACTGGATGGCGGTCACCACCGCACCCTTGCGGGCGGCCTGGCGGATACGCTGTGCAAACAGCGGATGCTCCTTGCGCACGTTCGAGCCCACGATCAAGGCCGTGTTCAGGTCCGACAGCGAGGCGATCGAGCGGCCCAGCCAGCGCACGCCTTCTGCCTTGGCAAAATCGGCGTTGCGCAGGCGGTAGTCCACGTTCTGGCTGCCCAGCGAGCGCACCAGCTCACCAGCCAAGAACAGCTCTTCGAGCGTGCTGTGCGGGCTGACCAGCGCACCCACGGCGCTGGCGCCATGGTCGCGTTGCACGCTCTTGATGCCATTGGCCACGTATTCCAGCGCAGCTTGCCAGCTCACTTCGAGCCACTGGCCGCCTTGCTTGATCATCGGCGCGGTCAGGCGCTCTTCACCGTTGAGCGCTTCGTAGGAGAAGCGGTCACGGTCGGCAATCCAGCATTCGTTGACGGCGTCGTTCTCGAACGGCACCACGCGCATCACCTTGTTGTTCTTGACCTGAACGATCAAGTTGGCACCGGTGGAGTCATGCGGCGAGACCGACTTGCGGCGCGACAGCTCCCAGGTACGTGCGCTGTATCGGAAAGGCTTGCTCGTGAGCGCGCCCACGGGGCAGATGTCGATCATGTTGCCCGACAGCTCCGAGTCCACCGTATCGCCCACCACCGTGGTGATCTCGGCATGCTCGCCGCGGTTGACCATGCCCAGCTCCATGATGCCCGAGACTTCTTGACCGAAGCGCACGCAGCGGGTGCAGTGGATGCAACGGCTCATCTCTTCCATCGAGATCAGCGGGCCCACGTTCTTGTGGAAGACCACGCGCTTTTCTTCTTCGTAGCGCGAGCTGCTGGCACCGTAGCCCACAGCCAAGTCCTGCAACTGGCATTCACCACCCTGGTCGCAGATTGGGCAATCCAGCGGGTGGTTGATGAGCAGGAACTCCATCACCGATTGCTGGGCCTTGACCGCCTTGTCCGAGGTGGTGCGCACAATCATGCCTTGCGTCACGGGCGTGGCGCAGGCAGGCATGGCCTTGGGCGCCTTCTCGACGTCCACCAGGCACATACGGCAGTTCGCCGCGATCGACAGTTTCTTGTGGTAGCAGAAGTGAGGGATGTATTTGCCCGCCGCATCGGCCGCGTGCATGACCATGCTGCCTTCCGCGACCTCGACCTTCTGACCGTCTATTTCAATTTCAACCATATGCTCACTCGCGATCAGGAAGAAGCAGCGGTCTGCTTTTCAGCAGCGTTGATCTTTGCTTCGAATTCATGGCGGAAATGCTTGATCATTGCGCGCACCGGCATCGCTGCCGCATCGCCCAATGCGCAAATCGTGCGCCCCATGATGTTGCCGGCTACCGAGTCCAGCTTGTCCAGATCCTCGGCGCGGCCGTGGCCGTGCTGGATGCGGTCGACCATGCGCCACAGCCAGCCCGTGCCTTCGCGGCAAGGGGTGCACTGTCCGCAGGACTCGTGCTGGTAGAAGTAGGACAGGCGCAGCAGGCTCTCGACCATGTCGCGCGAGTCGTCCATCACGATGACGGCGCCCGAGCCCAGCATCGAGCCGGCCTTGGAGATGGAGTCATAGTCCATCGTGCAGGCCATCATGATGTCCGCTGGCAGCACAGGGGCCGACGATCCGCCAGGGATCACGGCCTTGAGCTTGCGGCCGGTGCGCACACCGCCGGCCAGCTCCAGCAAGGTGGAGAACGGCGTTCCCATTGGCACTTCGTAGTTGCCGGGCTTGTTCACGTCACCGCTGACCGAGAAGATCTTGGTGCCGCCGTTGTTGGGCTTGCCGCATTCCAGGTAGGCCTGGCCACCGTTGCGGATGATCCAGGGAACGGCCGCAAAGGTTTCGGTGTTGTTGATCGTCGTGGGCTTGCCATACAAACCAAAGCTGGCCGGGAATGGCGGCTTGAAGCGGGGCTGGCCCTTCTTGCCTTCGAGCGATTCGAGCAAGGCGGTTTCTTCGCCGCAGATGTAGGCGCCAAAACCATGGTGGGCATGCAGCTCAAAGCTGAAGCTGCTGCCCAGGATGTTGTCACCCAGGTAGCCGGCAGCACGCGCCTCTTCCAGCGCCGCTTCAAAGCGTTCGTAGACTTGGAAGATTTCGCCGTGGATGTAGTTGTAGCCCAGCGAGATGCCCATGGCATACGCGGCGATGGCCATGCCTTCGATCACGATGTGCGGGTTGAACATCAGGATGTCGCGGTCCTTGCAGGTGCCAGGCTCGCCCTCGTCCGAATTGCACACCAGGTGCTTTTGGCCGGGGAAGTTGCGAGGCATGAAGCTCCACTTCAGACCGGTGGGGAAGCCAGCGCCGCCGCGGCCGCGCAGGCCCGACTCTTTCATCGTGGCAATGACCTGGTCCTGGGTCAGACCCTCGCCACCGTCCTTGCCCAGCAGCTTGCGCAGGGCCTGGTAGCCGCCGCGTGCCTCGTAGTCTTTGATCGACCAGTTCGTGCCATCCAGACCTGCATAGATCTGGGGTTCGATATGGCGGTCGTGGAAGCAGGTTTCCACGCCGGTGGCCTGGAACTGCGACAGAATTTGAGCGGCTGTCGTCACTTGGTGTCCTCCGCTGCGCGCAAGCCGGTCATCAGCTGGTCCAGCTTTTCGTTGTCCATGAAGCTGCACATGTGGCGGTCATTGACCAGCAGCACCGGTGCATCGGCGCAGGCGCCCAGGCATTCCGATTGCTCGATGGTGAACACGCCATCGGCGGTGGTATCACCCATCTTGATGCCCAGCTTGTCTTCCAGGTGCTTGAGCGCCTCGCGGCCGCGACGCAGTTGGCAAGGCAGGTTGGTGCACACGCTCAACTTGTACTTGCCCACCGGGTGCTGGTTGTACATGTTGTAGAAGGTGGTCACTTCATGCACGGCGATCTCGGGCATCTCCAGGAACTCGGCGATCACCGCCTCGCTCTCCTGGCTCACCCAGCCCTGCTCCTGCTGCACGATAGACAGGCAAGCCATCACGGCCGACTGCTTCTGCTCTGCCGGATACTTGGCAACTTCGCGGGCAAAGCGTGCTTTTGTTGCTTCGGTAATCATCGGTCAACGTCTCCAAACACGATGTCCAAGGTGCTCAGCACCATCACGGCATCGGCCAGCATGTGGCCACGGCTCATTTCGTCGAGCGCCGAGAGATGCACAAATCCTGGTGGACGAATCTTCAGGCGGTAAGGCTTGTTGGCACCATCGCTGATCAGGTAGATGCCAAACTCGCCCTTGGGGTGCTCCACCGATGCATAAGCCTCGCCCTCGGGCACTTTGAAGCCTTCGGTGAACAGCTTGAAGTGGTGGATCAGCTCTTCCATGTTGGACTTCATGGCTTCGCGATCGGGAGGCGCCACCTTGTGGTTGCCCGTGATGACCGGACCGGGGTTGGCACGCAGCCAGTCCACGCACTGCTTGATGATGCGGTTGGACTCGCGCATCTCGGCGATGCGCACCAGATAGCGGTCATAGCAGTCGCCGGTCTTGCCCACGGGGATGTCGAAATCCATGCGGTCATAGACTTCGTAGGGCTGCGACTTGCGCATATCCCAGGCCAGGCCCGAGCCGCGCAGCATCGGGCCGGTCAGGCCCAGGTTCATCGCGCGGTCGATGTCAACCACGCCGATGCCCACATTGCGCTGCTTCCAGATGCGGTTGTCGGTCAGCAGGGTTTCGTATTCATCCACGCACTTGGGGAAGCGCGCCGTGAAGTCATCGATGAAGTCGATGAGCGAACCTTGGCGGTTGCTGTTCATCTGCTCGATGGCCTTGGCATTGCGCACCTTGCTGGCCTTGTACTGCGGCATGCTCTCTGGCAGGTCGCGGTACACGCCACCCGGACGGAAGTACGCCGCGTGCATGCGCGCGCCGGAGACGGCTTCGTACATGTCCATCAGGTCTTCACGTTCGCGGAAGGCGTAGATCAGAATGGTCGAGCTGCCGCCGTCATTGCCCGAGGAGCCCAGCCACATCAGGTGGTTCATGATGCGGGTGATCTCGGAATACATCACGCGGATGTATTGCGCGCGGATCGGCACTTCCAGGCCCAGCAGCTTTTCGATAGCCAGGCAGTAGGCGTGCTCGTTGCTCATCATCGAGCAGTAATCCAGGCGGTCCATATAGGGCAGCGACTGGATGAAGGTCTTGCTCTCCGCCAGTTTCTCGGTGGCGCGGTGCAGCAGGCCGATATGCGGGTCTGCACGTTGCACCACTTCACCATCGAGCTCCAGCACCAAACGCAGCACGCCGTGTGCTGCAGGATGCTGGGGACCGAAGTTGAGTGTGTAGTTTTTGATTTCAGCCATGGTTCTTCATCGTGAGGTCAGAGCGCCTCAGTGCAGGCCTCCGTAATGGTCTTCACGAATAATGCGGGGCGTGATCTCGCGCTGCTCGATCGTCACGGGTTCGTAGATCACGCGTGCCTGCTCGGCGTCGTAGCGCATCTCCACATGGCCCGTCAGCGGGAAATCCTTGCGGAAGGGGTGACCGATAAAGCCATAGTCGGTCAGGATGCGGCGCAGGTCGTCATGGCCTTCAAAGACAATGCCGAACAGGTCAAAAGCTTCGCGCTCGAGCCAGTTGGCCGAAGCCCAGAGCTGGCTGAGGGTGTCGAGCACCGGGAAATCGTCGTCCTGGCAGAACACGCGCACACGCAGGCGCTGGTTCAGGCTGATCGACAACAGGTGCGAGACCACGGCAAAACGTGGGCCATCGGTGCCCACGTCCTTGTATGCGGAGTAATCCACGCCGCACAGGTCCATCAGCATCTCGAACTTGCATTCGGGCGCATCGCGCAGCAGCTGCATGGCTTGCAGGTAGTTCGAGGCCGAGACCTCCACGGTCACTTCACCCAGCGCCAGGGTCACCGAGCGTGCCTTGTCGCCCAGCACGCGGGCGATGGTCTCTTGCAGCACGCTAGGCTGTATCAGTTCTACACTCATTCCAACTCCTAGGCGCGCGCGATCGTGTGGGTGCGGCGGATTTTTTGCTGCAGCTGGATGATGCCGTAGATCAGCGCTTCTGCCGTGGGCGGGCAGCCTGGCACATACACATCCACCGGCACAATGCGGTCGCAACCGCGCACCACCGAGTAGCTGTAGTGGTAGTAACCACCACCGTTGGCGCAGGATCCCATCGAGATCACCCAACGCGGCTCGGCCATCTGGTCGTACACCTTGCGCATGGCCGGGGCCATCTTGTTGCACAAGGTGCCAGCCACAATCATCAAGTCAGCCTGGCGCGGGCTGGCACGGAAGACTTCGGCGCCGAAGCGGCCAATGTCGTAACGCGCAGCGGCCGCGTGCATCATCTCGACGGCGCAGCATGCCAAACCAAACGTCATGGGCCAGATCGACCCGGTCTTAGCCCAGTTCACCACCGAGTCGTAGCTCGTGGTGACAAAGCCTTTCTCCAACACACCTTCAATCATCGTGTACCTTTTTGATTTCCGGTTATTCCCAGGTCAGCGCGCCCTTTTTCCATTCATAGGCGAAACCCACCACCAGAATGGCCAAGAACACGAGAACCGCGATAAAACCAGGCATTCCCACTTCATGCAGCGAAACCGCCCATGGGAAGAGGAACGCAATTTCCAAGTCGAAGAGAATGAAAAGAATGGCGACGAGGTAGTAGCGCACATCGAATTTCATGCGCGCGTCTTCAAAGGCCTCAAAGCCGCATTCGTAAGGGGAGTTTTTCGCCGCGTTCGGGCGATTGGGTCCGAGGATGTAGCCTATGACCAGTGGGCCAAGGCCAACGCCTGCTCCCACCAGGATAAACAAAAGGACCGGGAGGTATTGTTCGAGGCTCATCTTGATGTCTACTCACCGCAGGAGCCAACCCAGGTAAGCACAAGACGCGACCCAGGCAGGCCTTTTATTGTGTTGGTGCCGTCGGCGAGACTCGAACTCGCACAGCTTTCGCCACTACCCCCTCAAGATAGCGTGTCTACCAATTTCACCACGACGGCTGATTTGACTTGCCTGGCAAGCACCGATTGCTTTTGAAACAATCTGCTCACCAGACAGACTCAGATTCTACTCTGTAAAAACCCTGAGTTCAGGGATTCTTTTCAAATAGTTGAGTTATTTGCCTGCAGGCTGTGCTGGCTCAGCCGCTGCGGCCGGTGCAGCAGCGGGCACGGAGGCATCGGCAGCAGGCGCAGCAGCGCCAGCGGCAGGCACCGAGGCATCCGCACCAGCGGCGGGTGCCGCAGGGGCTGCAGCAGGTGCAGGGGTCGACGCAGGAGGAATGGTCGCATCCACTGGGGCGCTCGACTGCGGGATCGTCGCAGCAGGGCCTTCGAGCACACTACCGGCCGAGGTCGGACGGGCATTGCCCAGGTAGGCCAGCGCCAAGGTTGCGGCAAAGAACACCGCCGCCAGCACGCCGGTGCTGCGCGAGAGGAAGTTGGCGCTACCGGAAGCACCGAACAGGCTGCCCGCGCTGCTGCCGCTGCCAAAGGCAGCACCCGCATCGGCACCCTTGCCATGCTGCACCAGCACCAGGCCAATCATGACCAGTGCTGCCAGCATTTGAATCGTCAACAGAATCGTTACCATCATCTACCCTTTTATCAAACTTGGTCGTCGCCAGCAGCCGCTTGCCCTCAAGCAGCTGCAGCAATAATTTTCAGAAAATCCTGGGCCTTCAGCGAAGTGCCACCGATCAGTCCACCATCAATATCGGGCTGGGCGAGCAGCTGCTCGGCATTGCCCGCATTCATGCTGCCACCATACAGCACCGGCACCTTGGCAGCCTGCGTGCTGGCCGCTGCCAGTTGTGCGCGCAATACAGCATGCACGGCCTGCGCCTGCTCGGGGCTGGCCGTCTTGCCCGTGCCAATGGCCCAGACCGGCTCATAAGCCACGACGATTTCGCTCACACAAGCACCCACCGCATGGATCACCGCTGCCAGCTGGCGCTTGACCACCGCTTCGGTCTGGCCGGCTTCGCGCTCGGCCAGGGTCTCGCCCACGCAGACAATCGGCGTGATGCCGGCAGCCAAGGCCTTTTGCGCCTTGGTCGCCACCAGCGCATCGGTTTCGCCGTGGTACTGGCGGCGCTCGGAGTGGCCGACCAGCGCATAGCGCACCGCAAAGTCACGCAGCATGGGTGCCGACACCTCGCCGGTGTAGGCACCGCCATCGTGCGCCGACACATCCTGCGCGGCCAGCGCAATGGCCGAGCCCTGCAGCAAAGACTGCACCTGGCCCACATAGACAGCAGGCACGGCCACGGCCACATCGCAGCCCGGTTGACCCAGGCCTTGCAGCAACTCGCCCAGCAAGACTTCGTTGGCAGCCAGGCTGCCGTTCATCTTCCAGTTTCCAGCAATCAGTTTTTTCACAATTGATCCCAGGTCAGCACGATCTTGCCGATATGTTGGTTGGATTCCATCAGCGCATGGGCCTGACTGGCGTGTGCGGCCGGGAATTGGCTGTGGATGATGGGGCGCACCTTGCCCGCTGCCAGCAATGGCCAGACCTTGGCCTGCAAAGCCTGGGCAATCGCCGCCTTGAAGGCCACAGGACGCGGACGCAGGGTCGAGCCGGTAATCTGCAGACGGCGGCGCAGCACCAAGCCGGCATTGAACTCGGCCTTGATGCCCCCTTGCACGGCGATGATGACCAGGCGGCCATCTTCGGCCAGTGCCTCGACCTCGCGGGCCACATAGTCGCCCGCCACCATGTCCAAAAACACATCCACGCCCTTGCCAGCGGTGATGCGCGCCACTTCGGCGACAAAATCCTGGCTGCGGTAGTTGATGGCCTCGTCGGCACCCAAGGCCAGGCAAGCCTGGCATTTTTCATCGGAGCCTGCGGTCACGATCACCTTGGCACCAAAGGCCTTGGCCAGCTGGATCGCCGTCACACCGATGCCGCTGCTGCCGCCCTGGATCAACAAAGTCTCACCGGGCTGCAACGCACCCCGGTCAAACACATTGCTCCAGACCGTGAAGAAGGTCTCGGGCAGACAAGCGGCCTCGACATCCGACAAGCCCTCGGGCACCGGCAGGCACTGGGCCACGGGAGCCACGCAGTACTCGGCATAGCCACCACCGGCCACCAGCGCGCATACGCGGTCACCCAGCTTGAGACCCTGCTCGGCCATGGCCGCCGTGTCTCCCGCCACCACCACACCGGCCACTTCCAGACCCGGCAGGTCCGAAGCACCCGGGGGCGGCGCGTAATGGCCCTTGCGCTGGATCACATCGGGGCGGTTCACACCACTGGCGACCACGCGAATGCACAGCTCGCCCTGCCCCGCCTGCGGCACAGAACGCTCTCCCAGCTTCAACACCTGCGGATCACCAAAGGCGGTGATCTCGACTGCACGCATCTTGTCCACGCTTGTTTCCTCAGCCAATCACAATCAGCACACGCTTTTCAGCAGAAAAACGCACCCAGCGCCAGGCGCATGGGTGCGTCACACAGCAGATTATTGCTGTTGTTGTTGCTGCTGGTCGGCAGCACCGTCCACGCGGGGCTCGCGTGGTTCGCGGTTCTGGCGAGGCGCGCGATCGCCGCGGTCACCACGGTCGCCGCGTGGCTCACGGAACTCGCGTGGTTCACGCTCAGGCATGCCGGCTGGACGGTCCAGCAGCGCCTTCATCGACAGCTTGACACGGCCCTTTTCGTCTGTCTCCAGCACCTTGACCTTGACGACCTGGCCTTCGCTCAGGTAGTCGGTCACCTTTTCCACGCGCTCGTGGGCGATCTGGCTGATGTGCAGCAGACCGTCCTTGCCGGGCAGCAGGTTCACCAGGGCACCGAATTCCAGGATCTTGACGATCGGGCCTTCATAGATCTTGCCGATTTCGACTTCGGCGGTGATCTCTTCGATGCGGCGCTTGGCTTCGTCTGCCTTGGCGCCATCGGTGGCGGCGATGGTGATGGTGCCATCTTCCTCAATGTTGATCTGGGTGCCGGTCTCTTCGGTCAGCGCACGGATGGTGGCGCCGCCCTTGCCGATCACGTCACGGATCTTCTCGGGGTTGATCTTCATCGTGTAGAGCTTGGGCGCGAACGACGAGACTTCGGCCTTGGCTTCGCCCATCGCTTCTTGCATCTTGCCCAGGATGTGCATGCGCGCTTCCTTGGCTTGCGCCAGTGCCACTTGCATGATTTCCTTGGTGATGCCCTGGATCTTGATGTCCATCTGCAGCGCGGTGATACCGTTGGTCGTACCGGCTACCTTGAAGTCCATGTCACCCAGATGATCTTCGTCACCCAGGATGTCGGTCAGCACGGCAAACTTGTTGTCTTCCTTGATCAGACCCATGGCGATACCGGCCACGTGGGCCTTCATCGGCACGCCGGCGTCCATCATCGACAGACAGCCGCCGCAGACCGAAGCCATCGACGAGGAACCGTTCGATTCGGTGATCTCCGACACCACGCGGATGGTGTAGGGGAACTCTTCCTTCGAAGGCAGGCAAGCGGCCAGAGCACGCTTGGCCAGACGGCCGTGGCCGATTTCGCGGCGCTTGGTCGAGCCCATGCGGCCCACTTCGCCGGTGGCAAAGGGAGGCATGTTGTAGTGGAACAGGAAGCGGTCTTCAAACTCGCCAGCCAGCGCGTCGATACGCTGTGCATCGCGCTCGGTGCCCAGGGTGGAGATCACCAGCGCCTGGGTTTCACCACGGGTGAACAGGGCCGAGCCGTGGGTGCGAGGCAGCACGGACGAGCGGATCTCGATAGGACGCACGGTGCGGGTGTCGCGGCCGTCGATACGGGGCTCACCGGCCAGAATCTGCGAGCGCACGATGCGCGCTTCGATGTCGAACAGCATGCCGTCGACCTTGACGCCGTCAAAGGCCACGCCTTGCTCGGCAAGACCAGCCTTCACAGCGGCATAAGCCTGGCGGCAGGCCAGCGTACGGGCTTGCTTGTTGCGCAGTTGGTAGGCGTCGCGCAGAGCGGCGTCGCCCAGCTCGCCGACCTTGGCGATCAGTGCTTCGTCCTTGGCAGGCGCGGCCCAGTCCCATGCGGGCTTGCCGGCTTCGCGCACCAGCTCGTGGATGGCGTTGATCGCAACCTGGCCTTGCTCGTGACCATAGACCACAGCACCCAGCATCACTTCTTCAGGCAGTTGTTGGGCCTCGGACTCGACCATCAGCACAGCAGCTTCGGTACCTGCCACCACCAGATCCATCAGCGAATCCTTGCGCTGGGTCTGGCCGGGGTTGAGCACGTATTCGCCGTTGATGTAACCCACGCGGGCAGCACCGATAGGGCCGTTGAAAGGAATGCCCGAGATCGACAGGGCAGCGGAGACAGCGATCATCGCAGCGATGTCGGCATCCACTTCTGGGTTCAGCGAGATGGTGTGGATGACCACATGCACGTCGTTGTAGAAACCTTCGGGGAACAGCGGACGGATCGGGCGGTCGATCAGGCGGCTGGTCAGGGTTTCGAGCTCGCTCGGCTTGGCCTCGCGCTTGAAGAAGCTGCCGGGGATCTTGCCCGCAGCGTAGGTCTTCTCGATGTAGTCAACGGTCAGCGGGAAAAAGTCCTGACCGGCCTTGGCGATCTTGGAGCCCACGACCGTAGCCAGCACCACGGTGTCGTCGATGTTGACCAGCACCGCGCCGGAAGCCTGGCGGGCGATTTCACCGGTTTCCATCGTGACCGTGTGTTGGCCCCACTGGAAAGTCTTGGTGACTTTGTTGAATATGGACATAGATTGCTCCTGGTTAAACAGCCAAAAACCTGTCGGTTCTCGGCAGGAGCCGGCATTCAGAACACGATGCCATTCCAGGGAGGTTGAAGGCCTGGAACCCGGGGTTCAGCCCCCTTGGAATGACACAGCTTCGCTCTGTTTGCGCGGCGTTGAAGTAAAAAACGCCTGAGCTAGCGGACTAACTCAGGCGTCTCCATCTCACCCTGGGCTTACTTACGCAGGCCCAGCTTAGCGATCAGTGCAGTGTAACGGTCAGCGTCCTTGGACTTGAGGTAGTCCAACAGCTTACGACGACGGCTCACCATGCGCAGCAGGCCGCGGCGACCGTGGTGGTCCTTGGCATGCGTCTTGAAGTGAGGGGTCAGTTCGTTGATACGGGCGGTCAGCAGAGCCACTTGGACTTCTGGGCTACCAGTATCGTTAGCGGAACGTGCGTTGGCCTGTACAACTTCGGCCTTGATAGATGCGGCGATCATGTGTTTTCCTTATAAGGAACACCGGCTTGCGCTGGCATTCTGGTTACTTGCGCCACAGCCGGAAAAGCTTGTGACGTGCGTCTTGCACCATGCAAAACCCTGCAATTATACCCAACTTCCAATTCTTGGGATTCAGCCCCAAAACCGCACCAACGCCGATGCCGCAGCACCCAGCACCACCACCAGCAAAAACGGCGCACGCAGCGCCAGAGCGATGATGGCCACGGCCAGCGCCGCCAGGCGGGCATCGAGCACCAGCTGCTGGCCACTGACGAGGGTGTTCATGGCGGTCAGCGCCGCCAGCAGCGCAATCGTCAGCGCGCCAGCCACCCGGGCCATGCGCGGGTGGCGCAGCCAGTGCGCGGGCACGCCGTAGCCCAGCAACTTGGTGCCATAGGTCACGGCGCTGGCCAGCAGCACCCAGATCCACCAGTGGTTGCCCACGTCTGCCATCGCGTTCATCGTGCGGCCTCCTGCGCGCTGGCGCCCTGCCCGGCCGGTCCGCTGCTGCGCGAGCCGTAACCCCAGGCAGCGCCCACCACCGCTGCAATCAAGATAGGCACGCCCGGCGCCACCCAGGGCACCGCCAGCATCGCAATGCTGGCAGCCACCACCGCCAGCGCGATGGGCTCCTTGTGCGTCAGACGCGGCCACAGCAGCCCCATAAAGGCGGCTACGGCTGCGCCGTCCAGCCCCCAGCGCCCCGGGTCGCCCAGGGCATTGCCCAGCAAGGCACCCGCGGCGGTGAACAGGTTCCACAGCAGGTAGACGCCCACCCCTGCGGTCCAAAAGCCCCGCTTTTGCTCGTCCTTGTCCGCCTGCCCCAGCGCGGTGGCGGCCGATTCATCAATCGTCAGCTGCGCCGACAGCAGGCGCGCCAGGCCGCGTGGGCCCAGCAAGGCGGCCATCTGCATGCCGTAGACGGCATTGCGCACGCCCAGCAAACTGGCCGCGCCCAGCGCTGCGGCCCCGGCACCACCACCCGCGACCACGCCGACAAACGCAAACTGCGAGCCACCGGTAAACATCAGCAGGCTCAAGGCGCAGGTCTGCCAGACCGACAGGCCTGCTGCCACGCCCAGCGCGCCAAAGGAGATGCCGTACAAACCGGTGGCCACGCTGATCGACACGCCCATGCGCACGGCGGGCGACGACCACCACCCTGAACTGTTAGAAGCCATGGGCGGCGATTGTAGAGGGTGTTGCGCGGCGCGCAGGCCAGTTGCGCGCCGCTGGGACGCATGGGGCACAGGCCACAAAAAAGCCCGCAGGGACTTTGTCCTTGCGGGCCCAGGGCACCTGGCATTGGTAAGCCAGACGCTCAGACGCTTTGCAAACTGGTGCTGTCAATGCCCCGCGCCGCCTCGCGTGCAGTCTCGCGGGCCGAGGCCAGGGCCGGCACGCAGACACCGGCCACCAGGTGGATCAGGGCCTCGGGCACCGCGTTGTAGGCGCCACGCGGGCCCAGGATATTGATGGAGCCCAGCACCTCCCCGCCGTACCAGACGGGAATGTTCAGCACCGCATGCAGGCCCCGGGCAACCAGGTCCTCGGCTTCGGAGAAGACGGTGCGGATGTCGGCCTCGTCCCGGCCGATATAGGGCAGGCCCTGGTCCAGCACCCGGCCCGACCAGGGGCCCTTGCCGGTGGCCTTGAAGCCGCCCAGCGGGCTGATGGCCTCGTTGGACGAGTAGATGCGGCGCATCAGCTTTTCCTGCTGCAGGTAGACCAGGCCGGTCAGCAGGCCGTAGCCAAACAGCTGCTGGCAGGCCTCGGCAATGGCGGCCCAGTGGCGCTCGGCACCGCTGCTCTGGCCCAAGGTGTGGGCCAGGCGGCCCAGGACATGGGTGGTGCTCATTGCTGAATCCCTTCCAGAGATACGCCATGCGTGTTCTTGCCGAACAGCAAGATGCCCATGCCGCCGACAAACAGCACGCCGGTCATCAGCGCAAACACGCCGCCAAAGCCCAGCACCGGGTAGGCCGCCCCCACGATGGTGGGTGAGGCGATCGAGCCGATACGCGCCAGCGCCGAGGCCGTCCCCATGCCGGTGGCACGGATGGAGGTCGGGTAGATCTCCGAGGTGTAGGTGTACTGGCCGGCAATCACGCCGTTCATGCCAAAGGACAGCAGCATGCTCAGCAGGATGATTTCCTGGTCGGCACCGGCAAAGGCCAGGCCCAGCGCCGCCAGGCAGGACACCAGCATATAGGCCAGGATGGTGTACTTGCGGCCGATCTTGTCGTTCAGGTAGGCAGCCGAGTAGTAGCCGGGGATCTGCGCCAGGTAGATCAGGATGGTGAAGGAAAAGCTCTTGGTCACCGCAAAGCCACGCGCCACCAGCAGGCTCGGAATCCAGACCAGGAAGGCGTAGTAGCAGAACATCACCGTGATCCAGAACACCCAGACCACCAGGGTGGTTTGCAGGTACTGGGGCTTGACCAAGGTAGCCAGCTTGGCCCAGGCGCCTTGCACGGCAGCGTCGGCGGCCTTGGCAGCCAGGCTCATCTTCACCGGCTCGGGAAGCGGCTTGCCGCTGCTGCGCAGCACCTGCGCTTCAATCTCGGTACAGATACGGCTGGCCTCTTCATGGCGGCCCATTTCTTCGAGCCAACGGGGCGACTCGAACAGCGCGCGGCGCATCCACAGCAGGAACACCACCGGCACCGAGGCGATGACCATGATCCAGCGCCAGCCATCGTCACTCATCGGCACGATGAAGTAACCCAGCAGCGCCGACATCACAAAGCCAAAGGAGAAAAAGCCTGCCAGCGCACCGGTAAAGCGCCCCCGGTAGCGGCTGCTGACAAACTCGGCCAGGTAAGGCGCGACGATGGCGCCCTCGGCCCCCATGCCCACACCGGCAATCATGCGCAGGATGTAGAACTCATGGAAGTTGGTGGCAAAGGCATTGATGAAGGTGGCCACGCAAAACAGCACCAGCGCCCACATCATCACGACCTTGCGGCCAAAGCGGTCGCCCAGCATGCCCGAGAGCAGCGCCCCCACCAGGAAGCCGACATAGGTGCTGCTGGCAATCCAGCCAGCCTGAATGCCGGTCAAACCCCATTGTTCGCGCAACGAAGGCAGGATGAAGGCGATGATGCCCGCATCCAGCGCCTCAAAGGCCAGGCCCAGGCCGCCAATGATGAGCAAGGTGAAATGGAAGCGGCTGAAAGGCAGCCGCTCCAGACGTTCGGAAGCGTTATACATATTGTTGTTCTCGCTCAAAGCCCATCAGCAGGCGTTCTTGTGGATGAAGCCGTCGCGCATGATCAGCTTGATCGCCGAGTCATGCTGGGTCAGCACCGAGACATCTTCCAGCGGGTTGCCGTCGACCAGCAGCAAGTCCGCATAGGCACTCTCCACCACTTCGCCCAGCAGGCCTTCGTGGTTCAGGATCTCGGCGCCAATCAGGGTGGCCTGCTGCACCACCTTGGCGTGGCCCAGCACCTTGGCGCGCAGCACCAGCTCGTCCGATTGCATGTAGTGCGTCTCGCCCAGCAAATCGCTGCCAAAACCCATCTTCACGCCGGCGGCGTCCAGCACTTCCAGCGCCTTGAGGCCGTTGGTGCGCACCTTGGCAATCTTTTGCACCGACTCGTCGGGCAGACCGTACTTGGCGCCGTCATTGGCCAGGCCTTCGTAGGTGATCAGGGTCGGCACCATGTAGGCGCCCTTTTCCTGCATCAGCTTGGCGGTGGCTGCATCGACCAGGTTGCCGTGCTCGATGGTGCGCACGCCGCACTCGATGGCACGGGTGATGGCCTGGGGCGTATACGCATGGGCCATCACATAGGTGTTCGCATTGTGGGCCTCTTCGACGATGGCGGTCAGCTCCGAGACCGAAAAGCCCAGATTGTTGATCGGATCGTTGGGCGAGGCCACGCCGCCCGAGGCCATCACCTTGATCTGGGCAGCGCCCTTCAGAATCTCTTCGCGCACCGCCAGGCGGCAGGCATCGACGCCATCGACCACCTTGCCGATATTGCCGATCTTGTAGGCGCAGGAGCAGGGGTCGAGCGTGTCATTGCGCGCCCGAAAATCGCCGTGGCCGCCGGTTTGCGACAGCGCCTTGCCAGCGCAGAACAAGCGCGGGCCGGCCACCTGGCGCGTACGCACGCCTTCGGCCAGCGCCCAGTCGGCACCGCCGGCATCGCGCACCGAGGTAAAGCCCCGGTCGATCATGCCCTTCATGATGGGCAGCGCGCGCAGCAGCGCCAGCGCATTGGGCAGATTGGCAACCGCACCCAGGTTGAAGCCCGAGGCCATCACATGCACATGGCAGTCGATCAGGCCGGGCATCAAGGTCATCCCCTTGGCGTCGATGACGGTGGCGTCCGCCACCTCAAAGTCTTCGGCACTGATCTTTTCGATCAGACCGTTGCGCACCAAAATGGTATGAGTAGAAGTCAATACGAGATTTCGGGTGTCCAGAATCTTGGCATTGCGGATCAGGGTGGATTGCATAATCGGTTGTGGCGTTCACAGCGCCATGGTTGCCTCTAATGCCCCGAACTCTAGCCAAGCTGCAACAATATGTGGCAATGACATGACGTCATGCATCTGCCAATTCTTCCTACCATCATGAGTGGAGCTCATACCCCATGCGCCGACGCTGCCCCACGATCTCCGAGCTGAATGCCTTTTTGCTGTCGGCGCAGCACCTGTCGTTTTCCAAGGCCGCCAAGGAGCTGTTCGTCACGCAAAGCGCCATCAGCCGCCATATTGCGGGCCTGGAGGCCTACCTGGGCCACCCCCTGTTCATGCGCCGCAGCCATGGCTTGGCGCTGACCCATATTGGCGAGAACTACCTCAAACTCGTGCGCCCGGCGATGGAATCGCTCGAACGCGCCACCACCCAGGTCATCTCCACCGCGCAGAACGCCCATCTGCTCAGCCTGTCGGTCGCGCCCACCTTTGCCGCCAACTGGCTGTTTCCCCGGCTGGAGAGCTTTCGCGTCCGCAACCCGCACATTGCCATCCACTTTGTGCGCTACAGCACCACCGATAGCGCCGAGACCGGCGATGGCTTCGATGCCTCCATCCAGTACGGCTACGGCGACTGGCCGATTGCCGATGCCCAGTACCTGATCGGGCGCGAGACCAGCATCGTCTGCTCACCCAGCTACCTGCAGCAGCACCCGATTGCGCACTTCAACGACCTCAAGCAGTGCAGCCTGCTGCAGCATATCGAGCTGCCCACCTCCTGGGACGACTGGTTCACCGCCTATGCCGGCCCCTATGAAGGCGCACGTATCGGCCCGGGCTTCAACCTCTTCACCCTCATCATCCAGGCGGCCATTGGCGGCCTGGGCGTTGCCTTGGTCCCCAGTTGCCTGCTGCAGGAGTCGCTGGCCTCACACAAACTGGTCGAGCCCTTTGGCCAGCGCTTTGAAAGCCCACTGGGCTACTACCTCTGCGCCCCCACCTGGCGCAGCGATATGGAAAGCTACCAGCGCTTTGGCGAATGGCTGCAGCAGGAATGCCGCCACCCTCCTACAGCCACTTGATCTGCAGCGGCACCCTGGCCGCTCCCCTTGCTTCTATGCTAGACCCCATCCCTGAACGAAGGAGTCCCTGTGAAGACCCAGCATTCCCCTTTCAACAAAATCGCCCGCTCGGTTGCCAAGTTCAGCGGCCACCCCGTGTGCTTTGTCGGCGCCCTCGCGGTCATCGTGCTCTGGGCCCTCAGCGGCCCGGTCTTTGGTTTCAACGACACCTGGCAGCTGGTGATCAACACCGGCACCACCATCATCACCTTCTTGATGGTGTTCCTGATCCAGTCCACCCAGAACAGCGACACCGAGGCCATGCAGATCAAGCTCGACGAGCTCATCCGCGCGATCGAACCGGCCCGCAACCGCATGCTCTCGCTCGAAGAGCTGGACGAAGACGAGCTGGATGCGCTGCGCAAGGAGTTCGACATCCTGGCCGACAAAGCCCGCCAGGCCGAGGAAGCCAAGCGGGGCTGAGCAGCGCCGGCCTGAGTGGGGTGAGGCCCCACTCAGCCTATCCACTCAACCCTTGTGCTTGTTCTTGGCCCCTCCCTGGCGCGCCTTGAAGCGCGGGTTGGACTTGCAGATCACATAGATGCGGCCACGGCGCTTGACCACCTGGCAATCACGGTGGCGCTTCTTGGCTTCTTTGAGCGAGGACAGGACTTGCATGGCAGAGCTTCTCCAAAACAGCAACAGAAGCAAAAATGATAATGCATTCTCATTATCATTTCAACCCCATCCGCTGAGATCGAGGTAAAGCGCTGCATCCGCAAGCCTTCGTTCAGGATTCGCCCACGCTTCCCGTCACCGGCAACACAATGCCGGAGATATAGCTGGAGCAGGCCTGCGATGCCAAAAACACATAGGCGGGCGCCAGCTCCTCGGGCTGGGCGGGCCGGCCCATCTGCGTATCGGCGCCAAACTTGCGCAGGTCCTCGGGGTTTTTATCGGCCGGGTTCAGCGGCGTCCAGACCGGGCCCGGGGCCACCGCATTCACCCGTATGCCCCGCTCCATCAGGTTCTGCGCCAGCGCTTTGGTAAACGCATGGATGGCGCCCTTGGTCGCAGAGTAGTCCAGCAGCTGCTTGCTGCCGCGCAGGCCGGTGACCGAGCCGGTGTTCACAATCGCATCGCCCCGCTGCAGGTACGGAATGGCGGCCTTGACCATGTGGAAGTAGCCAAAGATATTGGTGCGAAAGGTCTCGTCCAGCCGCTCGGTATTCAGGTCCTCAATATCGGCCGCATGCTGCTGGAACGCGGCATTGTTGACCAGCACATTGAGCGCGCCAAATTTTTTCAGCACCTGCTTGACGGCCTTGTCGCAAAACTGCGGGTCCTGCACATTGCCGGAGATTGCCAGGCTTTGCTGGCCCTCGTCCTCGATCAGGCGGCAGGTCTCTTGGGCATCGTCATGCTCATTCAGGTAGAGGATCGCCACATTGGCGCCCTCGCGGGCAAACAGCAGCGCCACTGCCCGGCCAATGCCCGAATCCCCGCCGGTGATGACCGCCGTCTTGCCCTCCAGCTTGCCGCTGCCCCGGTAGTTGTCGGCCAGGTAGAGCGGCTGCAGATCCAGCGCCTTCTCATGCCCGGGTTTGGCCAGCTTCTTGCCGGACATCGGCGGCGTGGGCACGGCGTGGCCGGGGCCGGGTGCCGTCTTCTTGCTGCTTATACCGTCTTTGCTGCGCTTGGTTTTTGGGGATGCCTTGGCCGCCTTGTCCCGGGCATCATTGCGGGTTTGCGCTTGCTGGATGCGCTGCTGCGCAGCTACCACCTCCGCGACCGAGCGCTTTTCTGGCGAAGGCTTTTTGCTGGCGCGCTTTTTGGATTTGCTGGTGGATGGACTCATGCTGAAACTCCTTGGGTCTTGAACTTCAAAAAACAAAACGACATATGAACGAACGGGACGCTGCGGCAAACCGCTGCTACATCAACCTCGACAGCCCTACATGCACTTACCCGCTGACAAGCTTGTCCGACATACGGCCGCCGCAGCGCGCAGTACAAACAAGGCAGAAAGGAGGCCGCCATGCCAACCCCTACTACGCCCCCTCAACCGCCGGTGGCACCACCGCCGCCGGATCTGCCCAAGCCCGAGCCCATCGATCCGCCAGACAGCACCTTGCCGATCGAGGAGCCGGGGCATGAACCACCGGTCAAGGATCCGGAACCGGTTTAAACCGGCAACGCAACAGGCCAGCACACCCACCGGTGGCTGGCCCGTTCCTTATTCTTAGTGCTTCTTGGCAGCGGCGTTGCGCTTGCGGGTGGCTGCCGCCTTTTTGGCCGATGCGGAGCGCTCCTCGGGGCTGCGGCTGGCAGCGGCTTTTTTGGCCGCTGCCGAGCGCACGGCCGCCAGCCGCGACCCCGGCCCGGTCGCCTTGCCCCGGCCCGAGCCTGAGAGCTTGCCGCCGCCCGTTTCCTTGTTCACCGTGGCCCAGGCACGTGCAGCGGCTTCATCTTCCGACACGCCCTTTTGCTCGTAGCTTTTCTCGATATGGCGGGCCATGCGTTTTTGCTTATCGGTATAAGCGGACTTGTCTCCTTGGGGCATTGCGGATCTCCTGGGGTGCTGCGTTGAGGCGGGGTGGCGTGGGATGGAGGGGCCTTACTGCGATGGATCACCATCGGCAGGCGGGCCGCCGCCACCGGGCTGGGGCTTCTTGGGGGTGGTGGGGACTGGCTTTTGCGCTTGTGGCGTGGCCAGCGCAAGGTTTGCAGGGGGCAGATGGGGCATGGGGTCCTCCGAGGGCTGAGTCAATGCTTTCAGCCTAGCCCTGGCGCAAGGCGCTGCCTGTCAGAAAAACGCTTTGCTGCCGCTTGTTCCGCTTTACACAGGGCGTAACGGCGATGCGCGTACCTTTGCGCGCTCCCCAGGCCTACACAGCGCAGCGATGGCGCTTGCAACACTGGGCTTTTGCATGCGCTGCCTATGCCGCAGCAGGAGAACGACCATGCCCCAGCCCTACGACCCCAGCCAATCGCATACCCAGCCCCCTATCCCCGGCCAGCCCCAGCCGGCGCCTGGTGAGCCGGGCACGTATGAGCCCAGCCCTTTGCATCCCTACCCGGGCAACCCGCAGCATCCCTATCCGAGCGAGCCGGTGCACCCCTACCCAGGCAACCCCGAGCACCCCTATCCGGGCACGCAGCCAGAGCCCGCGCCCGATACGACGACCGGTCAATCGGTGTGAGTGGATGCAGCGCTTGAGCGGCTGCAGGCTTATTTCTGCGTTGCCTGCAAGAGATCCAGGCGGCGCTGCACCTGGTCGGCCAGCGCCGTATCGCCCAGCTCCCGCGCCAGGCGCTGCTGGTTGATCAGCCAGGCCATCACGGCGCGGCGCCAGCCCTGGGCAGAAGCGGTATCTACCGCCTGGGTGACGACCGCCATCGGCAACGGCCCGCGCACCGCCAGCACGCCGGCAGCAACCAGGCGCGAGAGCGGGTCCTCTATCGCAGCCAGCGCAGCGGCTGCCTGCGCAGGCGCCAGGGGCGCCACCGCCTGCTGGGCCTTGGGCAGCAAGGCCACATCGCCGGCAGCCAACTGGCCCTGCAGATAGCGCGCATAGGCCTGCTCGGCATCGGCGGCATCCTGGGCCACGGCCTCAAAGCCTGTGCAAGGGGCGGCATCCAAGGCGGCCACCTGCGCGGCGCAGCGCGCCAGCTCCAATCGGGCCAGCAAGTCGGGCCGCGCCGTGCGGCTGACCTCATCGCGCGCACGCCGCCATTCGGCATCCGCCACCCGGCTGTTGCCCGACAGATAGGCATCGGTCGCGCGTTCGGCAGCGCCTTGTTCATTGATCGCCCAGTCGGGCGCCTTTTTGCTGCTGGCGCAGCCGCCCAGCACAGCGGCGGCCAGCAGTGCAGCGGCCAGGCGGGTGGCGATGGCAATCGGGGCGGTCATGGCAGTCGCACCTCGGCATCTTTTTTGGCAAACGGCCATTTGCGGTTCAGCTCGGTCAGCATGCCTTCCACCTTGCGCAGATTGGCCTCTACATCGGCGCGCAAATCGCCCAGCTGGTTGGTGGCATCCTTGGCATTGGCGCCCACGGCCTGGGCCTCCACCAGCACCGCATCCACCTTCTTCAGGCTGCCGCGCACATCGCCGAGCACGGCATTGAGCTGCTGCACCGTAGCGCGCACTTCGGGCATCACGCCGTCGGCCCCAAACACCTGCTTGTCGGCATTCTTGGCCAGGCCATCGAGCCGCGCCAGCAGCTGGTTGGTGCGGTCCAGCGTCTGCGATATCTTGCGCGCCTCGGCGTCGCCGCCCATCACCACGCCCAGCGCGCCGCTGGGGCCGTTGAGCTTGGTGCTCAGGTCACGCAGCTGCTCCAGGGTGCCGCCCAAGGCCGAGCCGGCCGAGGTCATCATGTTCAGGTTCTCCAGCAGCTGGCGGGCATTGCTCATCAGCTGCGGCAGCTCGGCCGTCGCATCGCCCGAGAGCACCGCGCGCACGGCGCCGTCCTCCAGCTGCGGGTCATCCAAAATGCCCGAATAGGCCTTGATCGTCGTGCCGCCCACCAGGCCCTTGACCAGGGTGAACACGCTGCTGCTGCGCAGCCAGTGCGCGTCTTTCTCGGGTACATCCACATGGATGCGCACCGTGCCATCGGGCGCCAACTCGATCTTGCTGACCTTGCCGATCGCAAAACCGGAGAAGGTCATGTCCAGGCCGATGGAGACGCCCTCGGAGTCATCGGCCGTCAGGATCAGCGACTGCTTGGGCTCAAATACGCCGCGCGCATACATCAGGTAAAAGGCCGAGCCCAGGATCAGCAGCAAGGTAAACAGCAGCAATGCCCCCGCCTTGCGCTCCAGATGCGGCACCGGCGCCAGGCCGTCCACTGCCACACCATCGACCACGGCCGCACGCCGCGCAGAGGCGGCAGAAGACGGCGGCGCGGGGCGGTCGGCAGAGTCGTGGGGTTCTGGTATTTGCATGTACCGCGATCTTACCCGGGCTGGCTGCCAGCTTCAAAACAAAGCTGCAATGGGTTGTTTTCAAAGGCAGACACTCACTTTCCGGCCCAGTCGCTCCGCATGTGCCCGCCCGCTGTTACACATAAGCCATGCGCAAGCTCTTATACTGTAAATATATACAGTTATTTGCCATGCCTCTACTCGATGCCCTGTCCCTGCCGCCCACGGTGGCCGCCCAGCTCTGGCGCGGCGACCACCTGGTGCGCGCGCCGATGGCGGGCGTCCCCACCGGCTGGGATGCGCTCGATGCCCAGCTGCCCGGCAAGGGCTGGCCCAGCCAGTGCCTGACGGAGGTACTGCAGCCCCAGGCCGGCACCCTGGAGTGGCGCCTGACCGGCAAGGCCCTGCAACAGTGCCCGCCGCACAAACCCGTCATCGCACTGGGCCCGCCGCTGCCGCCCCATGCCAGCGGGCTGGCGCAAAGCGGCCTGGCGCCTGGGCAGCTGGTCTGGATCCATGGCAGCCGCCCGCAAGACCAGCTCTGGGCGCTGGAGCAGCTGCTCCGGGCCAATGCCGCCGCCGCGCTGCTGGCCTGGCTGCCCCAGGTGCAGCCCGAGCAGATACGCCGCCTGCAGATCAGCGCCCAGCAGTTTGAAGGCCTGGTGTTTGTGTTCCGGCCCGAGAGCAGCCGGCACCAGGCCTCGGCCGCGCCGCTGCGCCTTTTGGTGCGCAGCAGCCAGCCCTGGTCGCTGCAGCTGGAGCTGCTCAAACGCCGGGGCCCCGTGTACGAAGGCACGCTGGAGCTGCCCGCCGTGCCGCCCAGCCTGCAAGCCGTGCTGCCCGCGCGCCTGTGGCCCGGCACCGTGCCGCAGCCAGCCACCCTTCCTTCCACCACCTCGACCAGAGCCATCCTCTTGCCAGACCATGACAGCGATCTGGGCCGCCCTGCTGCCCCAACTCCCCCACCCCGCCGCCAGCGCGCGCCCCAGTCCAGCCTGCAGCACTGAGGCCACCCCAGCCGCGCCCGCCACGTCCACGGCCCAGATGCAAGGCCTGGCACTGTGGGCGCAGCAGTTCACGCCGCGCCTGGCCTGCGTGCCCTCGGACAGTGTGTTTGGCGATGCGCTGGTGCTGGAGCTCTCGGCCAGCGAGCGCCTGTTTGGCGGGCGCCAGCAGCTGGCCCGGCGCCTGCTGCGCGAGAGCCGGCAGCTGGGCGTGCAAGCCATCAGCTGGGCCCCCACCAGCCTGGCCGCCATTGCGCTGGCACGCTGCGGCATCCGCCACGGCATGGGCCAGCCGCTGCCCCAGGTGCTGGCGCCCCTGCCCTTGCAGGCCATCGATGCGGTGGCCCGCCATGCCGAGCTGCTGAGCCAGCTGGGCTGCCAGAGCCTGGGCGCCGTGCATGCGCTGCCCCGGGGCGCACTGGCCCGGCGCATGGATACGGGCATCTTGAAAGCCCTCGACCAGGCCCATGGCCTGCTGCCCGACCGCTACCCCTGGATCCAGCTGCCCGCCCGCTTTGATGCCCGGCTGGAGCTGCCCATGCGCATCGACCAGGCCGATGCGCTGATGCATGGCGCGCGCCACCTGCTGCTGCAGCTGTGCGGCTGGCTGGCGGCGCAGCGTGCGGGCGTGCGCAGCTTTCGGCTGTGCTGGTGCCATGATGCGATGCGCTCCCGCCATGTGGGCGATGGCGGTGAGCTGACCATCCACACCGCCAGCACCACGCGCGATCTGCAGCACCTGTGCCGCCTGCTGCAAGAGCACCTGGCCCATGTGGAGCTGCAAGCCCCCGTGGGCGAGCTGAGCTTGCATGCCGATGCCCCCGAAGCGCTGCAAGAGCGCAGTGCCAGCCTGTTGCCCGACAAAACCGCCGATGGCGAAAGCCTGGAGCAGGTGCTCGAACGCATCACCGCCCGCCTGGGCGAAGACCAGGTGCAGCGCCCGCTGCTGCGGCCCGACCACCGCCCCGAGTGGCAGGTGCAGTGGCTGCCCGCGCAGCCAGCCGGCAAGGCCAAGGCCGCCCCGCCCGCTGCACAGCCCCATTCACGGCATGTACCGCCCCTTGCCCAACCCAGCTTCTTGCTGCCCACCCCCCTGCAACTGCTGCAAGACAGCCAGAGCCAGCCGCTCTACCACGGCCCCTTGCAGCTGCTGCTGGGCCCGCAGCGCATTGAAGGCGGCTGGTGGCACCGCAGCCCCGGTTTTTTGCCGGTGAGCGATGCGGATGGCGACACCCACACGGGCGAGGCAGCAATCGACATCGATCACCGCGATCACCGCGAAAGCCCGCCCCAACCCGCCCCCATCACCCAAACCGCCCACACCGCGCTGCGCGATTATTGGGTCGCCCACAGCCCGCATGCCGGCCTGCTGTGGATCTTCCACACCCGCCTGTCGGCCAACAGCGGCGCCTGGTTTTTGCATGGCCGCTTTGCCTGAGCTGCGCAGCACCCGTCCCAAGCCATGGCCACCCGTCCCAAACTCTCCATTCCGCCCTACGCCGAGCTGTGGTGCCTGAGCAATTTCAGCTTTTTGCGCGGCGCCAGCCATCCGCATGAGCTGGTCGAGCGCGCCCATGCCCAGGGCTACCGTGCGCTGGCCCTGACCGATGAATGCTCGCTCGCAGGCATTGTGCGCGCCCATGTCGCCGCGCGTGACTGCGGGCTGCCGCTGATCGTGGGCGCGCAGTTCGAGGTGCAGCCCAGCGATGCGGCCGCACCCGCCTTCACCCTGGTGGCACTGGCCTGCAACCTGCACGGCTACGGCAACCTCTGCGCCCTCATCACCCAGCTGAGGCGCAAATCGCCCAAGGGCAGCTATGCGCTGGCGCAGTCAGCCATCCACCCGCGCGCGCTGCAGGACTGCCTGCTGCTGCTGGCCCCCAGCCGCCAGGCCAGCACAGCGCAGATCCAGGCCCAGGCCGCCTGGCTGCAGCAGCACTTTGCCGGCCGCTGCTGGCTGGCCGTGCAGCTGGACCGCAGCCTGGGCGACGAGGCCTGGCTGGCGCAGATGCGCGCGGCGGGCAGCAGCAGTGGCGCGCCGCTGGTGGCCGCCGGCAATGTGCACATGCATGTGCGCTCGCGCAAGCCCATGCAGGATGTGCTGACCGCCATCCGCCTGCGCCGCCCGCTCACCGACTGCGGCTACGCGCTGCAGCCCAATGCCGAGCAGCACCTGCGCAGCCGGCTGCGGCTGGCGCAGATGTACCCGCCCGATCTGCTGGAGGCCAGCCTGGGCATTGCCGCGCGTTGCCAGTTCTCGCTGTCCGAGCTGCGCTACCAGTACCCCGACGAGGTGGTGCCGCCCCAGCTCACACCGGCGGCCTACCTGCGCCAGCTCAGCTACGAAGGGGCGGCCCGCCGCTGGCCGCAAGGCACACCGCCGCAGGTGCAAGCCACCTTGGAAAAAGAGCTGGCCCTTATCTCCGAGCTGCAGTACGAGCACTACTTTCTGACCGTCTACGACATCGTGCGCTTTGCCCGCAGCAAGGACATCCTCTGCCAGGGCCGGGGCTCGGCCGCCAACTCGGCCGTCTGTTTTTGCCTGCAGATCACCGAGGTTGACCCGCACAAGAGCAGGCTGCTGTTCGAGCGCTTTATCAGCAAGGAGCGCAACGAGCCGCCCGATATCGATGTGGACTTCGAGCATGCCCGGCGCGAAGAAGTCATCCAGTACCTGTACAAGAAATATGGCCTGCACCGCGCAGGCCTCACCGCCGTCGTCATCCGCTACCGGCGCAAATCCGCGATCCGCGATGTGGCCAAGGCGCTGGGCTTTGCACTGCCCAGCATCGATCTGCTGGCACGCGACCATTCGCGCTGGGACGACGAACTGCTGCGGGCCGAAGCGCTGGCCCAGTGCGGCCTGCAGGCGGGTGACCTGGCCGTGCGCCAGCTGCAGGAGCTGGTCGAGACCCTGCGCGATTTTCCGCGCCACCTGTCCCAGCATGTGGGCGGCTTTGTGCTCACGCGCGGCCCGCTCTCGCGCATCGTGCCGATCGAGCGCGCCAGCATGGAAAACCGCACCGTCATCCAGTGGGACAAGGACGACCTCGATGCCGTCGGCCTCCTCAAGGTCGATGTGCTGGCACTGGGCATGCTCACCGCGCTGCAAAAAATGCTGCACCTGGTGGGCGCACGCCAGGGCCGCAGCTTTGCGCTGGGCGATATCCCGCACGACGACAAACCCACCTACGACATGATCTGCGCGGCCGACACTATCGGCGTCTTCCAGATCGAGAGCCGCGCCCAGATGAGCATGCTGCCGCGCCTGCGGCCGCGAGCGTTCTACGACCTGGTGATCGAGGTCGCGCTGGTGCGGCCCGGCCCCATCCAGGGCGGCATGGTTCACCCCTATCTGCGCCGCCGCCAGGGGCTGGAAGAAATCCAGTACGAAAGCGAGCTGCTGCGCCCGGCACTGGAGCGGACCCTGGGCGTGCCCATCTTCCAGGAGCAGGTGATGCAGATCGCCATCGATGCGGCCGGTTTCAGCGCTGGCGAGGCCGACCAGCTGCGCCGCTCGATGGCCGCCTGGCGCCGCACCGGCAACCTGCAAAAGTACTACGACAAGATCATCAACGGCATGACCGGCAATGGCTATTCGCAGGCCTTTGCCGAATCGATCTTTCAGCAGATCCAGGGCTTTTCGGAATACGGTTTTCCGGAGAGCCATGCCGCCAGCTTTGCAATCCTGGTGTACTTCAGCGCCTGGATCAAATGCCACTACCCGGCCGAGTTTCTGGTGGCCATGATCAACAGCCAGCCGCTGGGCTTTTACAGCAACAGCCAGCTGATCCAGGACGCCCAGCGCCATGGCGTGCAGGTGCTGCCCGTCGATGTGATGCACAGCGGCATGGACTGCACTACCGAAGCCGCCAGCGGCCCCCATCCCGCCGTGCGCCTGGGCCTGCGCCTGGTCAAGCAGCTGCAGCAGGCGCAAGTCAAGCGCCTGCTGCAGGCCCGCGACGCCGCCCCCTTTGAGAGCGCCCAGGACCTGGCCCGCCGCGCCCAGCTGGACGCCCCTGCGATGAAGAACCTGGCCGCCGCCGATGCCCTGGCCAGCCTCGAAGGCCACCGCCGCCACCAGCTCTGGCAGGCCTCCGCCCCGCTGCACCACAGCCGACTGCTGCGCGCTGCCCCCATCGACGAGGAAGAGCTGCAACTGCCCGCCGCCAGCGAGCAGGAAGACATCCACTGGGACTATGCCGCGCTGGGCCTGAGCCTGCGCCGCCACCCCATGGCCTTGCTGCGCGAACGCCTGCAGCGCCACCGCTTCCAAACCCAGGCCGAGCTGCGCGAAGCGCGCGACGGCAGCTGGGTGCGCGCCTGCGGCATCGTCACCCTGCGCCAGCAGCCCCCCACCGCCAAAGGCGTCGTCTTTATCACCCTGGAGGACGAAACCGGCAACCTGCAAGTCATCTGCTGGCCCCACCTGCGCAGCGCCCAGCGCGACGCCCTGCTGCACGCCCAGTTCCTGGCCGTACAAGGCCGCTGGCAGCGCAGCGGCGAGGTGGGCAACCTGATCGCGCACCAGCTGCGGGATGTGTCGGACTGGTATGACAGCCTGCGGATTCGGAGCCGGGATTTTCGGTGAAGGGGTTGTGCTTAACCAGTTGGATTCGCAGCTGGCAAGCCATACCGTCGTGTGAACTGCTGCTACGGTGTTAACTCTTTACTGGTTTTCCTCACCAGAATGAGGTGACGACTTTAACGACTGGAGCTTCATCAAGACATTGTTCAGTTCTACGCCGATGTTTACAGTCAGAGGCTGAATACGATCATGCTCCTTCCGCATGAAATCACGAGCATCGGTTCTTAAAAATAATTCTCCCGCATACCAGAACGACTCCAAAAAGAGAACCCACTTCTCTTTCCTTCTGCCAGTAGCGTCCTCATTCAGTTCTGAGCGAACGATGCTGCGGTGCTTGACAGTATTAGTCAAGGCACTAAGGTATTTATAGTCATCGCCGGTCGTAATCTCTTGGAACAATCTACAGAGCTTGTCATACTCCGGATGCCCGACGTCGCGCTGCTGCTCTAGTAGCTTAAGGACTTCCTTGGCATTGATGTCTCGCTCTCTGAGTGGCTTTGGAAGCCTATCCAAGGCCAAAGCGTAATAGATCATATGAGAGCAGGTGTCCGACACTGCATGCAAACTCTGCACAAATGCAGTGATATTTGCCCTGATTTTCAGCATTAGGTGACTGAATTCATCGTACTCCTCGTAAACACCCCAAATACCTGTCTCTTCTAGCTTTGATTCGATGTACTCACTCATCATATCCAAGGCCTCATGGTAGTGATAGCGGCAGAATTCGGGTCTATCCGTCATGGACCTTACGCTAGGATGTGCCTTCTTCCACTGCGCTGGACCAAATATTGCAGCTACCAATTTCTCGGACAATCCGATGTCCCATGTGGGATTTTTTTCGTATTCAGCTTTAAAATTTTCAACCATTTTTTCCTACATCCAAGCGAGCAGACTCTAAACTTTTACTCTTCAGCTAACTTTAGCCATTAGAACGCAATAGTGCTCTGCTGAATGCCCTACAGCAAGTCCAATCGCAACCAACCAAAGGCACTATTTTGAAAATTCAATGCCGCTGTGGCGCTCTCATTGTTGACAGCGCAGACTGCTTAGCCCACAAAGCACATTTAATGCCTGACCAGTGTCGGTTTGGCGTGTTTGATGCAATCGACGAGGCAGTCATCGACCCGCTTGCCAACGGCGAATTGAGCAAGGACGATGCTTACATGCGCGCCCGGAACATCATCCAGGCAGCCACACGAACGATGTGGCAGTGCCGGTCTTGCGGAAGCTTGTTCATCGACACACAAGATGGCTCACTGCAATGCTTTACGCCTGAGAGTGCAAACAACCGCAAAGACATTCTTGCTTCGTAAAAGAGCCTGTAGCATGCACGAGCACATCGCTACTGCATATGGCTCTCGCCATTTATTCAGGCGCGCAAGGTAGACGACTGTCACTACAGGATCCGCAAACTCCTATGTTTTCCTTTCTCAGCAAATTCCTTCATCGCCTTGTAGATGAAGAGAAGTTCGGCAACATCGTCTTGAAGGAACTGCAGCGCGCTCGCCCCTCTGAGACTTTTACGTTGGATAGAGAAAAGTTCCTGATTCAGTACGGCGGAGGCGGACGCATCTTCCTGCACAACGTTTATATCGATTACTGCCGCGCCGAGCCGAAATTGCGCAAGGCGCAAATAGATATCCTCGTCCAAGGCGTCATCGCTCCAAGCGTTCAGGAAATCAGCTTTGCAGATGCCAAAGACCATCTCTTGCCAGTACTGAGAAATCTCTCGGGCATCGACTTGCTGCGCATCGAAGGGGGCGACGATAAACCGCTGTCAGATGCCATGGAGTTTCGCTCTCTGACCGACGAGTTGGGCATAGGGGTGGCTATCGACACCGAGCTGACTATCGTTCAGGTTGGCTCGGATGCCTTGACGCGTTGGGGTAAGACTTTTGACGAACTGCTTCAGGTAGCGATCGACAACCTGCGCCACAAGGCAGCACCGTCTTTCTATCAGCTCGGCCCTGGGCTTTTCGCCTCCAACTACTGAGATCACCACGCGCTGCGCGAATTCTGATCCAGGAACTCATCTGGCAATTACCAGTGGGGGCCCATCCTGTAGTGATGGTGCCCAACCGGACTTGCTTGCTTGTCTGCAGTGCGGAAAATACCGAAGCATTGACCATCCTGATTGACCAGGCGCGCGCCATCTTGCTGGAAAACTCCAGACCCTTGTCCGCCGAGATGCTGGAACTGGTTGATGGGAGCTGGAGGCCTTGGTGCCCGCCAGGGGAGGTGGGCCAGAAGTTGCGCAGGCTCCAACGAGAGCTTCTCGTGGGCGATTATGCGCAACAGAAGCAGGCGCTGGACTCCACGCTTGAGAAAGCTGGACGCGATGTGTTTGTGGCGACACACAGCCTGGTGGAAAGAAAAGAAGACAACCAGCTCATCAGCTACGCAGTTCTGGCTAAAGGTGTGTACACATGGTTGCCGAAAACAGACCTGGTATGCCTGCTCGAAGGGGAAACTGCGGATGCGCTCTTCGTATCAATGGGCGACTTTCTAGCGTGTGCTGGCTCTGCTGCGAAACGGCTCCCCTACGTGCTCCCTCGGTACGAAGTCCAAGAGTTTCCAGACCCGCATTGCATGGCGCAATTGCGAGAGCGTGCTACCAGCATTGCAGAAGCCAAGGCCTGAAAAGCCCTGTGCCCCTCAAGCTAGCACTGTCACGCCCGCCCATCATCAGATTTTCATCAATGCGGGCTCGCCGTAGGCCGCATGATGATCTCGCTGGTATCCACATCCACCGGCTGCGAGATTGCAAAATGGATGGCCCGCGCGATCGCCGATGCGCTGATGGCCACCTTGCGAAACTCCTTCATCTCTTCGCGGCCAGCGGCATCCGTGATGGTCTCCGCCAACTCCGACTCCGTCACCCCGGGGCTGATCGTGGTCACGCGGATATCGCTGCGTTCCTGCCGCAGCCCTTCCGAAATCGCCCATACCGCGTACTTGGTGGCGCAATAAACGGCGGCAGTTGGAGACACCGCATGCGCACCGATGGAGGCAATGTTCACGACATGCCCAAAGCCCTGTTGGCGCATGGTGGGCAACACCGCTGCAATGCCGTGCAGCACACCGCGAATGTTCACATCAATCATCCAGTCCCACTCCTCCACCCGCAATGCGGCAAGCGGTGACAGCGGCATCACGCCAGCGTTGTTGATGATGGCATCGATGCGCCCATGGCGATTCAGCGCATGATCGGCAAAGGCCTGCAGCTGCGCACGCTGGGTCACATCCAGCGCCAGCGCTTCGGCCGCGCCGCCTGCGTTCTGGATATCGGCCACGATCTGGCCCAGTTTGTCGACCCGGCGGGCGCCGAGCACAACGGTAGCGCCATGGGCGGCCAGCAGCTTGGCGGTGGCTTCACCGATACCGCTGCTGGCACCGGTGACCAAAATGACTTTGTCGATCAAGTTTTTCATGGAGAACTTTCTGCACATGGCGTTGGAAAGTTCAAACTGTAGGCAGCTTGGCTTGATCAGAGAAGTGCACCAATGCTGCACAATCTGGTTAGACTTTTTAACCAATGAAAGACGAACTCCAGCTGCTCCACTGCTTTTTGGCGGTGGCCAAAGCGCAAAACTTCCGTGCCGCGGCCGACCAGCTGGGCGTCACACGCTCTGCCGTCAGCCAAGCGATGCGCAAGCTGGAGGACCAACTGGGCATCGCCCTGGTCCACCGCACCACCCGCCATGTGCGCCTGACCGAGGCCGGCCAGACGCTGCACCAGCAAATCAGCGGCCCCTTGGCTGCCGTGCAGGTGGCGCTAGAAGAAGTATCCGAAGAAGGCCCCGCGCGCGGGCTGCTGCGCGTGGCGGTCACTTCCATTGCTGAGCGCTTTCTGTCCGGCCCCTTGATCAGCGCCTTTGCTGCCGCCCACCCGCATATCACCTTGGATGTCACCGTCACCGATGATGAATCCGACATCATTGCCGGTGGCTTCGATGCCGGCCTGCGCCTCGGTGAAGTCATCGCGCAGGACATGGTCGCCATCCCCCTGACAGGGCCGCAACGGCAGGTGGTCGTCGCCACGCCCTCTTACCTGTCCGCACAGGGAACGCCCCAGCACCCCAATGACCTGCTGGGCCACCGCTGCATCGGCTGGCGCGCCGAGCTGGAGCTCGCCCCCTATCGCTGGGAATTCCAGGAAAACGGGCGCGACTTCAGCCTGGCGCTCACCCCCCGTGTCACCACCAACGACATGCTGCTGATGGTGCGCACCGCGCTGGCCGATGGCGGCATCACCATCGGCATGGAGGAGACCTTTGCACCCTACCTGGAACGCGGAGAGCTGGTCTCGGTGCTGGACAGCTACCTGCCCTACTTTCCCGGCTTTTACCTCTACTACCCCAACCGCAGAAACCAGCCGCGCAAGCTGCGGGCCTTGGTGGAGCATGTCAAAGGCTGGGGGCCGGTGGGCGGATCTTTGCCAGGGTCCATATCGGCTTGAGCAGCAAGAGCAACCAGCAAGCCTCGGAATTTTCAATGGCAGATGGGCACCCATCGATTGAATTTACAATTAAAGCAAGAGGCAAAACATATAAGCAACTCGAGAAACCTTTAATAGGTTACCGAATTACTTATGCATCCTCCTCTGCAAGCTCAGTTTTGTAATGCTGGAAAAGGTCTTTTTCAGTCATAGGAATACCTGATTTACGCAAACGATCTCTGCGCTCCTCAAACAATTTATTCAAAATTGGCTTTTTATCTGCAGGCATACCCAGGTGCAAAAGCTTGTGACATAGGGGGCACAGCCCCACAACATTAGCCGAAACGTCTAGCGAGTATTCGAATTCATCCTGCACCGATATAGGTATCAAATGGTGCGCTTCGATATATTGTCGTCTTTTTGCCTTAGAGGTAAACGTTCGATGGCCAGATTCAACTTCGCATTGAAAATTTGCGGCAGATAGAGCTGCTATTGCAACCGAAGGATCGCGTGAATAGCAGGTACGTGCCACACCGCTAACAGGCTGAGGTTTTTTCTTGGGCACATCTTGACGCAACGATGCTGATAGGTCTAGCTCCGCAATCCCTTGCACTGCGGCCTGATACTGCCGCTCGGTAATAGGCGCCAAAGACTCAAGACTAGAGCCAGCTACTTCAATGAGACGCTCATAATGATCGAGAAGGATCTCGAAGTCTGCAATTAAAGTCTCTTCACTAGGTAAGTTATCCACTTCATAGCGGAAACTTTCGATGGCTGCAGCTTCGTATGCCTTACCTATGCCACTTTTAGCTGCTAGATTGATGGGACCTATTGTTGCTCGCGGGTCAGGCTTAAAGCAAAGCACTGCTCGCTCAGCAAATTCACGTGCTTTTACTATCGCAAGCTTGCTGGAATATTTTTTGCCTAATTCTGTGACACCTTGATCAAGACTAAGAGTACATGACTTCATGTCCTGCGCAAACAATAAAACGATGTAATACCCATCCTGAGCGGTCAAAGTCACTGATTTCTTAAGGATAGCGACCCATGGAATACTTGTCATATTCCCTGCACCAATCGATGGCTGAACTATAAAATCGCCACCATCTTTAGTGTGATCAATTATTTTTTGAAAAAAATTGGGAAGTTTTTCAAAAATCGCCTGCTGATCAACGCTTCTTGTACGAATAGCAACTACACCTTTAAGACTTTCATGATAATTATCGAGAACATCTTTTAAAGCTTGCATTGAATTTAAATATACGCTTAAGTATTTATCATTAAAAATAGCCACTTCAATATTTTTATTGCAGGCATATTTTTCATTCAATTAATATCAACCGGCATCTCTTACCAGAAATAGACCACCTAAATAGATAGGCTTAAATTACTAGTGCTAATTTATCAAGTTACCAGCCAATCTCATTGTAACCAAAAGCATGGTACGAGTAAACAAAAGTATCCACTTGACGATGGGGCACAGCCGTCACTGTGGGACAGAGACCCACTGAAGAAGCGAAAACCGCAGCAATGGCTCAAGTGCAACGACAGCCTTGCCTCCGTAAACACTCAAGCTGTGCCTGCGGATTTACAGAATGCGATTGCACCGAGTAACAGCCAGGCAGCAACGACCCAGCTCATACCAGCTTTAGAGACTGACTCGATCTTCGCCTTACCTGCGGCATGCGCCGTAGTCCAGTAAAGGTATGCCCACATTTACCTCCACTGCACAGCAACGCCCGCCTGCTTTACGACCAAGCCCTCCCCCTCTCAATCCAACGCCATCTGCGTCTTGGCTGCCACCGCCTTCCAGCGTGCCACCTCCGCCTCGGTGTGCCGGCCCAGCGCCTGGCCGCTGTACTGCTCGGGTGGCAGCAGCTGGATGGCCTGGCTGACGAGCTTGTCGGTGTATTCCTTGTCGCCCATGACTTTCAGGTAGGCCGTCTGGAACTTGTCCAGCGCCTCCTGGGGGGTGCCTTTGGGCGCATAGATGCCATACCAGGTGCTGGCTTCAAAGCCTGGCAAGGCGGTCTCGTCCAAGGTCGGCACATCCTTGAGCTGCGGCAAGCGCTGCCTGGAGGTGACGGCCAGAGGGCGCAGCTTGGCGTCCTTGAGCTGCGGCAGGGCGGTGTTGGTCTGGTCAAACATGCCGTCGACCTGGCCGCCGATGACATCGAGCAAAGCCGGGCCCGCGCCCTTGTAGGGCACCAGGGTGACCTTGATTCCGGCCGAGGTGGCGAACAAGGCGGCGATCAGATGGGAGCTGGAGCCGATGCCCGCATTGCTGATGTAGAGCTTGTCCGGGTGGGCCTTGCCCCATTCGACCAGGGCCTTGATGTCCTTGGCTGGGTGCTCCTTGCGCACCATCAGCACCAGGGGCGTGTCGGGAAAGCGGAACACCGGCGCGAAATCCTTCACCGGGTCGTAGCTGAGTTTTTTGTACAGCGCGGGCGCCGCGCCCATATAGCCCATGTGGCCGACCAGCATGGTGTAGCCATCGGGCTTGGCGCGCGCGGCCTTGGCCGACCCTACCGTGCCACCGGCGCCGGGCGCGTTGTCGATGATGATGGGCTGGCCCACCTCCCGCGCCACCCGCTCGGCCACGCTGCGGGCCAGCGCATCGGTGGGGCCACCGGCGGCAAACGGCACGATCCAGGTGATGGGTTTGGATGGGTAGCCCTGGGCCCCTGCCCCGGCTGCAGCGCTGATGAGGGCAAGCGCCGCCATACCGATCTTCAAAAACGATGTCATGTCTGTCTCCTTGTCGTTAGAAAAATCAGGGCGCTGGATGGGGCCGCGCCAAGGCCTTGGCATCCACATGCCGGTCGTAGTCCTCGCCGCTGAGCAAGCCCAGCGCCCGGGCCACCTCGCGCGGGGGCCGGCCGGTAGCCAGGCTCTCGCGCACGATGCGGGCCACCTGGTCGTAACCCAGCACGGGGTTGAGGGCGGTCACCACCAGCAGCGAGCTGCCCACATTCGCAGCCAGGCGCTCTTCGTTCAAACGCAGGCCATCGACCAGGCGGGTCGCAAAAACACTTGCCGCATCGCTCAGCACCCGGATTGACTGCAGCAGGTTGTAGATGAGCACGGGCTTGGCCACATTCAGCTCAAACAGCCCGGAGGCATTGGCCATCGTGATGGTGCTGTGGTTGCCCATCACCTGCAGGCAGGCCTGCACCAGCGCTTCGGCAATGGTGGGGTTGCGCTTGCCAGGCATGATCGATGAGGTGAGGCCGTCATCAGGAATGTGCAGCTCGCCCAGGCCGCAGCGCGGGCCCGATCCCAGCAGGCGCAGGTCGTTGGCGATCTTGACCAGGGAGCTGGCCAGCGTGTTGAGCGCGCCAGACGCCTCGACCAGCGCATCGTGCACGGCCATGCCTTCAAACTTGCTGGGGTTGGGCACAAAGGCCAGCCCGGTCAGGCCCTGCAGCTCCTCGCAAAAGGCGGCATCAAAACCCGGCGGCGCATTGAGGCCGGTGCCTGCCGCTGTGCCGCCCTGGGGCAGCACCAGCAGGCGCGGCAGCGTCGCCCGCACCCGCTCCATGCCCAGCGCCAGCTGCCGGGCATAGGCGTCAAAGGCCTGGTCCACCATCATCGGCACGGCATCCATCAGATGGGTGCGCGCGATCTTGACCACGCCCGCAAAGGCCTGCGCCCTGCCAGCCAGGCTGGCTTGCAGCACCGCCAGTGCTGGCAGCAGGCGCTCTTCCAGCTCCCGCACCGTGGCGATATGCATCACCGTCGGAAAGCTGTCATTCGATGACTGCGAGGCATTGACATGGTCGTTCGGGTGTACCGGCGCCTTGCTGCCGCGCGGCTCGCCCAGCAGCTCGTTGGCGCGGTTGGCGATGACCTCGTTGGCATTCATATTGGTCTGGGTGCCCGAGCCCGTCTGCCAGACCGTCAGCGGAAAATCCGCGGCATGCGCGCCGTCGCGCAGCAGCGCTGCCGCCTGCACGATGGCGTCGGCCAGCCGCGCATCCAGCACGCCGCAGCGCTGGTTGGCCTGGGCGGCGGCCATCTTCTGCAGGCCAAAGGCTTCGATGAGGCAATTGGGAAAGCGCTCGGTGCCGATGGTAAAAACGCCCAGCGCGCGCTGCGTCTGCGCGCCCCAGTAGCGCGCGGCAGGCACCTCCACCGGGCCAAAGGCGTCATGCTCGATACGGCTGTCGTTCATGCTGTGTCTCCAGGGGACATGCCAGCGGTGCATGCCCCGGGGTTCAGTGGGCTCAGCCTGCGCTGGGGCTGCGTTGCAGGGCGGGGCTGGCAGTGCTGTCGTGGGCATCGGCTGCCAGCAGGTTGCCATCGTCCATCGCCTCGTCGCCCGCCTGGGTTTGCGGGTAGCGTTCGGGGTACAGGTAGCGCTCGGCAGCCTGCGCATCGAAGGTGCCCGACCACTTGGCCACCACCACCGTGGCCACGCTGTTGCCCAGGGTGTTGCAGGTGGCAATCGCCATCGACAAAAAGCGGTACACGCCAAAGATCACGGCCAGGCCTTCCACAGGCAGGATGCCGGTGGAGGTGACGGTGGCCGCAAACACCACAAACGAGCCGCCCGAGACCGTGGCTGCGCCCTTGGAGGTGAGCAGCATCAGCAGCAGAATGCCGATCTGGTGGTCCAGGCTCAAGGGCACGCCGTAGGCATGCGAGATGAACATCACGCCCATGGCCATGAAGAGCGAGGTGCCGTCCAGGTTGAAGGCATAGCCGGTGGGCAGCACCAGGCCCACCGTCTGCTTGGCGCAGCCCAGGCGCTCGAGCTTAACCAGCAGGCGCGGCAGTGCGCTCTCGGACGAGGCCGTGCCCAGCACGATCAGGATCTCATCCTTGATGTAGCGCACAAAGCGCCACAGGCTAAAGCCCGCAATGCGCGCGACCAACCCCATCACCACGGCGATGAAGAGCGCCACCAGCACATAAAAGCCCAGCACGAACTGCGCCAGTGCAATCAGCACCGCCGTGCCGTTGCTGCCGACCGAGTAGGCCACCGCACCAAAGGTGCCGATGGGTGCCAGCTTCATCACCAGGTTGATAAAGGCAAACAGCACTTCGGAGATACCATCGAGCGCGGCATTGATGGGCTGGCGGCGCGCATCGGGGATGGCCAGGATGCCGATGCCCACCATGACGGCCAGCACCACCACCTGCAGCAGCTCGCCCTTGGCAAAGGCGCCCACAAAGTTGTCCGGCACGATGTGCGCCATGAACTCCAAAAAGCCCTGGGGCGCTGCCGCCTTGGCCACCGGCGCAGCCGTGCTGGCCGTCACATGGGCCATGCCCTTGCCGATTTCGATCAGGTTGCCCGCGAGCAAGCCCACAACCAGCGCGATGGTGGACACGATCTCAAAATAGACAATCGCGCGCCAGCCCACGCGGCCCGCGCTTTTGACATCGCCGGCCGATGCGATGCCGTGCACGATGGTCAAAAACACCAGCGGTGCCACGCCGGCCTTGATCAGCGACAAAAACATGTCGCCCAGCAGCTTGAGCTTGGAGGCAAAGGCCGGGAACACAAAGCCCACGGCTATGCCCAGCACCAGCGATACCAGCACCTGCATGCCGAGCTTGCGGTACCAGGGCAGTTTGCGCACCGGTGCCAGAGTTGAGGTAGTCGTCATTGTTGTCTCCTCCACCGCAGCCTCAGGCCTGCACCTGCGCCGACAGGGTCAGCGCGCGGTCCACCATCTGTGGCGCCAGGCCCAGGTAGTTGGTCGGATCGGTCAGGCGGTCGATGGTGGCGCGGTCAAAGTGCTGGGTCACCTCGGGCAGCGCAGCCAGCGCCTCGGCCAGGGTGCCGCCCTTGTCGTTGACGGTGCGGCAGGCGTCGTACACCACATCGTGGGCCTGCTGGCGGCCAATGTGCGGGGCCATGCCCATCATCACGGCCTCGGCCACGATGAGGCCCCGGCTGATGCCCAGGTTGTGCTTCATGCGGTCCTCATCGATGATCAGGCCGCCCAGCGCAAACTTGGCCTGGTGCAGCGCGCCCGAGCTCAGGATAAAGCTCTCGGGGATGGCAATCCACTCGGCATGCCAGGGGCCGGTGGCACGTTCAAAGTCCTGCACCATCGCATCGACCATCAGGCCGGCATGCTGGCGCACGGCCTTGGAGGCGGCCAGCATCAGCTCGCTGGAGATGGGGTTGCGCTTTTGCGGCATGGTGCTGCTGGCGCCACGGCCTTTGACGAAGGGCTCATACACCTCGGCGAACTCGGTCGAGGCCATGATCATGATGTCCAGCGCAATCTTGCCCAGCGATCCGGTGATGAGCGCCAGCAGGTTGATGGTTTCGGCAAAGCCATCGCGGGCCACATGCCAGGTGGTGGCCGGCACGCCCAGGCCCAGTTCTTCGGCCAGCGCCTTCTGGATCGCAAAGCCCTGCTCGCCGACCGAGGCCAGGGTGCCAGCGGCGCCAGCAAACTCAACCACCGCCACACGCGGGCGCAGCTCGGCCAGGCGCTGCTGGTGGCGGTCAAACATGGCCAGCCAGATGGCGACCTTATAGCCAAAGGTCACCGGCAGCGCCTGCTGCAGGTGGGTGCGGCCGGCCATCGGCGTGTCGCGGTGCTTTTTGGCCAGGTTGGCGAGGATGCCGCGCAGCTCGCGCACATCGGCATCGATGCTGTCGATCGCATCGCGCACCTGCAGCGCCACGGCGCTGTCCATGATGTCCTGCGTGGTGGCGCCCCAATGCACATAGCGGCCGGCCTCACCGCACATCGCCACCAGCTGGTGCACCAGCGGCAAGATGGGGTAGCCCACGATGTCCGTCTCATGGCGCATGTGGTCAAAGTCGATGCGCGCGAGTTGCGATTCGCGCGCAATCACCTCGGCGGCATCGGCGGGGATCACGCCCACCCGCGCCTCGGCCTTGGCCAGGGCCACCTCGACATCGATATAGCGCTGGATCAAGGCCTGGTCCGAGAAGATGTCGCGCATCTTCTGGGTGCCAAAGGCGTCACGGAACAGGATGGAGTCGACAACCGTGCTGGACAGAGGAAGGGAGGTGGCGCTCATGGTAGGTGCTGTAGTGCGTTAGAGTAGATGACATGCTATGTCCGGACTCATTATGTCCGGACATATGAACTATAAATATGTTCGGACATATGCATTACAGGGTATACCCTTGCCTCCATGAATGACGCCACCGCCCGCAAACTGAACTTCAGCGATATCGCCAACCACCTGACCGACGCCATCACCTCCGGGCATTTCGCGGTGGGGGCGCTGCTGCCCACCGAGCTGGAGCTGTGCGAGCACTACCACACGAGCCGCCACACTGTGCGTGCGGCGCTGACAGCGCTGCAGGAGCGGGGCCTGGTATCGCGCAAAAAGAACGTGGGCACGCGCGTGGAGGCCTCCAAGCCCAGGAACCCGTTCCGCCCCACCCTCGCCTCGGTGGATGACTTGGTGCAGTTTGGTGCCGAGCATTTGCGCCAGGTGCAGCGCATTGAAGAAACCATGGCCAGCGCCAGCCTGGCGCAGGAGCTGGAATGCCCGCCAGGCGCGCGCTGGCTGTGCATCTCCAGTCTGCGCCTGGAAGGCGACCGCAAGGCCCCGCCCATTGGCTGGACCGATGTCTATGTGGACCCGCAGTACCAGGACATTGGGGCGCTGGTGCGCGCCAGCCCGGGCGTGCTGATCAGCAGTCTGATCGAGGAGCGCTATGGCCGCCAGATTGCAGAGATCCGCCAGGACATCCAGGCCGTGCAGATCGATGACGCGGCGCTGGCCCAGGTGCTGGAAGTCCCCCTGGGCGCGCCAGCGCTGAAGATTGTGCGGCGTTATCTGGACCTGGACGGCGAGCTGTTCGAGGCCAGCATCACCACCCACCCGGCCGAGCGCTTTCGGGTGTCGATGCGGCTGCAGCGGA
This sequence comes from Comamonas sp. MYb69, assembly GCF_037479315.1. NCBI lineage: Bacteria > Pseudomonadati > Pseudomonadota > Betaproteobacteria > Burkholderiales > Comamonadaceae > Comamonas > Comamonas sp. MYb69. The sequence continues at coordinate 155,127 of NZ_JBBGZG010000015.1, forward strand.
TGAAGTGAGCGCAGCGTTCGCAAGGGGGCCAAGGCCTCTTTGGGCCGTGCGCCGCTCGATGCACCGCTGCCCCCAGGCAACAAAAAAACCCTCCGAAGAGGGTTTGGTCACTAGGCAGTGTGGCGCTTTCTGCTGAAGAACCCGGCCAGGCCCAGCGTCAGCATCGACAACAAGCCAATGCCCCAACCAGCCAGCCCGGGAACGGGCGTTGGCGCAGCCGGCTCAGGTGGCGTGACCTTGGCAGGAATATGCAAGGTGACGGTGACAGGATCGGTCGTACAGGCAGGCGTAGGGGTCGACGTATCGCAGACCCTGTACTGGAAAGTCACATCGCCAAAGTACACACCATCGGGCGTGTAGAGAATCAGCTCGGGGTGGCTGGGATCGGGAATGCTCAGCGCGCCATACTGCGGAGCGCTCAACAACTGGACCGATGCCTTGTTGATGGCGCTGCCGCTGCCTTCCACATAGTCGTTGGCGGTGACATCAGGAATGGGCGTGTCCGATATTTTGTGTAAACGGGACGGGCTTCAGTTGATGGAGATGCGGTCTCCGAACTGAATGGTAAAG